>NZ_JBTMXB010000023.1:0-67524 GCF_054489405.1 Mesorhizobium sp. A623
GGTACAAGGCAGCCACGGCATAGCCAACGGCATCAAAGGTTGAAATCCGTCCGCACCCCGATCAATGCACCAAGACCTCGCTGGACAAAGGTGGCCACTTCGCCGCGATGGAATAGCCCGAGTTGTTGGCGCAGGATATTCGGGCGTTCTTCAGACCCCTTAGGCGCGCCGAGCCGCCTACCTCAGCCCGATAGCGCGGTCCCAGTAAGGCGGCGTGCCGAAGGTCTTGCGTAAATGGGCAACGAACAGCCTGACTTTTGCCATATGGGACCTGCCAGGCATGCGAATGGCGTGAATGGATGTCGAACGCGCGGATGGCTGCCGGGTATCGGGAAGCACTTCCACCAACTTGCGGGCCACGATCATGTCGCTGACCAGCCAGCTTGCCAGATGCACTATCCCAACGTCTGCCAGCGCCGCGTGGATGAGAGCGCCGGTATCGTCCGAACCTATATTGCCATGAACATTGGGCGAAGATTGGCTGGCCGATTATCCGAACCCTTGCGCGCTTCGTCGCTGGGATCGCCAGCCGATCGGCCATGGCGGGCGTGTTGGAACTGTCGAAAAAGCACCAGTTCAAAGCAGATATCGATGCTGCCTCGTGCCGCGCCATGTTCCCCAGAACGAACAGACCGCGTCCTAACTGCAAAACTATCGGCGCCATGCTTTACTGCTGGGCGAACTACGCCGCCAAATGCTGGGACAGGTCGGTCTGTAGCCTAAATCAGGCAGAGCACAAAACGCGCCTTTTCTATCGATCCGGACCATCGATCAACAAGCTGAGATAAGCCGTCTCAATGCGTTTCCTACTTGGCTCTCCGGCAATCCAAGGTCCCGCATGGCACTCATATGATTGGCTTCTGCGACCACACTGTTTGAAATATTCAGTCCTTGGTCACGGAGGTGATCGGAAAATTCCAATGCCTGCGAATGGAAGGGTTTGGATTCTTGCTCTCCCGCGAGAATCGAAACAGTAACATCGGGATCGTGCCGCCGCCTTAGCGGTGAAAAGCGGCTTACCTCATCGTCAGTGATGGCTATTTCATTTCTCAGGAAAGACGATTGAAGCGGTTTCAGATCGTAGATGCCACCAAGCAGCAGACCGGCCCGAACCCCGGACGGTTTCTCGTCTTCATCGAACAGGAATGTACACAGGTGCGCACCGGCTGAATGGCCACTTATGGTGAGTCGTCCTGCATCGCCTCCATTCTGGCCGATGTGATCGCGGACCCAACCTTTCGCGCGCCGTACTTGGTCGACGATCACGTCCATACGGACAGCGGGCATCAGCGAATATCCTATGACGGCCGTTATTGCTCCTGCCTTGACCGCCGTATCGGCCACAAAGGAAAAGTCCTTTCTGGAAAACATGCGCCAATAGCCGCCGTGAACGAAGATATGGACGGGCGCTCCTTCAAGATCGCCTTCGGGGAAGAACAGGTCGAGCTTCTCTGTCGGGTCGTCGCCGTAAGCGATATCAAGCGACGAGCGCAACGTCGCACGCGTGGCTTGGCTCCTGTCGACGAATTCACGTACCAGCTCATCAAACTCAGGAGCATAGTTTCTAGTCCTGAACGGATCGACTTCCATGACGCGGGCTCCCTCGGGCAGAATCAAAAGGTTGCGGCTATGTATTTTGCCTCCATGAACTCCAGCACGCCATGGGATCCGCCTTCACGGCCGAGGCCGCTCTGCTTGACGCCGCCGAATGGTGCCGCCGGGTCCGACATCAGGCCGCGATTGACTGCCACCATACCGGCTTCGATGCGCCGCGCTACCCTCATTCCACGGGTCAGGTCGCGCGTGAACACATAGCCGGCCAGCCCGTACTCGGTTTCGTTGGCGCGTGCTATGACCTCATTCTCATCGTCGAAACGGATCAACGCTGCGACCGGGCCAAATATTTCTTCGTGAACCATCGCCGCCTGCGCCGGCACATCGCCAAGTACGGTCGGCGGATAGAAGAAGCCCTTTCCATTCGGGCGGGTTCGACCACACAGCACCCTGGCGCCGCGTTCGACCGCATCCTCAACGAGCCGCTCTATCTTGTCGACGGCCTTTCTGGTGATCATCGGGCCGCATTCGGATGCGTCGTCCGCGCCCGCCCCGATGGCAAGCGCCGACATGCGCTCCACCAGCTTCGTGGCAAAGGCATCGTAGATGCCGGCCTGAACATAGATGCGGTTCGCTGCCGTGCAGGCTTCGCCGGCGTTGCGCATCTTGGCGACCATCGTGCCTTCCAGCGCCACTTCCAGGTCGGCATCGTCGAAGACGATCAGGGGAGCATTGCCGCCAAGTTCCATCGAACAGCTCAAGACGCTCCTCGCAGCTTCGGCCAAAAGCGTGCGGCCAACGCCCGTCGAGCCGGTGAAGGACAGCTTGCGCACGCGCGGGTCACCGAGCATCGCGTTTGTAACCGGTCCGGGTGTCGAGGTCGTCAGCACATTGACGACGCCTGCCGGCACACCGGCTTCCTGGTAGATGGCGGCCAAAGCGTAGGCGGTGAGGGGCGTTTCGCTCGCGGGCTTGAGGATCACCGTGCATCCGGCCGCTAGCGCCGGGGCGATCTTGCGTGTCGCCATGGCCGCCGGAAAATTCCACGGCGTGATCAGGACGCAGATTCCTATCGGCTGGTAGTCGACGACGATCCTGTTCGTGCCTGACGGCGACAGCCCGAAATCCCCGACGATGCGCACCGCCTCCTCGGCGTTCCAGCGAAAGAATTCGGCGGCGTAGGCGACTTCGCCACGCGCATCGCGTAGCGCTTTTCCGTTTTCCAGTGAGATAAGCTTCGCCAGACTTTCGGAGCGCTGCGTGATCAACTCGAAGCAGCGGCGCAGGATTTCCGAGCGTTTCCGCGGGGCCGTAGCCGCCCAACCGGGGGCCGCCTTGGCCGCAGCATTCACAGCCGCAGCCGCGTCTTTCAATGTTGCGTCAGGCACCTCCGCGAGAACCGCTTCGGTCGAAGGGTCGATAACCGGGATCGTCTTGGCGTCGGGGTGCCACAACCACTCTCCGTCGATGAACAGCCCCTTGGGTATGTCTATTGCCAGCGTATCGAGGGGGGTGGGGTGGATAGGTTGGGCGAGGTTCATGGGACTTGTCCTGATGGAGAATACTTCAGACAGCGGCTGCGGAAAGGTCGCCGTCATAGGCGGCCTGGACCAGGCGACGCATCGAAGCGCCGTCGAGTGGGCGAGGATTGTTCTTGATGAGGCGGTCAATGCCGACCGCCTGTTCGGCCGTCCACTCCAACTTCTCGGGAGGCAGGCCGAGCGCGGCCAGCGTCGGCGTAATGCCGATCGCCTTGAAGATGCGTGCGACCTCTGCAATCGCGGCATCCGCCATCTGTTCACGGCTGCCACCAGCATTTCCGAGCCCAAGCGCGCGTGCAATTTCGGCCATCTCGTCCATGGCGCAGGAGCGGTTGTACATCATCACGTAAGGCATCATTGTCGCCACGCCGAGACCGTGTGCGGTGTGGGTGAGCGCGCCGGCTGGATACTGGATGGCATGGGCGGCGGCTGTCCCGGCTGTGCCGAAAGCGCAGCCAGCAGCCAAAGCACCCATCATCACGTCCGCGCGGGCGGCCTCGTCGCCCCCATCGGCGCTGGCTTTTTCCAGGCTTTTGCCAAGGAGACTGATCGCCAGCAGGGCGAAATGGTCGCTAAGCGAGCTTTTGCCGATAAACACATGCCGTTGTGCCAGTTCGGCATCGCCGGGTCGCCGTGCTGCTGTGAATGCCTCGATCGCATGCGTCAGAGCGTCAGCCCCGGCAATAGCGGTAAGACCGGGAGGGCAGGTCAAGGTCAGGTCCGGATCGCAAATAGCAGCCCCTGGAATGAGATACGGACTGGACACGCCAACCTTCAACGTACGGTCCGGATCGGAAATCACAGCCACCGGCGTGACTTCCGAACCAGTCCCGGCTGTCGTCGGCATTGCGATCACCGGCAATATCGGCCCCGGAACCTTGAACTCTCCGTAATAGTCCTGAAGGTTGCCGCCATGGGTCAGCAGCAGCGAAGCGCATTTCGCCATGTCCAGGCAACTTCCGCCGCCAATCCCGATCACCAGGTCTGGCCCGAAGCTTCGCACTTCTTCCACGCACAGGGCGACGGTATCTCTCGGGACGTCCGGCAACACCTTGTCGTAGACATGAACGTCGATTGAGGCCGCACGCAGCGAAGCAACGATCTCGCCGAAAACGCCAGTGCCCGAAAACCGCTCGTCGGTGCAGATCAGCGCGCGCGAGCCGAGACGTCCGGCAACCGTGGCAAGTGCGGCGCGTTGCCCTTTGCCAAACAGAATTTCCCGTGGCAGGCGGATGGCGGCGTACAGGCTCATATTAGAAGTCCCTGGTTGAACGGATTGGTCTGCTTCGGTTGGAACAAGGATGTCGTTTATTCAGAGCCTTGGCAGAGTTTGGCGGCCTCGTAAAATAAAATCGTATAGGATATCCGATTGCATAGACGCAAACATCGTGCTAGAAGCCGCCCATTGTCAAGGGGCAAAAATGCGCGGCACGACTTCAATCATCTCCGAAGCACATTCAGGAATTGGCGAGACGCTCCCGATCCAAAGGGCGAACAGCCTCGCCGAAGATGTATACGAAGCGATCTTCGGTCAGCTGATGGCGCTCAAGATCGCGCCGGGTTCGCGCATCACAGTGGACAATCTCGTTCGGGAATTGAACGTGTCCCACACCCCCATCCGTGAGGCGCTGGGCCGCCTTGAGGGAGAAGGGCTGGTGGTGAAGACGCATCTGGTCGGCTACAGCGCCGCTCCTCAGATCGTGAGACGCCGCTTCGATGAGCTTTATGAGCTGCGTCTGTTGCTGGAGCCGAATGCCGCGAGATTGGCGGCGATGGCTATCGATGAGACCAGCATGCGCGAGCTCGTCAAGGCTGCCGGCGTCATGGCGCGTGATGGTGCGAGCGACCGCGTTCGCTACTCCAAGTTCGCCCGGCAGGATGCCGTTTTTCACGACGAGATATTGCAGCTCGCGGGTAATGAACTCATCCGAAAACTGCTGGCGGCGCAGCACACGCATTTTCATATCTTTCGGTTGATGTTTCACTCTCGGGTGACCGAAGAAGCGCTCGATGAGCATCAGGCCATCTTGTCGGCCTTTTCGAACCGCGATCCCGACGAAGCCGAGAGCGCCATGCGCGCGCATATCGAGCACTCGCGCGATCGCCTTTTGCCGGCGTTCGAAGAATGACGCGTCCCGCGAATGGCGCGTTCACCAGGAGCGGAACAGTAGACGACTGTCCGGTGCTGTGCGCACAAGGCCTGTCGAAAAAATTCGGCCCGGTTACCGTACTTTCCGACATCACGCTGGACATCCATGCGGGCGAGATTCACGCGATCATCGGCGAGAATGGCGCGGGGAAATCCACCTTCATGCGCCTGCTTTCCGGCTATGCGGAGCCGACGACCGGCACATTGTCGATGGACGGCAAGCCGATTTCCTTTCGCAGCGCCGCTGAGGCCCAGGCCGCCGGGATCGTGCTCATCCATCAGGAAATATTGCTCGCCGAAGGACTGACGGTCGCCGAGAACATATTTCTCGGCAAGGAGCTCACGCGCAACGGCGTCGTTGACGATCGCGCGATGAACCGCGTGGCGGCGGTCAAGCTTGCGGAGATGGGCTGCGAAGTCTCTCCCGACACGCTCGTACGAAACGTTGCCCTGGCTGACCGCCAACTGGTGCAGATTGCCCGCGCGCTGCTCGAGGAGCATCGCCTTGTCATATTCGACGAGCCGACCGCGGTCCTCACGAACGAGGAAGTGGCGACGCTGCTCGGCCTCATTCGGCGGCTCAAGGAGCAGGGCACCGCCATTCTCTACATCAGTCACCGACTTGATGAGGTGCAGCAACTCGCCGACCGCATCACGGTGCTGCGCGACGGCGAGATGGTGGGGACCTACGAGGGCGGGACGCTCGACCAGCACGCTATGGCCAATCTGATGGTCGGTCGGGAGCTGGCAACGCTCTATCCCGCGAAGACGGCGAGTTCCAGAAGCGAGCCGATGCTTGAGGCCGAGCACGTAAGCGTTCCCGGATTTGCCGACGACGTATCGTTTGCCGTTCACCGTGGAGAGATACTCGGATTTGCCGGCATGATCGGTGCGGGTCGCACCGAAGTATTCGAGGGCATTCTAGGGCTGCGCCCGGCCACGGTCGGATCGCTGCGATTTTGCGGCAAGCCCATCCACGTCACGAAGCCGCTCGATGCGATCGAGGCAGGTATTGGATACTTGACCGAAGACCGTAAAGGCAAAGGCCTTCTTCTACAGGATGGTCTTGCTGAAAACCTTACGCTGTCGGCGCTTTCACGCTTCCACCCTCGCTTTTATCTGAACCGAAGGCGAGAGGCCGAGGCACTGTATGGCGCGGTGGAAAGCTACGACATCCGGCTGAAAAGCCTGGATGTGAGGGCTGGCCAGTTGAGCGGCGGAAACCAGCAGAAGCTCCTGTTGGCCAAAATCCTGCTCACTGATCCTTCCGTGGTCATTATCGATGAGCCGACGCGTGGCATCGATATCGCCAACAAGAGCCAGATCTATGAATTTCTCCAACAACTCGTTCGCGCCGGGAAAGCCTGCATCGTCATCTCGTCGGAGATGCAGGAACTGATCGGGCTGTGCGACCGCATTCTCGTCATGCGTGGTGGGCGCATCAACGGCGAGTTGTCCGGCACCGAAATGACCGAGAGCAACGTAGCGCTGCTTGCTACGAGCGACGCGGGCGACAAATTGCCCAAAAAAGAGATTCCTGCCCATGAGTGATATGACGCAAACACCAGCCGCGACGCTGCGGGCACCGTCAGGCTTTCGTATCGACTGGATAGATGCCGGGCCGTTTCTGGCTCTCGCCGCCCTGCTTGTAGTGGGCTTCCTGATCAATCCGGACTTCCTGTCGGCCAACAACATCACCAACGTCGTCACGCGCAGTTCCTTCATCGTCATCATCGCGGTCGGCGCCACCTTCGTCATTTCATCTGGCGGCCTCGATCTGTCCGTCGGTTCGATGGCGGCATTTGTTACCGGCGTGATGATCCTGTTCATGAATGCCATGGTTCCTAGCCTCGGCACCGGCGCGCTGGTGGCGGGGATGGGCATGGTGATCGTGGCCGGGCTGCTTTGCGGCCTCGCCAACGGCGTTATCGTCACGGTGGGCCGGATCGAACCTTTCATCGCCACCCTTGGCACCATGGGAATTTTTCGCGCGCTGATCACGTACCTGTCCGATGGCGGCACCATCCCGATCGACAAGAGCCTGCGTGAAGCCTACCGGCCGGTCTATTTCGGAACCGTGCTTGGCATACCGGTCCCTGTCCTCATTTCGCTTGTCGTCGCAGCCGTCGCTTCCTTCGTGCTTTACAAGACGAAATACGGCCGCCGCTGCGTTGCGGTCGGGGCCAATGAGGAAGTCGCGCGCTATTCCGGTATCTCGATCATCCGGACACGCACCATCGCCTACGCCATTCAGGGTGTTTGCGTGGCTGTCGCCGCCATCTGCTATGTGCCGCGCCTTGGCGCGGCAACGCCGACGACCGGCGTGCTTTGGGAATTGCAGGTCATTACCGCCGTCGTCATCGGCGGCACGGCGCTTCGCGGCGGCAAGGGCCATATCTGGGGAACGGTGGCAGGCGCCGTGATTCTGGAATTGATCGCCAATTTGATGGTGCTTTCGGACTTCGTCTCCGAATACCTCGTTGCCGCCGTTCAAGGCGTCATCATCATCATTGCCATGCTGATCCAGAGATTTTCGAAATAACCCGCGCCCGGACCACGCGGCTTGCATTTTCTCAAAGGTCCACTTCAAGGGAGGAACGAATGTTTAGTAAAAAATGGGTCGCAGCCGCAGCCATCGGCTCGTTGCTGATTGCCGGATCGGCCTTTGCTCAGGACAAAAAGACCATCGCGGTATCCATTCCCGCAGCCGACCATGGCTGGACGGCGGGCGTCGTCTATCACGCGAAAGCGGCTGCCAAGGAAATAGAAGCAGCCTTCCCTAACATTGAGGTCATCGTAAAGACCTCGCCTTCGGCCGCGGACCAGGTTTCTGCAATCGAGGATCTTTCGGCCACGCGCGATATCAATGCGTTGGTAATCCTGCCCTACAGCTCCGAGGAACTCACGGGACCGGTCAAGGCCATCAAGGATAAGGGAACCTTCATCACCGTGGTCGATCGGGGCTTGACCGACGCATCGGTGCAGGATTTGTATGTGGCCGGCGACAACATTGCGGTGGGCAATTCAACGGCCAAGTTCCTGGTCGACAAGCTTGGCGGCAAGGGCGACCTGGTTGTCCTTCGCGGCATTCCGACCGTTATCGACGACGAACGCATCAAGGGTTTCCAGGACGGCATTGCCGGAAGTGACCTCAAGATTCTCGATATCCAGTATGCCAACTGGAATAGCGACGATGCCTTCAAGTTGATGCAGGACTATCTCGCCAAATATCCGAAGATCGATGCCGTTTGGGCCAATGACGACGATATGCTGCTCGGCGTTCTGGAGGCTGTGAAGCAATCCGGCCGCACCGACATCAAATATGCGCTCGGTGGCAACGGCATGAAGGAAATAGTCAAGAAGGTGATCGACAAGGATCCGATGACGCCCATCGAGACGCCTTATCCGCCGTCGATGATCAAGACCGCCATCTACATGACGGCGGCTCAGTTCAACGGCCAGGCTCCGATCCGTGGCAGCGTCAAGCTGGACGCTCCCCTCATCACTCCGGAAAATGCGCAGGAATACTACTTCCCCGATTCACCGTTCTAGGAAAATCCCAATGCCGAGCAGGCATTTGAGCCTGCCCGGCAGCACGCCATAACAAACAGAGGAAACGACTATGCCAGGCAAGAAGATATTGATGCTGACTGGTGAATTCACCGAGGAATACGAAATCTTCGTTTTCCAGCAGGCCATGGAAGCGGTTGGTCATACGGTGCACGTCATATGCCCCGACAAGAAGGCGGGCGAGAACATCAAGACATCGCTACACGATTTCGAGGGCGACCAGACCTACACAGAGAAGATGGGACACTATTTCACCATCAACAAGACGTTTTCGGAAGCCAATCCCGAGCAGTATGATGCCGTCTATTGCGCTGGCGGCCGGGGGCCGGAATACATCCGCACCGATAAGCGCGTGCAAGCGATCGTGCGTCACTTCCATGAAGCGAAAAAGCCGATCTTCACAATCTGCCACGGTGTCCAGATACTGATTGCCGTCGACGGGGTCGTGCGAGGCAAGAAAGTTGCTGCACTCGGTGCATGCGAGCCGGAAGTTATCCTGGCAGGCGGGACCTATATCGACCTATCGCCTACCGATGCCTATGTCGATGGCAACATGGTTTCTGCCAAGGGTTGGACGGCGCTGGCTGCGTTCATTCGGGAATGCCTCAAGGTTCTTGGCACTGAAATCCGCCATAACTAATGGAAAAGCGCTGCGTTTCCCTTGAGGATACGCAGCGCTTTGAAATCCTGATAGCCATCCAAACGTCACCGTCTCCGGAAGCGCTGGGCTGGTCACTTCCGCAGCATACAGCCTGCAAATCCGCCGTTCGAACGTGGTGCGCATAGAACGATGTTGCAGGCTAGCATCGATCCAATCGCCGCATGCTCGATGGATGACCTAGCGGTACGTCAGCGGCGGTCTCTACTACATCTTGCTATGGGGCAGGCTCTCATGCCTTGGCGTGATCCCACCCGCCAGCCTTCCCTAGGGCTTCGATGAGGGCCTTGCGTCCACTCCCGGCAAGCAGGACCGGAACGAAATAATCTCCGGATTGATCTCACGCATAGCGTTCAGATCCACGTGGGCAGCAAGTGGGCCTTCGTCCAAACTCAAGTTGACTGCCTCATAGGTTTGCCTACGTCTTGATCGTAAGGGGGGTGATCGGTCGAGGTCACCTTATGGCAAAAGCGAAAATCAACGCTCCGGATTTGGAGCCGAACAACCTGATGTACGGGCCGACATTCCGTCTCGCCCTGGAGGCGTCGGGATGGTCTCCCGGGAACGTCGCCCGCTCATTGCTCGTAATGTCTGCCGACGTGTATGATCGGTTCGCGGATGATCCGCTTGCCGGCTAGAGGCATCGGTGGTTACCTGCCTACGATGAAGGTTGCCATTTTTACGATCATCTCAATGTTGGCCTTCGCCGCGAACTCCGTGCTGGCCAGACTTGCCCTTTCGCATGGCGCCATCGACCCACTTGGATATACAGGTGTGCGCTTGGTGTCCGGCGCCGTCGTCCTCGCCGCATTGGTTTATTTCCGGTCGCGGCGTACGATGGGAGCAGGAACGGGAAGCTGGTCAGGCGCACTTGCATTGCTGCTTTATGCCGGGACGTTCTCCGTCGCATATGTGATCGTTGGTGCGGGGCCAGGAGCACTCATTCTCTTTGCCAGCGTGCAGATCGGAATGCTAGCTTGGGCAATCGTGAAAGGCGACAGACCTGTTCTGTTGGAGTGGCTCGGAATAGCCGTCGCGTTCCTCTCTCTTGTTTATCTGGTTTCACCGGGACTTGTTGCACCACCGCTTCCTGGAGCAATGCTGATGGTTGTCGCAGGCCTTTCGTGGGCGGCGTACAGCCTTTTGGGCAGAGGATCGCTGTCGCCATTGACCGATACCGCTGGCAACTTTGTCCGCTGTTTGCCGATCAGTATCGTCCTGATGGCAATTGGTGCATTGATGTTCAGGCCAAGCGTGGAGGGAGTGGTCTACGCGGTCGCCTCTGGCGCAATTGCATCAGGCCTCGGGTACATTATTTGGTACAGCGTTCTACCGAAGCTCTCGCGCACACGGGCGGCATTTGTTCAATTGACCGTGCCGTCCATCGCCGCCCTTGGTGGTGTCGTCTTCATCGGGGAGATGCTGACTGCACGACTTGTGATCGCGACTATCGGTATCGTTGGAGGCGTCGCGCTGGCACTTCTGGCGGCACAGCGTAAGAGTTCAGATGGCTAGGCGAAGAAGTTCGGCCCGGAATATGATGGCCGTTTGCGGCGGAAACCACCAAGATCCAACGATGTTTGGCATTTGGATGATGCCTGCCGTTGCCGCTCCTCACCTCCTTCAGCACGGGAGCCTTTCCTTTTGTGGGCATCTTGCCGCAAGATGCCGCGCGGTCACGCATTGTGGCGTGCAGGCTCAGACTGGAGAGAGGCAATGACTTTTTTCTATATGCTGTTAGCGTTCCTTCTTGGGTTGGTTGTAGGCTGGTTCCTATGGGGGCGCCAGCGTGGTGAACTCAATGATCTGCGAGGTAGCCTTGATAACACGCGCAGCGAACGTGATCGGCTGAAGGCCGACGCGAATCGCCTGGGCGGTGAACTGGAAGCTTGTGGGAGCGCACGAGCCGATCTCGAGCGCCAACTGAGCGAGGCCAGGGCAAAGCCGTCCCCTGCCGCCTTGATATCGGCTCCGGTCGCTGCTGCCACTTCCCTGCCTTCAACCGCTCCGAAAGGGCCTGTCGCGTCGGCACCTGCCAAACCCGCGAAGGTCAAGCCCGCAAAGACCGGATCCGCCAAGCCGAAAGCTGCGAAATCCACCGGCAAAGACAATCTGCGGCGCTTGATCGGCATCGGGCCTGTGAATGAGCGCCGTCTAAACGAACACGGCACCACCACCTTCGCTCAAATTGCCGCCTGGACTGCGGCTGACATCAGGAGCGTGGAGGATTATCTCCAGTTCGACGGCCGCATTAAGCGCGAGCAGTGGGTTCAACAGGCGAAACTTCTGGCTGCCGGCAATGAGAAGGAATTTGCCCGCCGCTTTCCCACGGCGGGAAGTTCTGACAATACCTGAACGCGTTCGGAGGGGTTATCTGATCAAAAAAGGGCGGCGCTCCCGAAGGAGCATTGCCTGAAACCGCCCCCGCCGCTCGCCCGAAGGTCCGCCGCTCGCCGTAGGTCGCATCCACTGCGCCGTGATGCCAATAACGCTTTGCGACAGGCTGTCACGGTTGCCCGCGCTGCTTTGGCGCGGATCGCCCGGAGGGCTTCAATTTCACCCGAATACGCATCGTTTCGCCTTCGGGATGGCCGATTTCGAACTCATTCGTCTTTCGCACGAGGTCACTCAATTTGCGGGAGCCGAAGGTGCGCGGGTCGAAGTCGGAGAGGGAGTAGGAGCCTGTCCCCAGCACATCTGGTTGCTCGAGATACAGCCCATGATGGTATTCAATCCCGCCACCAGCGAGGGCGCGGCGGGCATCCGGTCACTCATCGCCGCTCGCGCCAGGCAACCCGCATCCCCGGCCAGCGCGATTGACCGGCACATCGTCCAGACTTAGCAGCGGCTTTCTCGCCAAGCGAACGTCAGCGTCGGCAATATTCAAGCTTCGCGTGGACGAACGGGTAACCACCATCCGTAATCGTTCTCAAAGCTAGCAGCGGACGCATTGCGTGAGCGAACCCGCGGCTACCAGGAGATCAGTTCAAGTAAGCAGCGCTTCCTTACGACCTCGTATCCGCAGTGTCGATTTGAACGAGAAACGTAGAAGCAGGCTTTGACACCGGATTCCTGGCTACAGTTCTGGCGTTGACAACGCGTCTTGAAATCAGTATTGGATACAATTATGGTTCCGGATACACAAAAGACGCAAGCAGAATCGATTGCCGATAAAATCAGGGCGCTCATCTTGAACGGGGTCTTTCGTCCCGGTCAAGCGCTGCGGCAGGAGGCGTTGGCGGAACAGCTTAGTGTCAGCCGCACACCGCTACGGCATGCCCTTCAGTCACTTGCCGACGACGGGTTGGTCGAGACAGCCGGCTACAAGGGAGCAAGGGTCGCAAGACTCGATCAAGGAATGGTCGGAGATTTGTTCGAGATGCGGCTTTTGCTGGAACCGCTCGCGCTCAAATCCGCCTTTCGACACCACACCAAGCTTAATTTTGCCGAAGCGGAGATGGTGCTCGATGCGGCCGATGCGGAACAGGAGCCGTCTAAGCTTTCGGAACTGAACTGGGATTTTCATCATGCCCTGTACCGTCCATCAAAGCGGCAGACGCTGTTGAGGACCATCGAACAGCTCAACAAGGCATCGGCTCTGGCGGAGGTGATCGCGAGTTCCATTGTTGTCCGCCCCGAGAAATCGGCTGCCGAACATCGAAAATTGCTTCAGGCCTGCCGAAATGGTGACGAAACCGGTGCGATTTCAACGCTGGGCGAGCATTTGCGGCTTGCCCATCACGCCATTCGAAATGGGAACGAATAACAATGCCCATCATAAACAGGATCGCCGAATTTCACGACGAAATGACCCAGTGGCGGCATCATCTTCATGCCAACCCCGAACTCTCCTTTCAGGAATATGAAACCGCTAAATTCGTTGCCGAAAAACTTCGTTCCTACGGGATCGACGTGACCGAAGGTGTAGGTGGAACGGGCGTCGTGGGTGTCCTTTGCGGAAATCGGAAAGGCGAGCGCTCCATCGGGCTGCGGGCGGATATGGATGCGCTTGCGATTGAAGAACGCAATGATTTCACGCATCGCTCGGTGAACAGGGGCGTCATGCATGCCTGCGGCCATGACGGGCATACCACTATGCTTCTTGGTGCCGCCCGCTACCTTGCCGAGACCAGAAATTTTGAGGGCCGCGTTGTCTTCATCTTCCAGCCCGCCGAGGAGATGGGGGGTGAAGACGGCGGCGCGGCGCGCATGATCCGGGAAGGGCTGTTTCAAAAGTTCCACTGCGACGAAATTTACGGCTTGCACAATTGGCCGGGTATGGACATCGGAACCTTCGCCGTGAAAGCGGGGCCGATGATGGCGTCGGGCGATGGTTTCGATATCGAGGTTTCGTCCACCGGAATGCATGCGGCCCAACCGCAGAAAGGGGTCGATGTTATTCTGACAGCCGGACACATCCTCGTCGCACTTCAGCAGATTTCCGCGCGAAACACCGACCCGCTGGATGCAATCGTCGTGAGTGCCACGCAAATTCATGGTGGTGATGCCTATAATGTCTTGCCGAACAAGGTCACCATTCGAGGCACTGTGAGGGCATTCTCTCCCGACGCGCGCGCGGCAGCCGAGCCGGCGCTGCGGCGCATCGTGGAAGGCATCGGGCTATCGACCAGCGCGCAGTGCAAGGTATCCTACGTTCAGCAATATCCAACGCTCATCAATTCGCAATCCTCTGCCCGATCGGCAGAGGCAGCGGGATTGTCGGTATTTAATAAGGTCGAGACAAACCCGCCGCAGACGATGATCGTCGAGGACTTCGCCTTCATGCTCGAAGACCGACCCGGATGCTACGGCTGGATCGGCAATGGACCGGATGATAATGGCCGCATCCTTCACAGCGCGTGGTTCGATTTCAACGACGAAGCGTTGCCTTTCGGGGCTTCCTACTTCGCATCACTCGTTGAGGCGAGGCGGAACTAGGTTCTGCAAACTTTTCTGTTACGGTTTGTCTGGCAATGACGTGCGATGGCTTGCGGAGGTTCAGATGTTCGGGGCTGCCATTTCGACCAATAGGTCATCTGCTTTTCGTCCGTAGTAGTTCTTGATAAGTTGACAACTCCGCGGCGATCCCGATGCAGCCGATCATATCGTTTGCAGCGGCGTGCGCAGGTGATATTTCGCGAAATTCGCCATGAGGTCGTGCAGGTTCTCGCCCTGGATCGCAATGTGGCTGCGCAGCGCATGGGCGGCCCGCTCAGCATCACCCTTTTGAACCGCGTCCTGGACTTCGCGATGCTCCTGCATGGACTGCCGCAGCCGCCCGCGCACGCGTAGCTGGAGCCGCCTGAACGGTTTGAGACGTTTGTGCAATTTGGACGCTTCCTGGGCCAGGAAGGAATTACCGCTGGCGTGATAAAGCACGTGATGGAAGCGTTCGTTTTCCCGATAGTATTCGTCGGTGTCGCCTTTTTCCTCGGCTTTCTGGCAAGCGATCGCGGCCTCCTCCAGCCTGTCGAGTTCTTCATCGGTGATGCGCCGCGCCGCAAGACGACCGCACATCGCCTCCAGTTCGGCCATCACGTCGAACATCTCGATCAGCTTGATGCTTGCCGTTGTTCAGGCAGACACCTCCATCAAAGCCCGGGATCAAACATCTAGGGTTGTGACTATCAATCTATGGTATTTCGGAGAATTTCTGATATTTTTTCAGAATGTCCGAAAGTCATGTCAGCACGACCATATCCGAGACGACCTATCGTCAGATCAGGGCCGACATCATTTTCGGCCGTCTGGCGCCCGGCGAGAAATTGCGACTGGACCGGCTTAAGACGCTTTACGGTGCCAGCGTTTCCACGCTGCGCGAAATCCTCAACCGTCTGGCTTCCGACGGGCTGGTGATTGCCGAAGGGCAACGCGGTTTCGAGGTGGCCCCGGTTTCGCCGCAGGATCTGAAAGAGATCGCCGCACTCCGGCAATTGCTGGAATGCTATGCGATGGAACTGTCCTTCGCTGCCGGCGACATGGACTGGGAGGGGCGCGTAGTGGCGGCGCACCACAAGCTGCAACAGATGGAGCGGCGCATGATCGCCGGTGACCATTCTATCACCAAGGAGTGGAAGCGCTACGACTGGGAGTTCCATCAGGCGCTGATCTCGGCCTGCGGATCAAAGGTTCTGATGGACACGCATGCCGCCGTTTTCGACAAGTACCTACGCTACCAGATGGTTTCGCTGACCTTTCGCGGGCAGATCGCGGCCGACGAACACTGCCAGATGCTGGAAGCCGCGCTGGCGCGGGATGCCGCTACCGCCCAGACGATTCTGCGCAAGCATGTCGAGGCCGGCGTCGAGCGCGGCCTGCTCGCCAGCAAACCGGAATTCCAGAAGCAGAAAAAACCGGCACTGGCGCCTGAGTCGCTCGATCTGAGCTACGTTCGACCTTCTCGCTCGCGCCTGTGAGCCGTGCCCAGGCCCTTGCGCGCCGTCATGGCCAGCGAGGGTCTCTTTGCCAAAAATGCTTTATCGGATAAAATGGAAAATCTATGGTGCTGCCTTCTTTATGGGTTGCCGCTGGGGAATGATCGTGCCATGATTTTCATGGGACGGTGCCGGCGATGAAGCGCCGCTCATGCAATTCAGGGAGGAAAGCATGAAAATCAGGATCGATCGCCGCCGTTTTCTCGGCGGCATGGCTGTCGCTGCCGCCGCACTTCCAACGTTCAGCCGACGGTCCTTCGCGCAGGACAAGATCACGCTGCGCCTGTCGTCACCGGCGACGCCCGGGGACCAGCGCGCAGTCGCGCTGACTGAGATATTCGCGCCGGCAGTCAAGGATTTCGTCACCTTCGAGCCGCACTGGAACGCGGAACTGTTCAAGCAGGGCACCGAACTCGAGGCGATTGCCCGCGGCAATCTCGAAATGTCGATCACCTCGGCGCAGGAACTGGCGACGATCTATCCGGAATGGTCGATCTTCACCGCGGGCTATCTCCATCGCGACGCCGAGCATCAGAAGAAGGTGTTCGCCGCCGACTTCATGGATCCGATGAAGAAGAAGGTCGAGGACGAACTGGGCGTGAAGCTCCTGGCGGTCATGTATCTCGGCCGCCGCCAGCTCAATCTCAGGATCGACAAGGATATCAAGGTTCCCGCCGATCTCGCCGGCGTCAAGCTCAGGATGCCTGGCACCGACGCCTGGCAGTTCCTCGGCAAGGCGCTGGGCGCCAATCCGGTGCCGATCGCCTTCACGGAAATCTACACCGCGCTGCAGACCGGCGCCATCGACGGCCAGGAAAACCCGCTGCCGACGGACAAGAATTCCAAGTTCTACGAGGTCACCAAGCAAATCTGCCTGACCAGTCATTTGGTCGACCTGAACTATCTCGCTTTCTCCAAGAAGGTGTGGGACGGCCTCACGCCGGAGCAGCAGGCGACCGTGCAGAAGGCCGCGGATGACGCGGCGGAATCCGGCCGGCAAAAGCAACTCAAGCTGGAAGCGGATCTCGAGCAGTTCTTCAAGGACAAGGGGTTGAAGGTCTATACGCCCGACGTCGACGCCTTCCGCCAGCATGTGCAGAAGGCTTATCTCGAATCCGAGTTCGCCAAGGACTGGCCACAAGGCATGGTCGACAAGATCAACGCGCTCTGATCGGAGTCTGATCCATGTCGGCAACCTTACGCTGGTTGCAGGCGAGGGCCGACAATGTGGCGGTGGCGCTGCTCACCGCCATGTTCGTCGCCTTCATGCTGCAGATCTTCGCGCGCTATGTCATCAACTACCCGATCGGCTGGACGCTGGAGGTGTGCCTGACCGCCTGGCTGTGGCTGGTGTTCTGGAACTCCGCCTTCGTGCTCACCGAGCGCGACCATGTTACCTTCGACCTGCTATACCTGATCGTCAACCGCCGCATGCAGCGCGTCTTCGCGCTGGTTTCGGCGGTGGCGATCGTCGCCGGTTTACTGGCGGCGCTACCTGCGACCTTCGACTACATCACCTTCTACAAGATCAAGAAAAGCGCCACGCTGCATATCCGGCTGGATATCGTGTTCAGCGTCTACGGCATGTTCGCCGTCGCTACCATCCTGCGCTATGCCTGGCACATCTGGCGCCTGCTGCATGGCGACAGGCCAGAGCCGCATGACGAGGCGACGCCGGTATGACGCTCGCCTTCTCGCTCTGCCTTCTGGCTCTGTTCTTCTTCGCCGGGATCGGCACCCCGGTCGCCTACTCCATGATCGTGGCGGCGATCGTCTATCTCGCAGTCAAGGGCCAGGACCTCGGCCTCGCCGCCGAGCAGATCATCCAGGGACTCTATGACGGCTTCATCATCCTGGCCGTGCCGCTGTTCATCGTCGCCGCAAACATCATGAACGCGGGCACGATCAGCGAAAGGCTGCTGAGCTTCTGCATGGCGATCGTCGGCCGCCTGCGTGGTGGCCTCGGCCACGTCAATATCGTGGCCAACATCATCTTCGCCGGCATGTCCGGCTCGGCGGTGGCCGATGCTGCGGGCCTCGGCAAGGTCGTCATCGAAATGATGACCAAGGACGGCCGCTATCCGCGCGGCTACGCCGCCGCCATCACCGCCGCCGCCTCGACGATAGGACCGATCATCCCGCCGTCGATTCCGATGGTGATGTATGCGCTCGTCTCCGACGCCTCGATCGGCTACCTGTTTCTCGGCGGCATCCTGCCCGGGCTGTTGATGGGCCTGGTGCTGATGGCACTCAATGCCAGGATCGCGCACAAGCGCAACTTCGCCGTCGAGGAGGCGGTGCCGCTGCGCGATCTGCCCAGGGTCACGCTCAACGCCTTCCCGGCGCTGCTGATGCCGGTGATCCTACTCTATGGCATCTATGGCGGCGCGACCACGCCGACCGAAGCGGCCGCGGTGGCCGCCGCCTATGCGCTCATCCTGGCCGCCCTGTTCTACCGCGCGCTGAACTGGAAGGCGCTTTACGCCATCATTTCGGACAGCGCGCGGTCATCGGCGGCTATCGGCCTGGTGATCGGCGGCGCACTGATATTCAACTACATCGTGGCCAGCGAGAACATCCCGGCGCAGATGGCCGCTTCGCTGAAGGGGCTGGACATTTCCCCGCTCGGCTTCCTGTTCATGGTCAACCTGCTGCTGCTCTTCCTGGGCTGCCTGCTCGATGCCTCGACCATCATTCTCGTCATTGTGCCGCTGTTTGTTCCCACCTGCCACGCGCTCGGCATAGACCTCGTGCATTTCGGCGTCGTGGTGGTCGTCAACACGATGATCGGGCTGATAACGCCGCCCTATGGCGTAGTGCTTTTCGTCATCAATGCCACGACGGGCATTCCGCTGCGCGAGATCATCGCCGAAATCGTGCCGTTCATTGGCGTACTGGTGTTCGCGCTTTTGCTGATGATCCTGTTCCCGGACATCGTGTTGTGGATGCCGAGGCAGTTCGGATACGTCGGATGAGCACCGCGCTTCGGAACGGCGGCAGCGCCGTTGTCGGCGGCCGGGTGCGGCTCGGCCTGATCGGCGACAACATCGCCCGCTCGCGCTCGCCCGACCTGCACCGGCTGGCCGGACAGCTGTGCGGGCTCGACGTGAGTTACGAGTTGTTCGTGCCGCGCGACATTGGCGGCGATTTCGACGCGGTTTTCGACGCCTGCCGCGCCAGCGGCCTGCGCGGGATCAACGTGACCTATCCTTACAAGGAGACGGTCGTGGCCAAGGTGCAGGTCGGCGAGCGGGCGCGACGCATCGGTTCGGTCAACACGGTGGTCTTCGACGAGAGCGGTCCGGTCGGACACAACACCGACCATTCCGGTTTTCTCGCCGCCTATCGCTCGGCCTTCGGCGATATGTCGCCCGGCCGCGTGGCGCTGGTCGGGGCGGGTGGCGTCGGCAAGGCGGTGGCGTTCGGACTGGTTGCACTCGGCGCCCAGGAGATCGCGATTGTCGACCGGGACGCGGCGAGGGCGAGGACGCTGGCCGAGGCGATCATGGCTGCCCCGGAAGGCGGCGTCTCCGCGACGGTCGCCGACGACGTATGCGGGGCGGTGCGCGACGCCGACGGCATCGTCAATTGCACGCCGCTCGGCATGGTCGGTCATGCCGGCTCCGCCATTCCACTCGATCTGCTTGGCTCGCAGCGCTGGGCGTTCGAGGCCGTCTACACACCGGTCGACACGCCCTTCAAACTGGCGGCGGAAGCGACCGGCCTGAAGACGCTCTCCGGCTACGAGCTGTTCTTCCGCCAGGGCGTCGACGCCTTCCGCATCTTCACCGGGTTGACTCCCGACCTCGATGCGCTGCGCCGCCTGCTGATTGAAACCGCATCAAAGTGACAACGAAGGAAAATCCTGTGCCCGAAACTCATCCCATGCGCGACAAGATCGGCGTCAGCGCAGCGCTCGCCACTCCGTTCAACGAACAGGGCGGCATCGACTGGCAGCGCTTCACGGCGCACGCCGGCAGCTTGCTGGGCCAGGGGATGAAGGTCGTCACCGCCTTCGGCACGACTGGCGAGGGCGTCTCGCTGCCTGCCGCGGCGCGCGCGCCTCTCTACGACAAAATGGCGGAAGCCGGCATTTCGGCGAGCCAGCTTGTCGAATGCGTCTACGGTCCGCCGTCGCAGGAGGCGGGCGCGCACATGCAGCGCGCGCTGGAAACTGGCGCGGCCGGAATCCTGCTCGCGCCGCCCTTCTATTTCAAGCAACCGGGTGAGGAGGGCGTCTACCGCTGGTTCGCCGAGGCGCTGGAAGTGGCCGGTCCCGCCTGCCGCGACATCATTGTCTACAACATTCCGCAACTCACCGGCGTGAAGGTCGGCGCCGCGCTGGTGACCCGGTTGAGGACGGCATTTCCCGGCGTGATCGCCGGCGTGAAGGATTCCAGCGGCGACTGGGAGCAGACGACGGCCCTGCTGGCCGAACACCGCGACCTCGCCATCCTGGTCGGGCACGAGGGGGATCTGGCGCGGGCGGTGCGGCAAGGCGCCAGCGGCGCAATCAGCGGCGTGGCGAATTTCGCACCGACGCTGGTAGCGAAGCTGGTGCGCGGCGAGGACGATGCCAGGATCGACGCCATCCTCGGCCTGTTGCTCAAATTACCGGTGGTGCCTGCGGTGAAAGGCGTGCTCGCAGCCCAGTCGGGAGACGAGGCGTGGCTGCGCGTGCGCGCGCCGCTGGGGGCGCTGTCTGCGGCAGACGATCTTGCGGCATGCGCGACGATCACGGAACTCGCGGGGAACTGGCGCCAGAGCTAGGCTCGGATCTGTAATTTGTAGGGCTTGGCGGTGTTTCACTTGAGGGTTTCAAGGATCTGTCCGCACCGGTGGCTGCAAGCAGCAATCATGCTGTATCGGGTTTCACAAGGTCGAACGTTGCATTGACTCGAAGCGGGTTTTCTGGCCCATCCGGTAACCTTCGCAGATCGCTCGTCCCTGCGTTCCCTCTCGGGACACCACCCTCGGATCAGCTTTCCGGCTTCACCGCTGACAGTCAGATTCTATCTCATCTCAGGCTTCGAACAAAACGCCGTCGCGCAGCATGGCGTGCATAATGACGGCAAGACGGCGGGCAAGCGAGCGGGTTTTGTCGCAAACTTGCCACTTGGACGAACAAGTTGATCAGATATGATATTCAGGCAGCGAGAATTTAAAACTGCTCTGCGAGCGATGGTGCCGGATTGTAGGCGTACCTCGCCTGTCGTTTGCGCATCATGTGAAGCATTTCGATCCCAGACAGGATCGTCGCGGCGCTGGCGGTTGATTTGAATCCGAGCATGGAGCGTATCCGGCGCTTGATGCGCCGATGATCCTGCTCGATGCGGTTATTGAGGTACTGGCTCTGGCGGATGCAAATCAGCTTCAGCGGTTGCCGCGCCCGATCTCGTAGACGATTCTCTGCGTCGCAAAAGGTGATCGCTTCCCGATTGTTCTGGCTGCCGTCGATGACGATGCGATCTGGTCGGCCATGACGGTTCAACGCTTTGCGGATGAAGCGTCTGGCAGCCGATAGATCGCTATGTTCGCTGAAGAAAAACTCGACCGTATCGCCGATGCTGTCGATGGCGCGGTAGAGATACATCCAGTGACCGCGAACCTTCACGTAGGTCTCGTCAAGATGCCATTTGCGGGTGACAGGTCGCTTGCGATGGTTGAACCGTTCGAGCAGCAGCGGCGAGAAGCGAACGACCCAGCGATGGATTGTGGAATGGTCGACGTGAATGCCGCGCTCAGCCATCATCTCTTCCAGATCACGTAGGCTGAGATTCTAAGCCAGATATCAGCGCACACACAGCAGGATCACCGAATGGTTGAAATGGCGGCCTGAAAATATGAACACGTTCCCTCTGAAATGGAGGACTCTCATGCCACAGCCAAGGTTGACAACGGGTTTGCGACAAAGCCCCGCAATACAGGGTTATCGTTTGGCGCAATTTTACAGGTTCCTATTAAGGAAGATGTATTAAAAACCGTCGTAATTGCTTCTTGTCTGGATGTTCTCGAGTTAGATTGAATGGTCTGGGCATAGGCGGGGTGGGAAGCGTGGGGGACTGCCGGGTATTCCGGCAATCAAGAAAATGGGTGAGATTCGAGCAGTTAGATCGGAGGATCTGGCGACCGTCGCCGGCCTGTTTCAGCGCCTGTTGCGTAAATCCGGCCGGCCGGCCGCCCCGTCGCTGGAAGCCTATCTCGCGGGCCTGTTTCTTCACGGGCCGGACCAGGATCCCGAAATCAATTCCCTGATCCACATCGGTGACAACGGTATTGTTTCCGGCTTCATCGGCGCGCTTCCACTGCCGATGCTGGTGGAAGACACGCCGCGGCGGGGCGCGGTCGCGGTCGCGCTGGTCGCGGACGATCGCGCTGGAGATCATTTTGCGGGTGCACGGCTGATGCGGGCTTTTTTGTCCGGACCCCAGGATATTTCGCTGACAGAGACGGCTAACCATACCTCCGCCACCATGTTGCGCAAGTTGCGTGCCACCGTGCTGCCCGATCATAGCCTCGAATGGCTTCGCGTCATCAGGCCTGCGGGTCTTGCTGTGGAACTGGCGGCTCACACGACCAAGGCGGCGCGCCTGTTTGCGCCCTTTGCCCTTCCGGTCGACGCGCTGATCCGGCGCGGCGCGGAATCGCGATGGTTCAATGTCGGCCACGCGCTGCCCGGCAAAGCGCTCCACAACAGGGATGCCGGCGGCGATGAAACCCTGGCGCTTATCGTGCAGTTTACCGAAGCATACGCAGCAAGGCCGCAATGGACCGATGCCGGCCTTCGTTATCGGGTGGCGGAGTCCAGACGCAAGGCGCTCTATGGCAGTATGGTTCGACGGGCTGTCATAGCGCGGGACGGGCGGCCGACCGGGATGTTTCTCTACTATGGCGATCCAGGCCGCATCGGCCGCGTCTTGCAGATATTATCGGCGCCTGGACAGGCAGGCGCGGTGATCGACAGCATGCTCACCCATGCCGGCGAGCGGGGCATGGTGGCGCTGCGCGGCCGCACGATGCCGGCGCTGCTCGACGCCATGCTGGGCCGGCGCTTCATCTTTCTGCATGGTTCCTCAAGCATGGTGCATGCGCGTGATCCAGCGCTGCTGGAGCCGTTTCGCGCGGGCAAGGCATTCTTCAACGGCTTCGCCGGCGAGTCTTGGTCGCGATTGATCGGAGACAGTTTTGACTAGCGGCATCCCCATGCGATCGGGCGAACCATGTGCGGCATAGCCGGCTTTTGTGGCGCAAGCCTGCCGGACGATGACGCAGCAGGGCTGTTGCGGCGCATGTGCGCGTCCATTGGCCATCACGGTCCCGACGACCAGGGCATTCATACCGGCGAAGGCGTCGGCCTCGGACACCGCCGCTTGTCGATCATCGACCTGTCGTCCAACGCAGCCCAGCCGATGGCGACCGCCAACGGACAGGTCCGCATCGTCTACAATGGCGAAATCTTCAACCACATCGAACTGCGGGAAATGCTCGTTGCGCGCGGCCGCCGCTTCGCCACCTCCAGCGATACCGAAGTCATCCTCCAGCTTTATGAGGAGATGGGGCCGGACTTCGTATCCTTGCTCAACGGCGATTTTGCCTTCGCGATCTGGGATGAGCAGCGCAAGCGCATGGTGTTGGCACGTGACCGCATGGGCGTGCGGCCGCTTTTCTACACATGGCGTGGCGGCGCGTTCTACTTCGCTTCCGAGGTGCAGGCGCTGCTTGAAGTGCCGGGTGTCGAGGCGGAGATGGACCTGATCGCCCTTGACCAGATATTTACGCTTTGGGCGCCGATCGCACCGCGCACCGCTTTCAAGGGCATTTCGGAGCTGCCGCCGGCCCAGATGATGACCATCGAGGGTGGCGCGGCTCACATCCGGCCCTATTGGGCGCTCGATTTTCCGGACGACGGCGGTGTCCCCGATCCACGCTCGCAAGGCGAGGTCGCGGAGGAACTGCGCGCGCTGCTGGAAGACGCGACCCGCATCCGCCTGCGCGCCGACGTGGAGGTCGGATCGCTGCTATCTGGCGGCCTCGATTCTTCGATCGTATCCGCGCTGGCCGTGCGGATGGCCCCGGTGGGCTTCCGCACCTTTGCCGTTGGCTTCGACGATGCAGAGTTCGATGAGAGCCCCTATCAGGCAATCATGGCGCAGGCGCTGGGCTCGCGTCATCATTCCATCTCCTGCGGCCCCGGCGACATCGCGCGTGTCTTTCCTTCGGTGGTGCGCCATATCGGGCGGCCAGTGCTGCGCACCGGGCCCGCGCCGCTCTATCTGCTGTTCGAGTTGTTGCGCCGGGAGGGGCTGAAGGTAGCGCTGTCGGGAGAGGGCGCGGACGAAGTCTTTGCCGGCTACGACCTGTTCAAGGAAGCCCGCATCCGCCGCTTCTGCGCGCGCCAGCCTGACTCCAAAATTCGCCCGCATCTTTTCCGCCGGATCTATCCCTATCTGCCCTCGTTGCAGCAGCAGACGCCGGAATATCTCGCCGCCTTCTTCGGTGCGGGTGCGGATACGCTGGGCGATCCGCTGTTTTCGCACCGGCCGCGCATCCGCGCCACGGCGGGAGCCAAGATGTTTTTCTCTCGCGGCCTGCGCGAAACTATCGGCGGCTATGACGCGGCCGAGGAACTGGCGGCATCGCTGCCCGAGGCCTTCGCGCGCTGGCATCCCTTGCATCAGGCCCAATATATCGAGACCAGCTTTCTGCTACCCGGCTATATCCTGTCCAGCCAAGGCGACCGCATGGCGATGGCGCATGGGGTCGAGACGCGTTTTCCTTTCCTCGATCACCGGCTGGTCGAATTCGCAGCACGCATTCCCGCAGGCCTGAAGCTGCGCGGCATGCGCGAAAAGCATATTTTGCGCGAGGCCACTGCCGACCTGTTGCCGCCGTCGATCAGCGAGCGACCCAAGCAACCTTATCGCGCGCCTGACAGCAGCGCTTTCGGCGGCCAGACCGGCCTCTATGCGGCCGAACTGTTCTCGCCAGAGGCGATCAACGCGAACGGCCTGTTCAATCCGCAGGCGGCCGCCAAGCTCCTAGAAAAAGCCCGCCGCAATGCCATCGGCGGCTTTCGCGACAACGCCGCTTTCGTAGGGATGCTTTCCACGCAACTTTGGTCGCACGAATTTACCAATCCAACCGGCCGTAGCCTTCATGAGCCCACTGCCTAACCCACCACCGCCGATCGAAAAAGGCCTTGCCATGTCCAACCCCATCAATACCGATATCCGCGCCTTCATCGTCGAAAATTTCCTTTTTGGGGATGAAGACTATTCGCTTGGCGACGAGTTGTCGCTGATCGACGCCGACCTTGTCGACTCGACCGGCATCCTGGAAATGGTGACCTTTCTCGAGGAGCGCTTCGGCATCACCATGGCCGATGCCGACATCGTGCCGGCCAATCTCGACTCCATCGCGCGCATCTCGGCATTCGTCGCGGGCAGGCGCGCAAGCGTGATGGCCGGTTGAGAAGCGGCCATGCGTGTCGAGGCATTGCTGCGGCAAAGCGCGGCGGCTAATCCCGACAAGACCGCCATCGTCGCGGATGGCGCGCGGCTGAGCTATGCCGATCTGGACGAAAAATCCGATCGCCTCGCCGCCGCCCTGCTGGCCCATGGCATAGGCCAGGGCGACCGCGTCGTCGTCTTCATGGAAAATATCTGGGAAACGGCCGTCGCCATCTTTGCCGTGCTGAAGGCCGGCGCGGTGTTTTGTCCGGTCAATCCCTCGACGAAGGCGGACGGGCTGGGTTTCGTCATGCGTGACTGCCGCCCGCGCGCTGTACTGACCCAGGCGAAGTTCGCCGGCCTTTGCGCCGAGGCGGGCGCCGCCTTGGCGCACGCGCCGCTGATCATTGCCGCGCGCGCATCAGACGCGCCGACAGAGGGCGGCATCACCTTCGAGGATTGTTGTGCGCGCGCGGAACGCGCGTTGCCGGAGATTGGCGCGGATGCCAACCTTGCCATGATCATCTACACCTCCGGCTCCACCGGGCGGCCCAAGGGCGTGATGATGGCGCATGCCAGCATGGACGCAGTGTCGGGTTCGATCGCGACCTATCTGGAAGCAACCGCTGAAGGCGTCGTGCTGAGCGTGCTGCCGCTGTCTTTCACCTATGGTCTCTACCAACTCGTCGTTGCGGTACGTGTAGGCGCGACCCTCGTTCTGGAAAAAAGTTTTGCCTTCCCACATGCCATTTTGGAAACGGCGCGGGAACAAGGCGTCACCACCATGCCGCTGGTGCCGACCATGGCGGCGATCATTCTGGCGATGAAGGAGCCGCCGCCGCTGCCCGGTTTGCGCACCATCACCAACGCGGCCGCGTCCTTGCCGCCGGTGCATCTGGATGGCTTGAGAACGCTGTTTCCCGGCGCGAAGCTCTATTCGATGTATGGCCTGACCGAGTGTGCGCGCGCCACCTACCTGCCGCCCGAAGAACTCGACCGCCGGGCGGGTTCGGTTGGCAGGGCCATTCCGGGCACACAGGCGCTGATCGTGGATGAGGCGGGCCAGCCGGTTGAGCCGGGGACGGTAGGCGAACTCGTCGTTCTTGGGCCCCATCTGATGCGCGGTTATTGGGAAAACGCGCAAGCGACGTATGCCGCTTTGCGCCCCGGCTCGAAGCCGGGGGAAAAGCAGTTGCATACCGGCGATCTTTTTCGTGCCGATGCGGACGGCTTTTTGTATTTCGTTGGCCGCAGGGACGACATGCTGAAGATCAAGGGCGAAAAGGTTGCACCCCGCCAGGTGGAAGCCGTGCTGCACGCCTGTCCGGGCGTGGTGGAAGCCGTGGTCGTCGGCGTGCCCGACGAAATCCTCGGCATTGCGCTGCACGCGGTGGTCGTGGCGTCCGATCCGGCGCTGGCGGAGCGGGTCGTCATTCGCCATTGCGCCCGCAACCTGCCGGATTTCATGGTACCGAAGTCGGTGGAGTTCCGTGCGGAGTTGCCCAAGACGGCAAGCGGCAAGGTCATTCGGCGGCTTGCCGCCACAGCAGGAGATCGAATGTGACGAACACCATGCCCTTTTGCGCCAGCACGCTCGACATCGACGTGGAAGCCGAGGCCGCTCGCATCGAGGCGGCGCTGCGCGCGCAGTTGCGGGGCGTGGTACGCAAGCGCGGCCTGGTGCTGGGTCTGTCCGGCGGCATCGATTCCAGCGTTTGCGCAGCCCTTGCGGCGCGCGGGATCGGGCCGCAGAACGTTTTTTGCCTGTACATGCCGGAAAACGATTCCGACCCGGAAAGCCTGCGGCTGGGCAAATCCGTAGCAAGCGCATTAGGCCTGCAAGGCGAAGTCGAAAATATCGGACCGACGCTTGAGGCGATGGGATGCTACACGCGCCGGGATAGCTTCATCCGCGAGGTGGTGTCGGACTATGGGCCGGGCTGGACTTCGAAGGTGGTGATCGCCAGCGCTTTGAGTACGGCGGGGTACAATATCTCCTCGCTGGTGGTGCGCAGCCCCGACGGCGAGACGCGGCAGCACCGGCTGACGGCGCCTGCCTATCTCGGCATCGTCGCCGCCACCAACATGAAACAGCGCACGCGCAAGCAACTGGAATATTTCCACGCCGACCGGCTGAACTACGCCGTGATCGGTACGCCCAACCGGCTGGAATACGACCAGGGCTTTTTCGTCAAGAACGGCGACGGCGCAGCCGACGTGAAGCCGATCGCCCATCTCTACAAATCGCAGGTCTATCAGCTTGCCGAGTATCTGGGCGTTCCCGAGGAAGTGCGCCGTCGCCCGCCGACAACGGACACCTATTCACTGGCGCAGACGCAGGAGGAGTTTTATTTCGCCCTTCCGTACCAGAAGATGGATCTATGCCTCTATGGCCTGAACAATGCGGTGCCGGCTGTAGAGGTAGGAGAGGCCGTAGCGCTGAGCGCGGAGCAGGTAAATCTGGTCTGGGCCGACATCGCCGCCAAGCGCAAGGTGGCGCGGTATCTGCATTTGCCCCCGCAACTGGTGACGACCGTATAGCCCATGGGTTGACAGGTTCTGTCGCAAGCTTTTCGGAAAGGTCAAGGCTGCATGACAGTGCTCCTTCTTTCCGGGGGTTTGTCATGTTCAAAGGCCGTCGTCACAAGGTCGAGCAAGCGCGGGTCTGCTTGCAGTCCTGGTAATATATTCAAGGGAGATCGACGTGGCGTCGTTATTCCGGGCCGTCCGCGCCGCGCAGTTGAACCCTCCTGTCAAAATCTGAAAATCGGCTGCGCCGCCAGGCAATGCTAGTTGTTTGATCTCTGGCTTTGATGGTGCGATCTTTTCCATTGAATGGAAGGAGGACCACCCGTCGCTTTCGCGACCTTCGACAGGCGCATCAGCAATCGCTTGGCAGCCTTGGCGTTGCGGCGGTTCTGCACGATCTCGTCAAGGACATATCCATCCTGATCGACGGCCCGCCAAAGCCGATGTTTCTTACCGGCGATGCTGATGACGACTTCATCCGGATGCCAGATATCGTTCGGGCCTGGACGCTTCCTTTGGAGTCGGCGGGCATAGTCCGGGCCGAATTTCAGTCCCCATCGACGGATGGTCTCATAGGAAACGACAATGCCGCGCTCCAGCAGCATTTCCTCGACCAAGCGCAGGCTCAGCGGAAAGCGAAAGTAGAGCCACACCGCATGGGCGATGATCTGGGGCGGAAAACGGTGGCGCTTGTAGCTGATGGGCGAGGTGTTCATGCGCCTGCATCTATCGCAGCGGGTCCGAACAAGCGGTTTCTACCCGCGCCACCGCCCGGCCAGCATTCAGGAAGTCATAGCTAATCACATGCGTCGCCGGCATGCTGCCATCATCTAATCTCCCTTAAGTGCTGCCGACAGCGTCTTGAAAGAACCTGAATAATAGGCGACGTTGTGCTATGGGCGCGTACGTAGAACGTCGGCGAGTGCCCGTGCTTGCGCTGCATCGTGACCGAAGATCACAATGCGCGTATTTAAGTCATCGAGTGGCATAGGGCTGCCCTTGACGACAGCGGCGCCTTCGGCGGTGAGATTATAGGCTCCTGGAAGACTCCCCGTTGTCGAACTCTGCCGCCGACCTTGCATCGAGAAAGACGGCTGTCTGAACTTTTCTGAAGGTTCGAACGGCTCCCTTGAGTTCGACTTCGGTGGGGCCGCCGAGCGCGCGCCAGATCGGCATGCCGAGCTGGTATCTGCGGACATTGGTGAAACCGGCATCGAGCAGTTGGTTGCTCAGCCGCCTGCTGGCCTGGCAAAACGGACCATTGCAATAGAGCACCAGAGCTTTGCTCTTGTCGCCAGAAACCAGGCGCTCGACAGCAGCGACCACCTCGATGGGCTGGCCCTTCGGATTGTTCGCGCCGGGAATGTGCCCGTCATGAATTCGTCGTGCGGTCGCGTGTCCAGAATGAGCGACACAGTGCCCCGGTTGACGAAGTCCAACTGATCCTCACACCGACGCTGGCCATGCGCTAGCCTGAAAAATGTATCGCAGGATTCGAGACAGGCGGAAAGTAGGTCGACTATACGTTCGCGCTGGTTCGCTACACCTGCCTGTTCAATCATACACGTCACCCGACGTGGCGATGCCCATGAGTGCGGCGGCCGAACTGGTATCTCGACTGCATGCCCAGAACGACTTAGCCGTGCCGTGCCGCGCCGGCCAGGCGAACTCCCCGCCGAGTGACCTGCTTATCGTTACGCCGGCGAGTGCAGCAGCCTTACCAAGTTAAGTCCCATCACAGCATCGCGCTCGGTGGCCGTCAGCAGTCCGAGACAGGTCGCGGCAAAGGTGTCCTCGAAATCGACCCATTCGAGCGCCGGGCTGAAGTCCGAACCCCATAGGCATCGCTCGGGTCCGAAGCGGTCGAGAATGATGTCTATGAATGGCTGCGCGCCAGGATGTGGTGGCGTCGCGGGAGCATCGCTGGTGGCATAGAGCCCCGAAATCTTGACACGAACATTTGGCGATTTCGCCAAACGCAAAAGCCCATCGATACGGTGCTCCGCCTCTGCCGTGGAAGGGGGGGTCGCAAAAAGCCCCGGCAGACCGAGATGGGAAAAAAGCATCGGGCATCCGGCCAGCGTCTCCACCAGTCGTTCCAAGTGCACTGTAGCTTCGGGGCGGGCGTTGAGCGACAGGATGGCTTTGTGCCGGTTGAAGGCGGCCCACACGGATGCCGGCCACGCGCAAAGCGTTTTCGCCGCCGCCGCATCCGGCAAGTACAAGGCCACGCCGACATGACCCGCACCGAACAGCCAATCGATCGCTTCCACCGAAGGCGCAGATGCGACCGGCAGAAAAGCCAGGCTGGTGATCCATGGGCGCGTCACGACCAGCGACCGGAGATAGGCGTTGTTGTCGGGGTCGATCCCGTCGGCCTCGTAGCCGATCACCAGACCCTTCGCGATAGGATGGTTTCTCCTCAGCCTTTCGTAGGCGTCGATGTCGCTCACCTCGCCGAGGACAGGCTGGCCGTTTCGATCGGGAAAACCGTGGCGAAACAGGTGCAGATGCGCGTCGGCCAGTGTTCTCATGCCGCGCCTGTTCCTGCGAGATCGGCAAGGATCATCTCCGCGGCGCGCAGGCCGTGATACGCGTCGGTCAGCGTCACTGGGGAGCGAGAAATGCCGTCGCTGATCCCCGCCAGGAAACATTCGAGTTCCGCCGTCAACGGGTCTTCGCCCGCGTCCGAAAAATGGAGGGTTTGCGGCTCCGGCCCGAATATCCGCAGGACGCCGCCTGCATCCATCTCGATCCCGCCAGCCGTGCCTATGACCTCGACGCGGTCGACCGGTGCATCCTCGGTGGGATAAAGCCAGGCGGTGGTCAGCCGCCAGAGCACGCCCTTGTCGTCTTCCACCATGGCGGCGGTCAGGGCGTGCCCGCCTTGGCCTTTTCGGCGCCTTGCGGTCGCGGCGATAGGCACTCCTTCGCCGATCCACAGCGCCAGATCGATGTCGTGGATCATGGTCATCAGGACGGGGTCGATATCGGGATAGCGCGTAGCATGGCCGCCGTCGCGATAGCGGCGCGACGCGATCGAGATCACCTGGCCGATCGCACCCTTGCGCACATGGTGCACCAGCGTCCGGTGCTGGTTTGAAAAGCGCAAGATATGGCCCGGCTGCACGAATGCGGAACTGGCCGCTTCCATCTCCAGGAGTTGCACAGCCTCATGCGAAGTCGGCGCTACTGGCTTTTCAAGCAGGACCGGAATGCCGTGCCGTAGCGCAAGGGCGGCAACCGGCAGATGCGCGTGGGCGGGCGTGGCGATGACGATGCCATCCGGCCGGAAAGTCTCCAACATCGAAGCGGCATTGCTGCCGAATTCGACGATACGAAAATCGGCGGCGGCTTTTTGCGCCGCCTCAACGCGTGTGTCGGCCACGGCAAGCGTGACGTCCTCCATGGCGGACAGACACCGCAGATGCTCGCGCCCGAAAGCGCCCGCGCCCGCCACCAGCAGCTTCATGCAACAGCGCCTTCGAGACCCGCCCCACAAACGATGACGCAGATGCGGCCTGCATTGCGAAACGCGGCATGCTTGGTGCGCAGCGCGGCAATCGCCGCCGAGCCGGCCAGATCGGCCGCGATGGCGAATTCGGACCAGAGCCATTTAGAGGCGTCGAGCATATCATCATCCGAGACCAGGACGATGTCGTCGATCGTGTCGCGCACGGTCTCGAACACGCGCTGGTCGGTCTCGCGACAGCTCATGGTCGGCACTTTGGAGGTGACTTCGTCAAGTGCGACGCGGCGGCCGGCTTCGAGGCAGGCTTTCAACGTCGGCGATCCGGTCGGTTCGACGCCGATCACGCGTACGCCCGGCCGGCGCGCCTTCAGGGCCGTGCCGAGCCCGGCGACAAGACCGCCGCCGCCGATCGCCACGACCACGGTGTCGAAATCCTCGACATCCTCAAGGATTTCCAGCCCTACCGTGCCCTGCCCTGCAACCACCAGCGGGTCGGCGAAGGGGTGAAAATAGGCGGCCCCGATCGCGGCGGCATGGGCAAGGGCTGCCTTGTTGGACTGGGTCCATTCGTCGCCGACGATGCGGACGTCGGCGTTCCAACTCTTCATCTTCTCGACCTTGGCCGGCGAGACGTTTGAAGGAACGAAAATATACGCCGGCACGCGGGCGACAAAAGCCGTGCGGGCAACGGCGAGGCCGTGGTTGCCGCCGGACGCTGTAACGATGCCGCCGGCGATTTCTTCCGGTGGCGTGCCGAGAAAACGGTTCATCGCGCCGCGCGCCTTGAACGACCCCGTCACTTGCAGCAATTCGAGTTTGGCGACTACGTCGGCTTTAACCGGTAACGGCTCCCGCGCCGAGGCGATCCGCATGGTCGGCGTGCGGCGGACGAAGGGAGCAATGCGCGCGCGCGCCGCTTCGATATCGTCGACAGTGATCATACGATCGTTCCTTCATAGGGGGACGCCACAACAAGGCAGCAATTGCCGGGTCGCACATGACCGGGATGGCGTCGACCATAGACGATCCCGTCCATCGAATAGGACAGCGTTTCGGGTTCGAACGACAGGTCCCAGGTGCGATGGATGCGTCCGGCCGGCTGTCCGGCTAAAACCCGTTCGCCATTGGCATGGAAGGGTTCGAAAATGCCCTCGGCGGTGGCGTAGACATAGGCCGCCGCTCCGCGCAGCTCCAAGATTTCGCCTTTGGGGTCAACCGGAGGTGCCGGCACCTGCTCGATCACGCCGAGATGAGCCAGAACATTGCGCACGCCTTTCCGGCAGATCGCCAACGCGTCGAGCGACACGGCCCCGCCACCGCGCATTTCAGTGCCCACCGTCACCAGACCGGACCGGCAGGCGGTTGCCGTTGCCGTGCGCTGGTCGCCGAGATTGCCGATCACCACCGTATGCGGTGCGCCGAACGACAAAGCGGCGGCGACGGTGCGCCTATGCAGGTCGCGGTCGGCGGTCGGCTCGATAATGGCGCTGGGCAGGATGTCGAGCGACGAACCGCCCGAGTGAAGATCGAGGAAGGCGTCGCCCAACGGGAAAATCTGCCCGGCGACATAGGCACTGATCTGCTGTGTCATCGTGCCTTGCGCATCGCCGGGGAAAACCCGGTTGAAGTTGAGGCCATCGATGGGCGACGTGCGGCTTGCAGCGGTCACCGCATGCACATTGTTGGCCGGCATCAGGATGAGCCGGCCCTGAATGCTCGAAGGATCGAGTTCCCGGCTCAACTCGCCGATGGTGATCGGGCCTTCATATTCGTCGCCATGATTGCCGCCTTCGATGATGACGGTGGGCCCCTTGCCCCCGGCGATCACGGCAATGGGGATGCGCGTCACCCCCCAGGCATCGTCGTGGGGGGAATGTGGGAAGTTCACAAAGTCGACCTGCTTGCCGGCCTTGTCGAAGTCGATGCCGGTGAAAGCATTGCCGGTGTAGGTGGGAAACGATTTTCGCACGGTGTCTATCATCGATTTTCCAAACTCGCCCCGGTACTGATCCTGGCGATCATCTGTTCGTGGCTTGAAGCAGTCTCGGCATCCAGCACGCCGAAGCGCAATGCGCACCGGAAAGACTCGCGGGGGCCGAGTTCTACCAGCTGGCCCTTCGCCTTGGCGGCACTAAACCCGTCCGGCTCAGCCGTTGCCGGCAGGACGAGCCCGAGTGCATCCTGTTCCGGGCCGCGGGTGATCCAGCGCACAGCATAGCCGAGTTCGCCGGGGCGGTGGCTGACGAAATCCGCCGTGCGATCTGGGTGGATTTGAAGCGCATGAGCCCAACCGTCCGCGCCCGACCTTGCCTGCATGGTCACCACGAGTTCCGGCAGGATCGCCTCGTCCTTGACGAAAACGCGATGCCGCGACGGATCGGCGGCAACGGCGTCGTGGTAGCGGCCGTCGTCGGCGCCTGGCGATAGTGTTCCTGGCTGCACCTGACGAACCGCGATGTCGCGGCGGTCGTCGGCCACCGTATCGACCAGGCGGCCGCCGTCCACTGGCCGGAAATTGATGTGCCCGAGATACATCAACTGCATCGGCGAGCGTTTCAGGTTTTTTATCTCCATATCCACGGCCACTCCGGTCGCGCCGTACTGCAAGCGCACGGAAGGCCGCGCGCCGTAATCATGGCTGAAGGCGACCATTTGCCGGCTGCGTCCGGTCACGGCCATGAACGGCCCCTCGGCGTTGTCGCCGACGACAAGCTGCACATCGTCGTAAGGCGCGTTGGGCAATTCGCCATGCAGAGGATGGCTGTCGCCGGGGCCGGGATTGCCCATGGCCGTTGCGCCGCAATGGATGAAGAACGCGCCGTAATTGGCAAGATAGTCGCGGGTCGCGACAGGCTCGTCGAACATTGAGCGCATGGTCAGCGTACGGCCGAGAAACGCCGCATCCCAGATCTGCTGACCCTGGAATGGAAGCAGCGTGATTTCGCCCTTGTCGTTGGCGATGCGAAGGCCGGCAACACCGCTCCGGTAGCGGAATGCCGTGGCGACAAGGCCGGCGTAGCGGGCAACAACCCTTTCGGAGGGGGCGAATTGTTCCGGTACAAGGTCGATAAAAACATTCTCGGAGAGTATGGCGAAAGCCTTTCTGTCAATCCCGTGAGGAGTCTGTTCCGGTCAGGCGGTTGGTGCGTCTGCGCGCATCAGGCCTTCCTGTTTGAGATCGGCCCACAGTTCCGCCGGCAGTTTTTTATCGAGCAGCGATCGGTTGCTTTCGACCTCGGCTGGCCGCTGGCCGCCCGGAATGATCGAGACGACGGCGGGGTGCAGCAACGGGAAATTGAGCGCGGCCTCGATCAGGCGCACGCCGTGGCGCCGGCAGACGGCATCGATGCGCGCGACGCGGTCGAGGATTTCCTGCGGCGCCACATCGTAATTATAGAAGGCGCCCGGTTTTGCCCCTGTCGCCAGGACACCCGAATTATAAGGGCCGCCCAGCACGATGCCGATGCCGCGTTTCTGGCACAACGGCAGGAAGGAACTCAGCGCCTCCTGCTCCAAGAGCGTATAGCGGCCGGCGAGCAGGAAGAGGTCGAAGTCGCCGCGCTCGGCCAGCGTCTGCGCCATCTGCCATTCGTTGATGCCGCCGCCGAAAGCCTTGATGACGCCCTGGTCGCGCAACGCAAGCAGCCCATAATAGCCCGAGCGCATGAATTCATCGATGCGCTGATCGGCGGCCTGCTGGCTGCCATGGGTGAACATGTCGAGATCGTGGGCGAACAGGATGTCGATGCGGTCGACACCAAGCCGTTCCAGCGACGCCTCGAACGACCGCATCACGCCGTCGTAGCTGTAGTCGTAAACCTCCTGCCGCGAAGGCGTATCGAAGAATTTTCCGATCCCGGTCCGCTGATCCGGTGGGCAGGCGCGCATGATGCGGCCGACCTTGGTGGAAAGCACGTAATCATCGCGCTTTTTCCCGCGCAGGAAGGGATTGAGGCGGGTCTCGGCAAGGCCCAGCCCATAGAGCGGCGCCGTGTCGAAGTAGCGGCAGCCGACGTTCCAGGCGGCATCGAGCGTGGCGTTGGCATCCTCGTCGGTGACGGCGCGGTAGAGATTCCCCAGAGGCGCGGTGCCGAAGCCGAGTTCGGTGAAATCCAGTCCGCCATTGCCGATGCGGTCGAAATGCCGGGTCTTCATGGGGGTGCCTCCGTTCTCCGTCGAACCCTATCAGGATAGGGTTGTGCCAAGGGCGCCGAACCGTTGGTCAGCCATGAGAATTGCCGTAGGATCAGGCTGGAAATGGAACCCGATGGCGGAGCTTGCATGACGAGGCCGGACGAGAACGACCTGTTCAGGGTAGCGCTGGACGAGCTTGGCGGCGCGTTGGCACGCATGGACGAAAGCCAGATCGATGCCGCCTGCGCATTGCTGGCCGGTGCCGGCAAGATCGTGGTCTATGGCTGCGGCCGCGAAGCGCTCCAGATCAAGGGATTTGCGATGCGGCTCTATCACCTCGGCCTTCCGGTAGCGGTGGTCGGCGATATAACGACGCCCCCGCTGGGCAAGGGCGACGTTTTTCTGGTCAGTTCGGGGCCGGGCGAAACATCGACCGTTCTCGCCTTGATGCGGGTGGCAAAGGAGGCGGGCGCGACCGTCCTGCTGGTGACGGCACAGCCGACAAGCAGCGCTGCCAGCCTTGCCGACTTCACCCTGGCTATTCCGGCGCAGACCATGGCCGACGACCAGGGGGCGCAAAAGACATCGATGCTGCCGATGGGATCGGTGTTCGAAGGCGCGCTGTTCGTGCTGTTCGAGGTGATGGTACTGAAGCTGAAAGTTTCGAGGGGCGAAGCATCGCAAACCATGCGCGCCCGGAACACCAATATGGAATAGGGTCGCAAGGTGTCGCGAAACAAAAATCACTTCACCGCGCCCGCCGTCATGCCCATGATGAGATAGCGTTCGAGCACGATGCCGATGACGGCCAGCGGCGTGATCGCCGCCGTGGCGAGCGCCGCCATCGACCACCAGTTGATGCCTTGCGAGCCGGTCTGGCTCGCCACCATGACGGGGATGGTCTTTGCGTCGGTGGAAGTCAGCAGAGCGGCAAAAAAGTATTCGTTCCAGCACAGGACCAGCGCCAGGATGAAGGCCGCGACCATGCCCGGCAGCGCGATCGGCATGACGATCCGAAAGAAAGCGCCCCAGATCGACAAGCCGTCGACGAGGGCAGCTTCTTCAAGCTCCACCGGGATCGAATTGAACTGGTCGCGCATGATCCAGATGACGATGGGCAGCACCATCAGCGTATAGAGCAGGATCAGCCCGATGCGCGTGTCGAGCATGCCCACCTCGCGGTAGAGCACGAGGAAGGGCAGGGCGAGCGCCACCGGCGGCAAGATGAGTTGGGACAGGAAGAAGAAGGAGATATCTTCGTTCTTGAAGAAACCGAACCGGTAGCGGAAACGCGTCAACCCGTAGGCGGCGAGGCTGCCGATGACGATGGCCAGCGCCGATGCGCCGACTGAGGTGATCACCGAGTTGATGAAGCGCTTGAAGAATTCGTCGCGCACGGTGGAGGTCTGGAAGATGCTGTCGGGCGAAAGGCCGAGCGAGCGCCAGCCTTTCCAGTCCGGCTGGAAATCGACGAACGGTATGAGATGGCCTTGCGTCACGTCGACGGCGGTCTTGAAGGACGTCGTTATCGTCCAGTAGATCGGAAACAGGCAGACAAAGGCCCAGAAGACGAGCGCGCCGTAGATGAACACGCGGCTGGCGAGAAAACCTACCGGCGAGCGAAGTTCCGTGGTGGCATAGTCGGTGGTCTGTACGCTCATGCCGGCCACCTAGTTGACGTTGCGAACGAAGCGATTGGCGATCTTCAAAAGCACGGTCACGAACACGACGATGATGATCAGGTAGACCATCGCCAGCATAGTGCCGTAGCCGACATTCGAACGGTCGCGGTATTCGCGGTAGATGAAACTGGTGACGGAATCGGTGGCGCCTCCAGGCCCCCCGGACGTGATCGTGATGATGATGTCGGCGAGCTTCAGCTTGAAGATGATGCGCAGGATGACCGCCGTCACCGACACCGGCAGCATCAGCGGAAACGTAACCTGCCAGAACGTCTGCCACGGGGTAGCGCCGTCGACCTTTGCGGCCTCCAGTACTTCGCGCGACATCGCCTGCAGTCCGGCCAGAAGCATGATCATCATGAAGGGGATGAAGGTCCAGGCATCAAGCACCATGATCGAGACGCGCGCGGTGATGGGATCGCTGAAAAAGGCCGGGTTCTCCCAGCCGAGATGGCGCGCCAGCGTCGCGGCAGGTCCAAAACGAAATTCCATCAGCGATTTTCCGATCATCCACGACACCGCGACGGGCGACAGCATCAAGGGCAGCAGGAACACCACGCGGAAGAATTTCCGAGCGCGAATCTGGGCGTTGAGCAAAAGGGCGAGGCCGAAGGCGATGGCGTATTCGACCAGCACCGCCAGCACATAAAGCACCATATTGAACAGCGCGTTTCGGTAATAGGGATCGACCAACATCTGCCTGAAATTGTCGAGCCCATTGAATTTTCGACCGCTGAGGGAGGCAAGGTTCCAGTCCGTCAACGCGATATAGAAGCCGAACAGCGTCGGGAAAATGACCATGGCAATGGTGAACAGCAGCGCCGGCAGCAAAAACAGGGCGCGCTGGCCGTCTTCGCCACGCCTCAGCACCTGGCTGACGCCGAGCGCGACACCCCACAGCACATAGGCGTAGACGATCGGCCGCCATGTATCGAAACCGAAGCCGATGCTCCCCGCCCTGTACAATATCTGAACCAGGATGGTCGCCAGCAGGCAGGCCGTCGCCAACACCATAAGCGCTCGACCGAGTCTTCTGCGGCCCGGCGGTATCAGATCGCCTGTAGCCGCATTCGCCGGCCATCCGTTCATTGCCGATGTGTGGGTCGAAGTGTGGTCAGCCACGCTTTTGCCGCTCAGGAAGCTTCGATAATCGGATTGGCCCGGCAGCGTTTCGGCCGCCGTGCCAGAACTCATCAGTTCGCAAGCCTACATCCCGAGAGAAGCCTTGTAGAGCTTGATCTGGTTGTCACGACCGATCTGGTCGGTCAGTTTCTCCCAGGCGGCGGCGATGGCGTCGGCGCCTGCCTGCGCGGTATTCTGGCCGGCGAAGACCTTGGCCAGCTCGTCCTCGGCGATCGAATAATACTGGAAGATGCCGGGGATGCGCGGCTCGATCGCCGCGTTCGGGTGGTTGTAGCTGTCCGATTCCGACTTCAGATAGGACGAGATGAACGCCTCGTCATAGCCTGCCTCGACCCATTCCGGGATGTTGAAGTGAGAGTTGCGGTAGGGCTGGAAGCCGGACGGATACATCGATGTCCAGATGGACAAGTCCTTGCCGCCAAGATGCGCCGCGGCTGACCAGGCAGCCTTGTGCTTCTTCTCGTCGCCATCAACCCGCGCCATGACGTAGACGCCCCAGCCGAGATAGGCGCAGTTCGGAGCGAAGTTGGGGCCGCTGGCCAGTTTTTCCCACGCGCCGGTCTTGGAATTGTAGACGTCGTCGGAGCCCGGCAGGATCGAAAATCCGGTCAGATCGCCGACCACCGAACTATCGCTGGTCTTGACGTTGGAACCGACGTCGCCCCACCAGACCACCATCGAGCCGGTGCCGGCCAGGAACTGCTGGAATGCAGTCGTGTTCGGGTCGGCGTTGATCTGGTCTGACGGCTCGAAGGGCAAGGCGTCGACGACATCCTGGATGGCGCGGACCCAGCCGGGATTGTTGATGCGAGGCTTCATCGTATCGGCGTCGAACAGCCAGGCCTTGTCGTCAGGGTGTTTCACATAGGCGGTGGCGCGGCTGCCAAGGAAGTAGAAGCCGAAGCCGCCCCATGGCTTGGGCGCGTCGAGATAGCCGAACACATCCTGCCCACCGGCCTTCTTGCCCTTGAGGAACTTGGTCGTGGCCTGTACCTGCTGCCAGGTCGTGGGCACGCCCCATTCGGCAAGGCCGGCCTTGTCGCCGCCGTCGGCTTTCCACGCTTCCGCGAGCCCCGCATCCGAAAACACGTCGGTGCGATAGTTGAAATTGTGCGCATCGCCGTCGACCGTGACGCGATACTGCTTGCCGTCCCAGGTGCCGACCGGCGGCTTGAGGTAGCTGACCAGATCGTCGAATTCGATCTGGGTCTTGACCCAATCGGGCATTTCCGACGTGAGCCCCTTGCCGCAGACATCGCCTTCGAAGGGCGCGCCCATTTCGATGAGATCGAAATCGACGGTGCCGGTGGCGACCGACTGCTGCAGGCGCGCATTGTAATCGGCCTGGGCCAGATCGATCCAATTGATCTTGGCGCCGGTATAAGCTTCCCATGGCTTCAAGAAGCCACGAAACAGAACGTTGTGAAGGTTCTGGTTGTTCAGGCCCATGAATGTCAGTTCGACGCCGGCGAATTCGCCTTCCTTGATGCTGGCCTTGGTCGCTCCGAGGCACATCTTGCCGACTTTCTGGAAATCGGCATCGGTCGGCTGCCCCTTGCCGACACCGGGGATTTGAAGAATCTGCTTGCGCAGCGCTTCGTCGGCCGAAGCCGGCCGGGTGAACATGCCCAGCCCGGTACCGGACGCCGTTGCAAGAGCCGCGACACTGGCTGCGCCCTTGAGCACGTCACGACGGGTAGCACCCGCCGCCAAGAGTTGGTTGTAAATTCCTGCTTTCATATTGGTCCTCCCAGACACGATCCCGATACACGAAGCCAGCACTGCTGGATGACGGCGCACTGATCGCGCCTTCCCGTACATTGGAACGGCGATGCCTCGCATCGCTCGACACCCTATGTTCGGGCAGTCCTGCAGGTAACCTGATTGGCGAGCGGTACTATTCTCGTAACCGGGAGCCGTGTCAACGAGCTCAGCTTTTTATCTATAAGAGACTGTCTTGCTATCTGTAAGACCGTCTTGCCCTCGCCGTTTCCGTTGGTTAGCTTCGCTGGAAAAATGGCTCCTAGGGCCGGAAGAGGGCAAATGGCTCAGGTCGCGATCACCAATGTGGGTAAGGCGTTTGGGCAGGTAAAGGTCCTGCACGATGTCAGCGTGGACATCGCCGATGGACAATTCGTGGTTCTGGTCGGCCCGTCGGGTTGTGGAAAATCCACCTTGCTGCGGATGGTTGCCGGTCTTGAAACGGTGTCCGGCGGCACGATCGCCATCGGCGAGCGGGTGGTCAACAACCTGCCGCCGGCCAAGCGCGATATTGCCATGGTGTTCCAGAATTACGCGCTCTACCCACACAAGACGGTCGAGCAGAACATGGCCTTCTCACTGAAGTTGAAGAAGACGGACCCGAAAATCGTTTCCGAACGGGTGACCCAGGCGGCCGATATTCTCGACCTCGCGCCCTATCTCAAGCGCTATCCCCGGCAGTTGTCCGGCGGCCAGCGCCAGCGTGTCGCCATGGGCCGCGCCATCGTGCGCAATCCGCAGGTTTTCCTGTTCGATGAACCGCTTTCCAACCTCGACGCGAAACTGCGCGTTCAGATGCGCAAGGAAATCAAGGAACTCCACCAGCGGCTGAGGACGACTACGATCTACGTCACCCACGATCAGATCGAGGCGATGACCATGGCCGACAAGATTGTCGTCATGCGCGACGGCCGTATCGAGCAGGTCGGCGCACCGCTCGACCTCTTCGATCGCCCGGCCAATCTGTTTGTCGCCGGTTTCATCGGCTCCCCCTCGATGAACCTGCTGAAGGGGGTACTTCGGGCCGGCGCGAATCCCGTGGTGGACATCGGCGGCGTAGCCTTTCCGATTCCGCCAAGCAGAAGCTTGGAAGGCGGACGCAGCGTCATCTACGGCATCAGGCCCGAGTATCTCGAAATCCACCCGGACGGTGTGGAGGCGCGCGTCTCGGTGGTCGAGCCGACCGGCTCGGAAACGCTGGTCTTCCTGCGGTTTGGCGATAACGAGATCGTCGCCCTGTTTCGCGAACGCCAGGACTTCACGCTGGGCGATACGCTTCGCCTGAAACCGCGGATGGACAAGGTCCATCTTTTCGATGCGGATAGCGGCCAGCGTATCTGATTTTACCGCGGAACGGGGATTTGGGGACAAAAGAATGCTCAAAGGGATCAGCCCGCTGCTCAATGCCGATGTGCTTCACGCTCTGCGGGCGATGGGGCATGGCGACGATCTCATCATCGCCGACACCAATTTCCCCTCCGATTCGACCGCGCGGCAGACGCGGCTCGGCAAGCTGCTACGCATCGACAACGTCACCGCCGCCGAGGCGATTGAAGCCATCCTGTCACTCTATCCGCTCGACACTTTTGTCGACGATGCCGCCGCGCGCATGGAAATTGTCGGCCATCCGGACGAGGTTCCACCCGTCCAGCAGGAGGTTCAGCAGGTGGTGGACAAGGCCGAAGGGCGGTCGCTGCCGCTGCTTCCGGTTGAACGCTACGCTTTTTATGAACGCGCCAAGCAGGCCTATTGCGTGATCCAGACGGGCGAGCGCCGCTTCTACGGGTGCTTTGCCTTCCGCAAGGGCGTCGTCGCGCCGGACGCCGAGTAGCGCCATGGTCAAGGCCAAGCCAATCATCATCCTTGGCGTCTTCGTCGCCGACACCGCGTACCGGGCTTCCCGGCAACCGAGGATGGGCGAGACGATCCTTGGAACCTCCTTCACGCTCGGCCCGGGTGGCAAAGGCTCCAACCAGGCCGTTGCGGCCGGCAGGCTTGGCGCGGACGTCACTTTTCTCACGCGCCTCGGCGTCGATGCCTTCGCCGACCTCGCCAGGAAAACATGGACGCAGGCCGGCGTCATCAGCGCCGCCATCGACACGCCCGACAGCTATACCGGGGCTGCCTATATTTTCGTGGAAGAAGCTACCGGCAACAATGCCATCATCGTCAGCCCCGGTGCCGCCTCGCTCATATCGCCAGCCGACATCGACGCCGCCGCCGGCCTGATCCGCTCGGCCGGCGTGTTCGTCACCCAGCTCGAACAGCCCATCGACGCGGCCCTGCGCGCGCTGGAAATAGCCCGTATCGCGAAGGTGATGACGATCCTCAACCCAGCGCCGGCAGCCTCACTTCCGGAGCGTATTTACGGGCTTTGCGATTACATGACGCCCAACGAGACCGAGGCCGAGGAACTGACCGGTGTGAAGGTTTTTTCGATTGACGACGCCCGCCGCGCCGCCGCCGTCCTGCTCGCCAAGGGCGTGGGGACCGCGATCATCACCCTTGGCGACAAGGGCGCGCTGCTGCACACACAGCACGGCTCGCATCATGTGACGGCCTTCGATGCCGGGCCGGTCGCGGAAACCACCGGCGCGGGCGACGCCTTCAACGGCGGATTGGCCGTCGCGCTGTCGCGGGGCGTCGAGCCACTCGAAGCGGTCCGGTTCGCATCGGCGGTCGCCGGCATTTCGGTGACGCGGCCGGGCACCGCTCCCTCCATGCCGACGCTTGGCGAGGTCGAGGCGCTGCTCGCCAAAGCGTGAGATTTTGGTCTCGGCGTGTCGGCGACAGACGTCTACCGGTGCTGGAATTGCGTCAGCGTTTCCGGGAACATCTGCGCGGAAAAGCCCGGCAGGGATGGCGCCTTGTAGGCCGCATTTTCAATGATGCATGGGTCCATGAAATGCTCATGGAGGTGGTCTACATATTCGATCACCCTGCCGTCCATCGTGCCGGAAACCGCGACGAAATCGATCATGGAAAGGTGCTGCACATACTCGCAAAGCCCGACGCCCCCTGCGTGGGGCCAAACCGGCAATCCGTATTTCGCTGCGATCAGCAGCACGGACAGCACCTCGTTCAGTCCTCCCATCCGGCAGGCATCGATCTGGACGATATCAATGGCGCCTTCCGCGATGAACTGCTTGAAGATGATACGGTTCTGGCACATTTCGCCTGTCGCCACCTTTACCGGCGAAACGGCCTGACGAATCTTGCGGTGCCCGGCGATATCGTCCGGGCTGGTCGGTTCCTCGATGAAAAGCGGCTTGCAAAAAGCCAGCCTGTTTACCCACTCGATGGCCTCGTCCACCTCCCATACCTGGTTGGCGTCGATCATCAGATGGCGATCCGGGCCGAGCACTTCGCGCGCGATCGTCAGGCGCCGAATGTCGTCGTCCAGATTCGCGCCCACCTTCATTTTTACATGGTTGAAACCGGCGTCGACGGCCTCTCGGCACAGCCTGCGAAGTTTTTCGTCGGAATAGCCTAGCCAGCCGGCCGAGGTCGTGTAGCAGGGATAGCCCTTTTCCTGCAGGACCCGGATGCGCTCCCGCTTACCCGCTGAAGCTTTTTTGAGAATCCGCAGCGCGTCGTCCGGCGTTAGCACGTCGGTCAGATAGCGGAAATCGACGATCTTGAGGACTTCTTCCGGCTCCATGTCGGCGACCAGACGCCAGACAGGCTTTTGTGCCTGCTTGGCCAGAAGGTCCCAGACGGCGTTAACGACCGCGCCGGTGGCAAGATGGATCGCGCCCTTATCCGGCCCTATCCAGCGCAACTGGCTGTCGCCCGTCAGGTTACGCCAGAACCGGCCGGGTTCTTTGCGGATCGCGTCGATATCGAGGCCAACCACAAGGTGCCGCAAGGCTTCGATGGCGGCGCAAACCACCTCGTTTCCGCGTCCGATCGTGAAAGTGAAGCCGTGCCCTTCGAGACCAACCGCATCGGTTTTGAGGATGACATAGGCCGCCGAATAGTCCGGGTCGGGGTTCATCGCATCCGACCCGTCCAGTTGTCTGGAGGTCGGGAAACGGAGATCGAAAACGTTGATGTCGGTTATCCTGTGCATTTCCTGTCTCTCCTGACTGAATAACGGTCGACGATGATGAACCTCAAAGCCCCGGGTTAATCCTCCTGGAAGCTGAGTGGATGAGGCATGTAACCGACAAAGCCCACGATTTTCCACCGCCCTGCTACCCTCGTGCAGAAATACAGCGTTTGCCATTTGAGCTGTTCAACTGCGCCGCCCGGCTTTGCGATCGTCCCATGGAACTTCTTGTGTAGAACCGCACTGTCGCCATCGACGTCGATATCGCGCATGTTGGTGACCCGAAACAGCGCGGCACGCAAAGGCTCCGCGAACTCAGTCGAAGCGGTTTCTCGGGCCTGTCGCAGCCATTCGTTGCGATAGGCATCCACCGAAGGGAACTGCAGCCGCCAGGACTCCGGGTTGTTCAGGAAATGGGCGTGCATCCCGAAAAAACCCGGGGTCACGAAATCGCCCTGAACCATCGACCAGTCCTGCGCGAGGAAGGCGTCCACGTCGCGCCGCACCAGCATTTCCCACAGTTCATGGCGGTCGGCATCGCCGGGCGGAAACGGATTTCTGTCAAATATCATCTTGGCCTCTCCCCGTGATGAAATGTTCCGATTGGTCGAGCCGTTCCGTCCCCTGAACGGTCTAGTCCAGCGCCTTGACCTTACCCGGAAATCAATTCCAGAAACGGCAGATTGCCGGCCAGCAAGCCGGCATCGACATTCAAGGTGGTGCCGGAAATGCCACTGGCGAAGGGGGAGGCGAGGAACGCCGCCGCCCGCGCCACCTCCACCGGCTCCACCAGCCTGCCCAGCGGATAAAGCTTGCTCACCGCAGCCAGAATGCCCGGCTCCTGCGCGATGCGGTGATCCCAGGCGCCGGTCCTGATAGAACCGGGACCACGACATTGGCGCGGACACCGTTTCGGCCCTCTTCCGTCGCCACCGCCCGCATCCATGCGTTCAGCGCCGCCTTGGCGGCGGAATAGGCCGGGTTCCCACAATGGACGAAGGCGTTGACCGACGAGATGAAGACTAAGGCCGTGCCTTCCGGCTGGCTGCGCATCGCGGGAAGAAATGCCTGCGTCAGCAATGCCGCACTGCGGAAGTTGATGTTCATTTCATGGTCAAGCGCGTCGGTCGAAACGCCCGCCAGCGTCTCGGCTCGGGTCCAGCCAGCATTGGAGATGACGGCGGCCGGCACGGCCTCCGTGCAGACCTGATCGGCAAACGCGGCGACGGCGCGGTCGTCGAGCAGGTCGAAATGATGCGCCTGCGAAATCTCCGGCCTTGCCAGATCGCTTCCCTCGACATCGCAGGCGACGACCCTGACGCCGAGTTCGAACAGCACCCCGACCAGCGCGCTGCCGACGCCGCCGGCACCCGTCACCACCACCGTGCGACCCTTGAAACCGATCATGCACCGTCCGCCTGTGCAGCACTTTACGTCCGAAAGCCTAGGCTTCATGGAACAATCGTTGAAGGTGGAACGCAAGATGCCGGTCGCTTTGTAAGAAAGCAACACGGCTTCCAAACATAATGTTGCTTTCCAACAAAAGCTGCACGAGGATCGCAACCATGCACGACGACAAGGTGACACATGCGCTATGACCTTCTTGTGAAAGGCGGACGGGTCATCGACCCAGCGTCCGGACTGGATGCGGAGCGCGATGTCGCCGTTGGCGACGGCAAGATCGTAGCTATCGAAGCGGACCTGCCGGCCGCGAATGCTGCCCGCGTGGTCGAGGCCTCCAGCTGTCTGGTGACGCCTGGTCTGATCGACCTGCACAGCCATGTCTATTGGGGTGGAACCTCGCTAGACGTCGATGCCGACTGGCTGGCGGCCAAGAGCGGCACCACAACCCTCATCGACGCGGGCAGCGCGGAGGCGGGCAATTTTCTCGGCTTTCGGCGCACGTCATGGAACGCTCCAGGGTCCGCATCCTTGCCTATGTGAACATTTCCTTTGCCGGCATTTTCGGCTTTTCCCAAACGGTCATGGTCGGCGAGTGTGGCGATCTCAACCTGTGCAATCCGCGCGAGGTGGTGGCGATCGTGCGCGAACATGCGGACGTGATCGTTGGCGTCAAGGTTAGGTCCGGCCGTATCGCCGGCGGCACCAGCGGCATCGCACCGGTCGACATCGCGCTGGAGGCCGCCGATGCGGTAGGCCTGCCGCTGATGACGCATATCGACGAGCCACCGCCGGGCCGCTCCCAGGTTCTGCCGCGCCTGCGCAAGGGCGATGTGCTGACGCATTGCTTCCGGCCTTTTCCCAACGCGCCGATTTTCGCCTCGGGCACGGTGCGGCCGGACATGCGGCTGGCGCGCGAACGCGGCGTCATCTTCGACATCGGCCACGGCATGGGGTCGTTTGATTTCGATGTGGCGCGCGCCATGCTGAAGGAAGGGCTGGCGCCCGATGTCATTTCAAGCGACGTCCACCTCTATTGTGTCGATGGTCCTTCCTTCGACATGCTGGTCTGCATGTCGAAGCTGCAGGCGCTGGGCATGCCGCTGCTGAACGTCTTGCGCGCCGCCACGCAAAAGCCGGCCGACGTGATCGGCCGCGAGGACCTTGGCCGGCTCGCTGTCGGCCTGCCTGCCGATATCGCGGTGCTTCGCGAGCGTTCCGGCCGCTTCACCTTCATCGATTCACGCGGAACGGCCATGGTCGCCGACCAGCGGCTGGTCAGTGACGGCATCGTTGCAGGCGTAACATGGTGGCCGAACGAGGACGACAATGCGGAGGAGACGGAGCACTTCCAGCCGTCTCGCCAATGCACGCATGTCGATCTCGCCACGCGTTACTTCGCGAGAAAGCCGCAGCAGCAATAAGTGCCTGCGGAGACCGCCGGCCTACCTCACTTCGGCGCAGCGTAGACAGGCGTTGGAATTCCTTCCATCCGGGCCTTGATCTGCATCGCCACGAGCTTCGAGTAGAAGCGCGACAGCGCCAGATTGCCGCCCTGGAACCACAGCGCTTCCTGCGCGGTCGGCTTCCACATGTTGCGCGGCTCGCCATGCCACGGGCCGGGATCACCGCGAACGCCGGAGCCGAGACCCCAGCACGGCCCGATCCTGTCCGCAGCCTCGCGCGACACCACCTGAGCGACCGTCTCGTGCATGGATTGGTAGCCGGTGCAGGCGATGACGGCATCGACGGCAAGCTCCCTGCCGTCCTCGAACAGGATGCCGTCCGGGGTCAGCGACTTGATGCCAACCCCGCTGACCACGCCGATCTTGCCGTCGATGATCAGGTCCGAGGCGCCGACATCTATATAATAGCCCGCCCCGGTGCGAAGTGCTTTCATCATCAGCCCGGTCTCGTCGTCGCCGAAATCGATGGCGAAACCGGCGCCGGACAGGCGGTCGTAGAAATCGGCGTCACGCGCCCTGATCCGGTCATAGAGTCGCCTCTGGCCTTCCGGCATCAGCGCGAAAGGCACGGAGGCCGCCATCATGTCCGCCTTTTCGGTGGTGATGCCCCGCGCCAGCGCATCTTCCGAATAAGTGTCGAATGCCAGATTCATCAAGGTGCCGGATTTCACCACCGTCGTCGGCGAGCGCTGGATCATGGTGACGTTTGCGCCGCTCTCCCACAGGTCGACGCTGACGTCGTGGCCGGAACTCGCTGCGCCGATGACCGCGCAGGCCTTGCCGCGAAAACGCGACCCGTCGAAATACCGGCTGGAGTGCAGCAATTCGCCCTTGAAGACGTCGGCGCCCGGCAGGTCGATCATCCTGGGCGGGCCATAGGCGCCGGTGGCGAAGACCAGTTGCCTGGGCTTGAGCGTGACGCGCTCGCCATCGCGGTCCACCTCGACGGTCCAGGTCTTTTCCGCCTCGTCATAGGAGGCGCTGGCGCAGGTGCTGGAGGTCCAGTAGTTGAGTTCCATCACGCGCGTGTACATTTCAAGCCAGTCACCCATCTTGTCCTTGGGCGTGAACACCGGCCAGTGCTCCGGGAACGGGACGTAAGGCAGGTGATCGTACCAAACCGGGTCGTGCAGCACGAGCGAACGGTAGCGGTTGCGCCATGAATCGCCGGCGCGGGCGTTTTTCTCCAAGATGATTGTCGGCACGCCGAGTTGGCGCAGCCGTGCGCCCAGCATGATACCACCTTGGCCGCCGCCGATGATCACGCAATAGGGTTGGGTTTCAGTGCCGAGTTCCTGCGTTTCGCGCCGCCGTGCCTCGGACCAGGTCTCGCGGTCGGGGTCGGCCACGTGCTTGACGCCCAGCGGGCGCTTCGGCCCGCTGCGTTCCTCGAACCCTTTAAGCTCGGTCACGGCCGTGAACAGGGTCCGGCATTTGCCGTCGCGTAAACGGATCGCCCCTTGCCCGCGCGCCGCAGCCGTCTCGAAGGTGAACCACGCCTCCACGCAGCCGTCTTCGTCCGTTGCCGCTTCCCCGGAAAGGTGCCAGCCGTCCGGCCGGCCCGTCGCCAGCGTCGCATCGAGCATGTCCCGGATCGCGTCGCGACCCTCCATGGTCTTGATGTTCCAGGTGAAGGCGAGGAGGTCGCGCCAATAGCAACCTTCGAGGAAGAGGCCCGCCGCCGCGCTGGAATCGCGCGCCTCCAGCGCCTGTGCCAAGGAACAGAGCCAAGCGGCTGCCTGTTTCGAAGGTGCGGTCACGAGCATCGATCTTCCCCTGTTGCATGCGCGGCCTTTCCGGGCTGGGCGCTTGGCGCGCTGCGGTCTCAGTCACCCAGCGGTTCCATTTCCTTGCCGGTGCGATGGATCTGGACATTGTATTTGATCCGGCGAAGCGTTTCGCGGGCGGATGGGCCAAGCGCGTAGCCGGTCGCCACCGCCATCAGGTCGATCACCGCCAGGAACGCGAAGCGCGACGCCGTCGGCTTCAGCGTGTCGGGGTATTCGGCAACCGCGACCGTCAGCGCGACATCGCTGACCCGCACCAGATCGGTATCGGGCGCGGTCAGACAGATCGCGCCCGCCCGGTAGTGCTTGGCGATCTCGACGGCCTCGATGACTTCGCGTGTCCGCCCCGTCGCCGAGATGGCGATGACCAGATCGGTCGGCTTCAGGGTCGAAGCGGCCATGCGCATTACGTAAGGGTCGCAGTGCGCGCTCACCGTGATGCCGTACCGGAACAGCCTGTACTGAATCTCCTGCGCCAGCGCCGAAGCGCTGCCGCCGAGGCCGAACACCACCACCTGCCGTGCCTTGGCGATGAGGTCGGCCGCTTTCTGCACCTGTACCGGGTCCAGTTGGCGTTCGGCTTCCTGCAGCGCGCGCCGCGCCTCGCCGAAAACGGCGCTCCAGCAAGGCACGCCATTGGCGGCGTCCGCCGTAGGCTCACTGCTGAGATAGAGCGCGCCCACGACTAGGCTCTGCGCGAGCTTCAGCTTGAAATCGCGTACCCCCGCACAGCCGATCGTGCGGCAGAAACGGGTTACCGTCGGTTCGCTGACCCCCGCGCGCTGCGCCAGCACCGCATTCGACGCATCGACCGAAAACTGCACATTCTCTAGCACCACGTCGGCGACGGCCCGCTCCGCCGGGCTGAGATTGCTATAGCTCTCCTTGATCAGCGAAATGATGTCGGGGATGCGCGGCGCATCGTCCTGCATCCCGGCATCGGCCCGCGATGAAACGGCGCGCGCACCGCCGTTCGCCTGGTTCGGGGCGGGCGCTTTCGTCCGCTTTGCTCGCAGGTCGTCGTTTCGAGCCATGCCGGTCCACTCCTTGCGACGGGTTCATCCGACCAGCCGTCACCGTGAGTATGTAGGAATGCAACACGTTCTTCAAGGGTCATTAAAATGTATATATTCAATTAGATAAGACAAGTTATCGTATGCAGGTTACGCCAATTCGTTGTCTCGCTTGACAACTAAGTAGGATAGTTACAAACTCGTCTGGCAAAGAGACGACCTTGATGGTCACGGCGCAATCCCCGAGGGACGAATGAACGCGGGCGGTGGTCGGTTTCCTATAGCAAGAAAGCCCCTGCCGAAGTGGGGCTGGGAGGGAGCACCTACCGCAACTGCATTTCAATCCTTTCCCGGACCACTTGGTAAATATGATACGTTTTCGGGTGAGAGCGGCGGTGCAAAAACCTACCACGGTAGCGGCGGGATAGTCCCGCTTCGGGCGGTGTAAAAGCCGGCCACCTATTTTCCTTCTGCGACAGGAGCAGGAGAGTTGGGGATCTATACCGTGGAATTATATCTGAAGGTTCGTCTGGCCTGTTCTGAAGGAATGAGTCGACGTCAGGCTGCAAAGCATTTCAACATATCGCGCGATAGCGTGGCCAAGATGATGTCGTATTCGACGCCGCCCGACTATCAGCGCCAGTCACCGATCCGGCGGCCCAAGCTGGATGCGTTTGTTTCAACGATCAATCACCGGCTTGATGAGGACGTTACCTGGAGTTCGGCATCGAAATCATCCGACGATCCGACACCCAAAAGGGCTTCGAGGTTCTGCCTCGCCGCTGGGTGGTCGAGCGAATCTGCTCCGCAGAACAACACATCCATGATGTTCAAAACGGAATCTTAGCATTATATAGCACACATAGAAAAGTCCAGCCGTTGGGCATCGGCCTTTAGGCAGGCATCAGAATTCCTACCCGATGGATTCCGACCACCGTGCTTATGTTTGTAGCCATGTCCGTCTTGCCTTTGGCACCAGACCAGTGCGCGCCCGTGATCTTGCGCGCGATCACCGACAGTGAGGGCTAGACCTTCGCCTCGAAGGCAAAGCCGGTTTCCAGCACATCGACGACATGCGTTCTGCCGTTCCAGTCTCGCAGCAGCGCGGCACCCGGCAGAAGACACCTCCGTTGCCGCTTAGCGCCACTGGGGCGGCGGCGATGGGACCGCCAGCCTGATCCCCAGTGTTAGTTATCAGACCGTTGCGGTCTATGAGCCTCTTCTCGACCCGATTCATCGCCGCCCTGATCAACAAATCCCGACGAACACCATGTGGGGGTGGCATTTGTAAATCTTCGCCCATCGAACAGCGAGTTCAACACGCAAGAGGTCGCCCAAGGCTGCGATCTCCGCGGCAATATCAAGCTTTGCCCGCATGAGGATCACGCGCCCTTTGCTCTATCGTCGATGCGATAGCGAGGGACACCATCCTTGCCGATCTCGTTTACCAGAGGGAGGCTGAGTTTCTTCCCACCAGCGCCGATAGAAACCCGCGTGCCTAGTGTGCTTTCCAATCGGTTGAGACCGCACATTGCTAGCGCGAGGGTTCCAGCTCCACTTCGCAATTGCGAAGAAATTACACCGCAAATGCAACAACGGATTTTCTTGACATTAAATATGTTTTCCTAAACATTCCGCTCGTTCGAGCATCTTCTCGCGCAAAGAAACGCAGTTGACCTTGGGTTAAACCTTGGAGGGTGGTCCTATGGAGATAGCGCTGGTAAACAACGCTGAAGAAGAAGATCTCGGGCGGCGTATTGATAGAATGCACGCTCAAGACAGGGTGGCGCTGATTATTTTTGTCGTTGCTCTTTGGATAACGTTGTTATTTACGTTCTTCAAAATATGGCCTTTCATATCTGTGTCCGCCATCAAGATCGTTCTGATAATCGCAGGCGGATTTGTTCTCATGCTCAATACCGCGGCGATCGTTGCGATGCTCAAGCATTACAGCGAAGACCGGCATTTCATTTATGGGCTCGATCTCAAGCATCTCGATGCGATGCGTAAGCGGCGGGGCTGAATCAATGGCATACCAACCCAAAGAGCAGGGGCTTGTGGCCCAGGTTATAGACGTTATTACCTTGCTGGTTCTCACCGTGGGGGCTCTCTACATTCCACTTTACATGGGGCTTGCCGGGGCCGCCAAAACACCAAACCCCATCGCAAATCCCACCTGGGAAGCGTTGGGCCAGAACCTGGACGAGCAGAAGCAATGGGCCGCTTTGGGCATCACCGACCCTGCGGCCGCCAACGATATGATCACAGCACGCTTCGACTACAGTTTTAGCTGGATGGCGCTGATCGTCATGGTCGTCCTTGTCATAGGCTATTTCGTTCTCGTGGTGAGGCTCTCCGACAGAGAGTATCGGGACGTCATAGCTGAGCGGTTCGGATCGAAGCGCTAGAGTATCAAACCGAAAAGCGGTTACCGGTTATCGGATTATTCGATGCTCAATCAAAGTCAGAGCGGCCTTTGACGTCGGGTTGGACGCACGCTCTCGGGGAGGGACACTTATGGATCTGTGGAACGCTCTGGAGTACGCGGCGTGGGGCCTTTCTTTCGTGTTTGGCGCCCTTCTCCTCGTCGACCTCATCCGCATCGACACGACCTATGACAACGACCTGCTGACTTCTTCTCGCGAAGGCGAGTTCGAAGCTGTGCAGGAACGTCATACGATTTAAGGGACGATGACGATGGCGAATGTACCTTCAGCCAAGGCAGAGCCGGAACGGCTTCAACTGCTCCGCGTACTTGGCCCCGCCCATGTGTGGGCGCTTGGCGTCGGAATCGTGCTGGTCGGCGAATACATGGGTTGGAATTTCTCGGTCGGCAAAGGCGGCATGATTGCTGGCCTGGTCGCCTGCTGGGTGGCGGGCCTGCTCTACACCTGCGTGGCGATGATCGATTCCGAAGTGACCTCCACGGTCGCGGCCGCCGGCGGCCAATATGCGCAGGCCAAGCACATCGTCGGCCCCCTGATGGCCTTCAACGTCGGCCTTTTCCTCGTGATGGCATACACGATGCTGGAAGCGGCCAACGCGATAACCGTGGGTTTCCTGCTCGATGCCGTTGCCGGGATGCAGGGTCATTCGGGACTCCACCAGCAGCCGTTCATCGTCCTCGCCGTCATGTTCCTGGCGTGGCTCAACTATCGCGGCGTGCTTGCCACGCTGACATTCAACCTGGTGATCGTGGCGGTCGCGTTCACGGCTGTCTGCGTGCTCTTCCTTGCCGTCAATCTGGGTGTGTCGAACGTGCCGCTCGACTTTTCGGCCGTTACCTCTGAACCGCTTCCCTATGGCTGGGTGGGTATGATCGCTGCCCTGCATTTCGGCCTCTGGTATTATCTCGGCATCGAAGGCACTTGCCAGGCAGCCGAAGAGGTGCGTTCTCCGGCGAGATCGCTGCCTTACGGCACCATGGCGGGCATCATGACGCTGCTGATCGCCGCGACGATGACATGGTACATGTGCTCCGGCCTGATCCCGTGGGAATATCTCGGCCAGGCGGGTACGCCGCTGTTCGACGCGGCACGGGTAACGGGCAATAGCGGCCTGATGGTCCTGCTTTTCATCGGGACAATCTTCGCGACGCTGGCATCCGCCAATGGCTGCATCAACGACGCCTCGCGGGCATGGTTCTCAATGGGCCGTGACCGCTACCTTCCAAGCTGGTTCGGCGCCGTCCATCCGGTCTATCGCACGCCATATCGGTCGATCGTATTCCTCGTGCCGATCGCGCTGATCTTTGCGCTCGGCGCGCCGCTGGATCAGGTTGTTACGTTCTCCATTCTGTCGGGCCTTCTCGGCTACACTTTCATGACGTTCAATATGGTTATGTTTCGCAGGAAATGGCCGCTGGGCACGATAAAGCGCGGTTATGTGCACCCGTTCCACCCGTTGCCGACGATCATCCTCCTCATCCTGTGCTCGACTGCGTTTTTTGCGGTGTTTCTGGGTTACGGCACCCAACTCATTGCGATGATGTGCTTTTACATCGTGGCCTCGCTATGGTTCCACTTCCGGCGCTATCAGTTCGTGCGCCGGGGAGATCAGTTCACGATGCCTTGGCCGAAGCCGCAAGGATATTAACCAGATCATTGCGGCGGCGCCATATCGTCGCCGCCGCACCTTTTATGGAGTGAAGCGCATTCGGCCGCCTCACTTCAAGCCCAGGTAGGCAGTATGGCCTCAAGCACAGTCTTTGTGATCTTCGTTGCGGTTTCGGTAGCCTGGCTGTCGATACGCGCGCTGCAGGATCATCGCGCTGCGCTCATGCTAAGGCACGGCCTCCTGAATTCAGCGGCGCGACTTTTCTCCGATGCGAAAATCACTCTGGCCCGCGATTCCTTTCCGGTTCTTGCCGGGCGCCTGCCCGATCGCCGGCGGGTGACAATCGAACTCATTGCCGACACGATGGTCTTTCGCAGGCTTCCGCAACTTTGGCTGAAGTTGACTCTAAGCGAGACTGCCGTACGACGCAGACCGTCGATCGGCGCGCTCGCCCGGCCCACGGGAGCCGAATTCTACTCGATCGTCCACGACCTGCCCGAATGGATGACACCACCGTCAACCGGGTCCGCGCTGCTGATGCGGGGCGATGGTCGCGCCTCCGCCCCACAGATAGCATCTGTCTCGGCGCTTTTCCGGTCGCTGTTTTCCGACCCGAGCGTGAAGGAAGCGACCATCACCTCGCGCGGCGTGCGGCTTGTCCGGCAAGCGGCGGAGGGCGATCGCGGCGCTCACCTTCTGCTGAGGCAAATACGGTTCCCTATCACCGAGATTTCGCAAGATCTCGTGCTGCGCGCGATTTCCGAGGCTGAAGCACTTAGCCAGGTTTTACACGAAGAATGCCTGGTTCTTGACCATGCAACGCTCTGACGCACAGACGATGAAAAAGCCTATCTCGCCGTACGTCGTGCTCGCACTTGCTGTCGCGCTGCCGGGAGTTGGCCACGTCGCGATCCGCGAGGCTCCACGCGGGCTGGTGTTCGCACTCTTCGTGGTACTTTTTTCCGTGCTGACCTATGTGATGACCACCCCCGATCAATCCTTTGTCGCACGGCACGCCGGTGGGCTCTTCGTCTGGGCGCTTTCGATTCCCGATGCCTATCGGCGTGCCCGATTGCGGTACGTATCAAAGCTTCAGGCCGCGAGTTTACTTAAGTGAGGGTTAAGAACAGATCGACACACATGAATGACGTTGGACAATGCCATTAGTTTTGAGCGACGACCGCAGTCCTTGGATCGCATCTTTCGAAAAGTAAACGCGGCCACTGGGTCCGGTTCGCGTTGGAGCGCGCCTGCGGACCAGATAAGATGCTCGTCAGTCGCTTCGTTGGCTAGGAAGAAAGAAGCTGGAGAAAATCCTCCTGTTCACCGTACCGTTAGGCCCGGCGAGCGGCGAGACGGGAAAACAGGATCGACGACCATCATTTCGGTAGGGGTATTTGTTGGCCAGACCAGGTGAGTCCATATCCGCTTGGCGAAAAGCGCAAGGTTCCAAAAGTGAGGACAGCAGTTCCCGACCTTCGGACCGGCCCTGCGGAATCCAGCGTGAGGATACGGCAGGCTCAAAACTTGACGGCCGTCCTGCGTCAAGATTCGCATGCGGTCCATGAGCCCAAAAACCTCATGGAGGCGGCAATTGGGCGGGAGGTGCGGGCGCTTCGTAGGCGGCATGGCATGACCGTGATCGGGCTTGCCAGTGCTGCAAGCATCTCGGTCGGCATGGTGTCGAGGATTGAAAACGGGACCATATCCGCGTCATTGACAACGCTGCAGGCGTTGGCACTTGCCTTGGCAGTGCCACTTACGTCACTGTTGCAACGCTTTGAAAAAGAACGCCACGCAGCCTTCGTCATATGCGGGGCGGGTGTGGAAATTAGCCGAGGCGCCGCTACCGGCCGCCAAAACAATCTTCTGGACTATATCGGTGCCCGTTCCAGGGTTTCGATCGAGCCCTATCTTACGATCCTGACCAAGGACACCGATCCGCTTCCACTTTTTCGGCATGCAGGGGTTGAATTCCTCTACATGCTGGAGGGCGAAATCATCTACCGCCACGGCAGCAGGCTTTACCCCATGCTTCCGGGCGACAGCTTGTTCTTTGACGCTGATGCGCCACACGGTCCCAATAAGCTAACGAAATTGCCAATACGCTTCCTGTCCATCGTCTCCTATCGGCTGGAAGGCACTGAGGATTAACCTCGCAATCTAAGCGCCGCGATGAAGATCGTGATGAAGTAGCTGAGTTGCTGGGGACTGTTTAACGGATCCATCCCTAATCGACCGGAAAGTTGAGCGACGCGTACTGGATTGTAGTCAAGAACGCAGCGGAAAAGGCTTCCCACGTGACCGCCATCAGCCGGCGCCGCCGCTGGCGCGGTACGATCTATCCAAATCCGACGCGATACTGGTCGCCGCAATCGAGAGCAATGTTCCCTACCACATGATTGCGCGAACCGTGATCGCTGACTTCCAACAAATGATCAAATCCAAGGCCGTCGACAAACTCGACCGCTGGCTTCAACACGCCGCCGCCAGCATCGTCGCTTCATTCGCGAAGGGCGTCAGGAAAGACATCGCCGCTGTTCGAAACGCCATCTCGTCTCCCTGGTCAAACGGCCGGACCGAAGGTCAGATCACGAAGCTCAAACTGATCTAACGGCAGATGCATGGGCGCGCAAAAATTGACCTGCTTCAGGCAAGATTGATCGGAGCCACGTAGCATCCGTCCTTCAGCAAATGTGCGTCAGACCCCTTATTGCGCGAAAATACGGGATCCCGATTCCGCGATCATTGACAGACGGACACATGCCTCTTTTCCCAGCCGTCACTGAGGGTCAACGAATACTGGCACGCGCCGGCACAGGTTACCTTCGAAAGTGAAGAGCAAATTCGACCTTTCGATCATAGGCGCGTGCCTGTCCGGATGGATGTACCGCTTTATAGGTTCGCTGGAGAATTGGTTCATAAACAAAGGTCTATCATTGAAACAAGCCCGACTTATGGTGTCAGGCAATGTTGCATGAGCTGCGGCGTACGCCCGGATCAACCCTCAGCGCAGTCCGCGTGATATATCGGATGAGATTGCCACTGACGGCATCTAAACCAAAAGCTGGCCTTGATATTGTCCTCGCGGATGAGGCAACAAGCCCCTGGGTCAAGGCTTTGGACGTCATATATGAAAAGCTTGCTTGAATATGCCCCGAATGAAAGCCTTTATTTGTTTGCCGCTGCGGCTTGACCGTGTAGCGCTTTGGCGCGCAGAGCGTATCCGTCAAGTTGGCATAGCGAACACTTACTTTCTGTCCCTAGCGTGCTGATTACGCGGGAAACAGGAATGCGGCGGCCGGATCGAAGAACACCTGCCGGTTTCCCGACGCCTCGCCACCGTGCGTGTCGGCCATGTCGGCGGTCGGCCGGATATCGATTTCCTGGCCGGTTACGGTTCGCGCCACCACCCGCTGCCGCTCGCCGAAGAAGGCGCGGTCGACGATTTCGACCGCAAGCCCGGCGGTTGCCGTACCGGCCTTGAGGCGAAAGGCTTCCGGCCGCACCATCAGCCGCGCCTTCTGCCCGCGCTCGATGGGCTGGCCGGCCTTCACGCCGCTGACGACCTCACCGCCGGCAAGACGGATCGTCGCCACCCCATTGGCGGTTTCAAGGCATTCGGCAGCCAGGAAATTCGAATTACCGATGAAGCCGGCTACGAAGTCGGTTTCCGGGCGCAGATAAAGGTCCTCGCCCGTGCCGACCTGTTCGATGCGGCCGTCCTTGAACAGGGCAATGCGGTCGGAAAGATGCAGCGCCTCTTCCTGGTCGTGCGTGACATAGAGGATGGTCACGCCGGTCTCCCGATGGATGCGGCGGATTTCGGCCTGGATTTCCTCACGCAACTTCTTGTCGAGGGCGGACAGCGGTTCGTCCATCAACAGGATCGGCGGATCGTAGGCGAGCGCCCGCGCCAGTGCCACCCGCTGCTGCTGGCCGCCAGAAAGGGCACCCGGACGCCTGTCGGCGAAACTCTCGAGCCTGACCAGCGCCAGCATGTCGGCGACTTTGCGCTTTACCTCGGCATCCGGCCGGCGCCGCACCCTGAGCGGAAACGCCACGTTTTCGGCGACGGACAAATGCGGAAACAGTGTGTAGCGCTGGAACACCATGCCGATGTTGCGCTTGTGGGAAGGCACCGCAAGCAGCGACTTTCCCTGTAGCAGCACGTCGCCCGCCGTCGGGTCCTGGAAGCCGGCGATGGCGTAGAGCGTCGTCGACTTGCCGGAACCCGATGGCCCGAGGAAAGTCAGGAATTCGCCCTGCGGAATATCGATGGTGACGTCATGGACGGCGACCACCGCGCCGAACGTCTTGCGGATGTTGCGAATCGAGAGGAAAGGCTGGGTCATTTCGAGAACCTCCGGCGGATAAGCGCCGTTGCGATCATCAGGAACAGGGTCAGGAGAACGAGCAGGCTTGATGCGGCGGCGATGACCGGGCTCAAATCCTGGCGCAGGCTACCCCAGATCTTGACCGGTAGCGTCTGCAGCGTCGGGCTGGCCATGAAGATGGCAACGACGACCTCGTCCCAAGACGCCAGGAAAGCGAAGATAGCTGCCGAGAAGATACCGATCTTGATCGACGGCAAGGTAATGCGAAGCTTCGCCTCAAACGGACTTGCGCCGCAGACGATGGCCGCATCCTCGATTGACTTGTCGAAGCCTTCGAGCGCGGTTGCAATCGGGATGATGGCGAAGGGCAGCGCCAGAACCGTATGGGCGATGACGAAGCCGATAGTGGTGCCGCCCAGCCCAAGCCGCAGGAAGAAGGCGTAGATGGCAATGGCGAAGACGACGACCGGCAGCACCATCGGCGTCAACAACAGGCCGCGCAGGATTTCGCGGCCGCGAAAATTGCCCCGGACCAGCGCGAAGGAGGCCAGCAGCCCGATGACCACCGCGAGAACCGCCGTCAGCGCGGCGATGCGCGCGCTGGTCAGCGCCGCTTCGAGCCAGGACGGGTCGGCAAAAAGCTCCTGATACCATTTGAGCGTCCAGCCGGGCGGCGGAAAGGCGAGCCAGCGCGATGAACCGAAGGAAAGAAGGATGATGAAAACAACCGGCAGCAACAGGAAAGCGCCAACCAGCACCGTGAAGCCGAGAAGGGCCACACGCAGCGGCCGGCCCATGCGTTCGTAGTCGAGCAGCATCAGACGCCTCCCGCCAGACGTTTGGCGCCGACGAAGCGCAATTGCACCGCATAGAGCGCCATGGTGAAGACCAGAAGAATGAAGGCGGCGGCGCTGCCGAGCCCCCAGTTGAGCAGCGACTGGATCATCTGGGCGATCATTTCGGCAAGCATCATGTTGGACGTTCCGCCAAGCAGTGCCGGCGTGACGAAATAGCCGAGCGACATGACGAAGACCATCAGCCCACCGGCGGCGATGCCGGGAAGCGAAAGCGGCAAAAGGATGCGGCGGAAGGCGGCGAATGGGCTCGCGCCGCAAAGCGAAGCGGCGCGTAAAATCATCGGATCGATCGCGCGCAGGGTTCCGACCAGCGGCAGGATCATGAAGGGCAGCATGATATAGACCATGCCAATGGTGACGCCGGTGAGGTTGTTGATGAGCGGTAGTGGTTCATCGATGATGCCCATTACCATCAGGGTCCGGTTGATGACGCCGGTGCGCTGCAAGAGAACCATCCATGCATAGGTGCGGGCGAGCAGATTCGTCCACATCGACAGGATGATGACCCCGAAGACGATGGAGCCGAGCGCCGGCGGCATGATCGCCAGCATCCAGGCGACCGGAAACGCCACGACAACCGTGACGATGGTCACCACCGAGGCGACGAGGAATGTGTTGAAGAATATCCGCGCGTAAGTGCCGTCGCCGAACAGCGCGGCATAGTTCTGCCAACCGAGGACCGGTTCGGTGACGCTACGCAACAAGAGCGCCACGACTGGCACGACGAAGAACAACGAAATGAGGACCAGTGCCGGCAACGCACCGGAAAGGCCGGACGGCATGGCGAAGGAAGTGCGGCTTGCGGCTTGCGACATGATGCTGATCCGGATCGTCCGGACGCCGGGCGGCGTCCGGACGGCTTGCGGGAGGATGACGGGTTTACTTGGCCTGCCAAGCGTACCAGCGCTCGGCGATGGCGTCGCGGTTCTGCGCCCAATAGTTCATGTCGAGGTCGATCTGGCCGTCGGTATGGGCGTCGGGCAGGGACTTGACGACATCGGCCGGCATTTCGGCCTTGGCGGCGGTGTTGATGGGTGCATAGCCGGTCGCTTCGGCAAACGATGCCTGCGCCTTGGGGCTGGTCGCGTTGGCCAGGAATTTCATCGCCGCGTCCTTGTTCTTGGCGCCCTTGGGCACGACGAGAAGGTCGGCGGCCGTCAAGTTCTGGTCCCACGATACGCCGACATCGGCGCCTTCCTGCTGAAGTGCGAAGACGCGGCCGTTCCAGAGTTGCCCGAACGCCGCTTCGCCGGAAGCCAGCAACTGCTGCGACTGCGCGCCGCCGCTCCACCAGACGATGTCCGACTTGATGGTGTCGAGCTTCTTGAAGGCGCGGTCGAGGTCGAGCGGATAAAGCTTGTCGGCGGGCACGCCGTCGGCGAGCAGCGCGATTTCGATGACGCCCGGCGCAGACCATTTGTAGAAGGTGCGCTTGCCCGGATATTTCGTCAGGTCGAACATGTCGGCCCAGTTTTTGGGCTCGCCCGACACGGTGCCCTTGTTCCAGGCTAGCACGAACGAATAGTAGAAGCTGCCGACCGCGTGATCGGTGGTAAAGCGCGGGTCGAGGTCGGCTTTCGGCACGATATTGAAGTCGATCGGCTCAAGCAGGCCGTCCTTCGCCGCCTTGATGGCGAAGTCGGCCTCGACGTCGACGACGTCCCAGGCGACGTTGCCGCTTTCGACCATGGCCTTCAGCTTGCCGTAGTCGGTCGGGCCGTCCTGCAGGACCTTGATGCCGGATTCAGCGGAGAACGGCTCGGCCCAGGATTTGGTCTGCGCGTCCTGCGTGGTCCCGCCCCAACTGGTGAACACCATTTCGGCGGCACTGGCGGTACCCGCCATAAAAAGGCCCGCAGCCAAGCTCAATAGCATACGTTTCATGTTTTCCTCCCTGTGTGGCGCCCATGCTTCATGGACGGCTCATTAAAGTTCCTGCAGAACGGGTTCACCGCATGACGAACGGATCGGGGATCGGCTCGTCCGAGGTTCTTATCCAGACCGATTTGCTGCGCGTGTAGTCGCGGATCGCATTGAGCCCGCCCTCGCGACCGAGGCCCGACTGGCCGTAACCACCGAAAGGCACCAGCGGCGACACGGCGCGATAGGTGTTGACCCAGACGATGCCGGCATGGATGTCGCGCGCCAGGCGATGCGCCCTGGCAAGATTGGTGGTGAAGACGCCGGAGGCGAGGCCGTAGGGCGTGTCGTTGGCCAGCGCCAGCGCCTCCGCTTCGTTGTCGAAAGCCAGCACGCTGAGCACCGGCCCGAACAGTTCTTCCTGCACGCAGGGCAGCTTCTGGTCGCTCGCCTCGATGATGGTCGGCGAATAATAGAAGCCGTCGGGATGGCCCTCTGGACGCATCCCGCCGGTGACGAGGCGGCCACCGGCGGCGAGGCTCTCGGCGACGATCTTTTCGATCCAGTCACGCTGCTTGAGAGTAGCGAGCGGCCCCATTTCGGTGGTGGCGTCCTGCGGGTCTCCGATCCGGATCGCCTTGGCCTTTTGAGTCAGCCGCGCCAGAAATTCATCCTTGACCGAACGCTCGACCAGAAGGCGGGAGCCGGCGACGCAGCTTTGCCCGGTGGCGGCGAATATCCCCGCCACGACCGCATTGGCGGCGCTGTCGAGATCGGCGTCGGCAAACACCACGACCGGGCTTTTGCCGCCGAGTTCGAGCGTGGTGAAGGCGAGGTTTTCGGCGGTGTTTTTGACGATTGCGCGCGCCGTCGACGGACCGCCGGTGAAGGCGACACGCGAGACGAGCGGATGGCTGGTCAACCGCTTGCCGCAATCATGGCCGAAGCCGGTCAGGATGCTGACGGTTCCGGCCGGAAAGCCGGCCTCCTGCACCAGTTCGGCGAAGACGAGCAGCGGGGCGGGGCCATCCTCCGAGGCCTTCAGCACGACCGTGCAGCCGGCGGCCAGCGCCGGGCCGAGCTTGACGGCCGACAGGAAAAGCTGCGAATTCCAAGGCACGATCGCGGCAACCACACCGATCGGCTCGCGGCGGATGGTGACGTCCATATCCGCCTTGTCGATCGGCACATGGCTGCCTTCGTGCTTGTCGGCCAACCCGCCATAGTAGCGGTAGTAGTCGCCGACATAGGCGATCTGGGCGCGGGTCTCGCGGATGATCTTGCCGGTGTCGCGCGTTTCCAACTCGGCTAGGCGCGGCGCGTTGGCGACGACGAAATCGCCCAGCCGAACCAGAAGCTTGCCGCGCGCCGTCGCAGTCATCGTCGCCCACGGCCCCGATCGCAAGGCGCGGTGCGCCGCCTCGACGGCACGATCGACGTCGGCCTCCGTCGCCGCCGGCATCGTCGCCCACGCCGTTCCTGTCGACGGATCGAGGCTTTCAAAGGTCACCGACGGTTCGTCGAAACGGCCGTCGATGAAGTTGCAAAATGAGGTTGCGGTCATGGCCCGGCTCGGTTTTCGCTTAGTTGAAGGCCGGCATTACCCGGTCGATGAAAAGCTGCAGCGATTTCTTCTTGCGCTCATGCGGCAGGCCGCTGTCGATCCAGATCGAATACTGATCGTAGCCGAGGGCCTCATAGGCCTTGAGCCGGCCGATCACCTCGTCGGCCTCGCCGATCACCAGGTTTTCGCGGATCTTGGCCGGCGCATATTGCGGCATGGCGGCGATTTCTTCTTCCGTAAGCGCCTCGAGGATACCCTGGTGCACCGGCTTCTTGTTCTGGAACCAGGCACCGAACTGGCAGTAGAACTGCGACAAATCGTTGGTCAGGCGCTCGGCCTCAGTCGCGTCCTCGGCGACGAAGGTGTGCATCAAAAGCATGATTTCCGGCCGCTCGATCTCCGGATGGGCGGCGCAGGCAGCATTGAAGCGCTCCATCAGGCTGGTAACCTCGCCGTCGCCGGAAGCCAGCGGCGTCACCTGCACGTTGCAGCGGTTAGACACCGCGAAATCGTGCGAATTGGGATCGCGCGCCGCCACCCAGATCGGCGGGAAAGGCTGCTGCACGGGCTTGGGCGCCGAGGTGGTCGAAGGGAACGACCAAAATTCACCGGAGAGCTCGAAGTCGCCTTCCCACAGGCCACGAATGGCCGGGATGATCTCGCGCATGCGCTGACCGGCGCCCCATGCGTCGAGGCCGGGGAAAAGCCGCTGGTATTCATAGCTGTAGGCACCGCGCGCAATGCCGATATCGAGGCGGCCGCCGGTGATGACGTCGGCCATCGCGGCTTCGCCGGCAAGCTTGATCGGGTGCCAGAAGGGGGCGACGACCGTGCCGGTGCCGAGCCGGATGCGCGTCGTCTTGGCTCCGAGATAGGCAATGTTGATGAACGGGTTGGGCGAGATAGTGAACTCCATGCCGTGGTGTTCGCCGATCCACGCCGTCTCGAAGCCGGCAGCTTCCGCCATCAGCACGAGGTCTTCCAGTTCCTTGACCAGTTCCGTGTGCGGCTTGGCCGGATCGGAGCGCTCCATGTGAACGAAAAGCGAGAATTTCATTGTGGTCAACCGGCCTTTGACGAATGGGATGTGGGGTTCGCGAGCGGGGCTTTTGCCAAGGGGCTTTTTGCTAACGGTCGCACCTCGCCCTCGCGCTCGTTGCCGACATAAATGCCGAAGGCGTCCTCGGTCCGTTCGCGCACATAGCGCGCCAGCATGGAACACACGGCAGGGTCGGCGATTTTCAAGTTCGCAATCCGGTCGATCTCGACCAGACGGGCCTGACCGTCGCTCGAACAGGGAGCGTCGAGCGTACCCAGATAATAGACGTGCGAGCGCGAGGATTGCCCGGCATCGTCCCATACCGCAAACAGGAATCCGAGTTGGGCCTGGATGGCGCGGGCAGACAATTTCCCCATCAAGCTCTTGGCGTTCTCGGCCGTGCCCAGACCGGCGCCGGCCGGCAGCTCGCAGTTTCCGTCCGGCCTTTCGAAAAACAGCACACGGCCTTCGTCTTCGAGGATAACGCCGACTTCCATGTTCTGCGGCGCCGACAGCAAGGCTTCCTGGCTGAGGCCGAGATTGACATAGGCGCCCCGGCAGAAACCGAGCGGCTGCGCGCCGTTGTGGGAAAAGTCACGAACCCGGCCGATCAGGATCGAGTGGTCGCCGGCATCGATCAACTGTTCCATGTCGCAATCGAACGCCGCGACCGAATTGTCGATCATCGGGCTCGCTGTCGATCCAGCATGCCATTCGACGGCATCGAACTTGTCGGCGGCTTTCGACGCAAATATGCCGGAGGCGGCCTTTTGCTCCTCGCTCAATATGTTGACGGCGAAGCCTTTCGAGGCCGAAAAGACCGGGTGGCTGTGTGCCTTCTTGGCGATGCAGATGAGCACCAGCGGCGGATCGAGCGATACAGACGTAAATGAATTGGCGGTAAAACCCCTGGGTTCCCCGTCGGGACCGATGGTGGTGACGATGGTCACGCCGGTCAGGAACGAGCCGAGCGCGCGCCTGAATTCCATCGCATCGAAAGCGGCATCCATTTTTGATCCCTCCGTTGCCTTCGCGCCGTCGCCGCTTTCAAGAAAAGCGAGGATGTGACGGGTGACCTTCTCGGGCGAGGCGAGCGCCATCATGTGCTTTTCCCCGTCGAGGACGAGGCAGCTTCCCTGCGGCGCGAGGCGGGCCATCGCGGCGGACATGGACGGTGAGGAATTGCGGTCTTCCGATCCGGTCATGAACAGGGCCGGCATGGCGAGTTTGGGCAGGCGTTCGGCATGCTCGTTATCGGCGCGCGCGAAAAGACGGTAGGCGCGGGCATAGCCCTGCTGGTCGGCGCTTTCTAGGGCGGCGCGGGCCATCGCCGCCGCATCGGCCAGTTCCGGCGATATCCGCTCGCCGAACCAGCGGGCAACCGTGGCGGTAATGCCGGCAGGGTCGCCGTGGCCACTGAGGTCGGCGGCACGAGCGCGAACCGCTTCGGCAAGCGCCGGCGAGCGGCGGAATACGGCGTTGATCGAGACGAGACGGCGTATCCGTTCCGGCGCGGCAAGCGCCACTTCCTGCACGACAAGCGCGCCCATCGAATGGCCGACGACAGAGGCACGGTCGAGACCGAGATGGTCGAGCAGATGGATAACCTGCCGGGCATAGTCCGACAGGCTCGCCTGCTCCGGCGGCAGCGGCGAAGCGCCGTGCCCCAGCATGTCGATGGCAATCACGTCGTAGCGGCTTTTCAGCCGGTCGATCTGGGGCTGCCAGATCGCCGCATTCATACCGACGCCGTGGACGAACACGATCGCCTCGCCTGCACCGGCACGCAGATAGGCCGTACCGTCAGGTGCTTTCTCGCGAATACGAGCCGATGCGGCGAGACGCTCAGCCATGGAGGTCGCCGAGCTCCTCGAGGTCCTTGTAGCGGTCGCCGATACGGTGATGCGGGCGGCCGCCGATCGAAGCGCCCAGCGCGATCACCAGTTCGTCGGGCGCCGGGGCGTCGGGGATCTGGAAATGCACGGTCAGATAGTGCGAGCGCCGGCCCGCGTCGTTCTTGTCCATCAGCGGGATCATGATCGGGGTGCCCGGCCCGCCACGCAGATTGGTGAAGGCGAGGTAGGTCTCGGCACCGACGGCGCGACGATAGTGATTACCGAAATGCAGCGTGTGGATCAGCGCTGAAGCATGCTCGATTTCGCCGGCGGTGCCGCAGATGGCCGCCTTGCCATAGGCTTCGATGGCTTCGCCCGAACCGGCGACCGCGAGCATCTCGCGGGTCAGCAACTCGCCGAGCACCGGCGCGTAGGCCCTTATCTCGGGCGACAGATCCTCGACGAAACCCTTGCCTGCCCACGGATTGGTCAGAACCGCCGCGACGCCGAATAGGCGCAACGGCTGAGGCGCCGCCTTGCCACCCTCGATCAAAGTGGTCTCGCTATAGGTCACGATCTTTCGAATGGCGGCGTTCATGGCGGTGGTCCCCGGCTGGTCTACTACGGCATACATTTTGCGTTCCGTATTATGGTATACCATGTTATTATCTCCCCGAGAACCTTGTCAACGCCTATTCGAATCTGATTTCGGTCCGTTCATTGAAGGAACCAGCCATGAGCGATACGCTGCGCATTGAACGTTCGATGAAGACGCTGCGCACATTGACGCTCGAGCGAATGCGCGACGCCATCATGACTTTTCATTTCCAGCCCGGCGAGCGATTGGTCGAACGCCCGCTTTGCGACCAGCTCGGCGTCAGCCGCTCGGTGGTTCGCGAAGTCCTGCGCCAATTGGAGACCGAGGGCCTGGTGCAGATGGTTCCGGGACACGGACCGGCCGTCGCGCGCCCGGACCTCGACCGCACCGACGAGATCTACGAATTGCGGGCGCTGCTGGAAGGCGTCGCGGCGCGTGCCTGCGCCATGACGGCGACAGACGAACAGATCGTCGGGCTCGATCATGCGTACGAAGATCTTCTCAAGGCGTGGGCTTCGAGTATCCCCGTTGAGGTGATGCGGGCGGTGACGCGGTTCTATGAAAAGCTGTTCGCCGCTGCCGGTAAGCATATCGCCTGGGAAATCGTGCAGGGGCTGAATGTCCGGATCAACCAGTTGCGGTCGATGACCATCGCCTCGACCAACCGGCGCGAACCGGCGATCGCCGAGATGCAGGACATCATGCAGGCGATCCGGGCCCGCGACGCCGACAAGGCCGAAGCCGCCGCCCGGCACCATGTCGAGCAGGCCTGGGCGATAGCGCGGCAATCGCTAAAGAGCAGCTGATTTTTCCTCCTGAAACCACTCTCAGCCCAGGAACCGTTCAGGCAATGATCGAGCAAATGACGATTGATCCACGAAACCCCTTCGGAGATTCCAAAGGGATGAAGATGTTTCGGTGCTGGTTCACAGGCGGAGAATGTTTTGAGTACTTCAGACGTCAAAAACACCTTTCGCGCGTTCAGGAGTGGTGACAGCAAATTGCTGTGGTCCAACCTCGCGAAAGAAGTTCGTTATTACGTCTATCAGCAGCCGGACAAAGGCTGACTTGTAGTCCCCATAGATGTCCGCGATGATGATCGTTGGCGGCGGCAAGTCATCCAGGATTGGACGCCGAACGATCCCGTGGCCATCAGGACTGGCATGCCCGACGGGCCGCATGTTGAGAACCGAGACACCGAATTCGCAAGCCGTCCAATTTGGCGCAATGCGACCAGCGCGCTGAAGCCGGGCCAGAATGTGTTTCATTCCACGCAGAAGGGCCTTCTTCATGCGGTCGTCTCACCCCGCCGCATCCAGTTGAATGCCGACCGGGTAGATCACAGGAAGGTAGTCAAGCCATGCATCGACGTATGAATAGAAGTCGTCCCATTCGTCTCCGGCGCTTTCATGAAGAGTGGTGACCTACTGCGAGTGCGCATCCTTGTTGCGCAGCATTGCGATGAGCAGACCGGCGCGCCCGCCGAATGCGAAATAGATAGTCAGACGGTCTTGGTGCATTGATCGGGGTGCGGACGGATTTCAACCTTTGATGCCGTTGGCTATGCCGTGGCTGCCTTGTACC
>NZ_JBTMXB010000024.1:0-67383 GCF_054489405.1 Mesorhizobium sp. A623
CCCGGTGCGGCTGCTTCGGGAGCATCTGGCGGAGGGCGTCATTGAACTTGTGCGGCATTCAGGCGATCCCGTCAGGCGTCTACAACCTCACTACCCGGCAAGCCCGATCCTGCAACAAGATCCTTCTGGGGTGAACTGCGTGCAACCACGATCGCTTCAAGCCGAGCCCTGTCCGAAGCCGTAACGTCGATGCTGATACCAGTACGCATCCCGCAATGTCGCATGTCGCACCGACGTTGGGAATCCCAAACAGGACTCCTCCGTCCCGATCAATCCACTAGGTCTCACCTTGTTTATCGCCGCGCAAACGTCCTTTGTGCGTCCAATTAGGCGCACGGCGCTCTAATCCCGAACGACAGCCTGTGTATCCGGAGCCTCTGGCGCTTTGCGTCCGCGCAGAGCATCATTGGCCTTGATGACCAGGCTTTCCAGCCCGTTTGGTAGGAACAGGATGGCGAGAATGAGAGTCACGCCATAAAGCAGCGGCCGTATCTGGTCGGCGCCGATCGCCCGCAGGACGACCTCATCGATGATGGTCAAGGCGACTACGCCAAGGATCGGCCCATACCAGCGGCTGGTGCCGCCGACGATCGTCCAGATCAGGACATAGACCATGGTGTCCACGTCGAACTGGTTCGGATTGACGGTGCTGAGATAGTGCGCATAGAGCGCACCGGCCAGGCCGGCAAAGAAGGAGGCGATCACGAACGCCAGCATTCGGTAGCGGAACGCATCGACGCCCACCGATTCGGACAGCTTGTCTTGCCAGTGGATCGCATGAAAAGTCAGGCCTATCCGGGATTGTTCGACGCGATACAGAACCCATAGCGAGATCAGGACGACAATCAGGACCAGATAGTAGTAATTTTCCGGGTTGTAGAAGTCGATATGGACGGAGCCTATATTGATTTCGGGAAGGCCGGGGATGCGCTGGATGCCTTTCGGCCCGCCGAACGGATTGGTGAAGCGCTTCCAGATCAGCCGCAATATCTCGCCCGCGGCAAACGAGCCGATAAGGAAATAGAATCCCTTCATGCGAAACAGGGGGAAGCTCAGAACCATTGCTACGAGCGCCGCCGTCACCGCGCCGGCCAGCATTGCCAGGGGTACGGGAAAGCCGAAACTCTTCGCAAAGAGCGCGCTGGCGTAGGCGCCGGTGCCCATCATCACGACATGCGCCAACGACCACTCGCCGGTCAAGGTCTGCAGTCGGTAGCTGACTACGACGAGCACGTTGATGGTGAGCAGGACAAGCAGTTCCTGCTGCGAAAAGCTGACGAAATGCGGGACGCCGATCAACAGCGCGGCAAGGATGAGAATGCCGATCAGGCCGGCTCCGCCCATGGTGGTTTTTTCAGGCACGTTCGCGCACTCCAAACAGGCCCTGGGGCTTCACCACCAGCACTGCCAGCATCAGCAGCAGGCCGACGATATTGGCGATCACGCCATCGTAGAACGTCGTCACGAAAGTGTGGACGAAAGCGTACAGGATGGCCGCCACCACGGCGCCTTCGAGGCTTCCGATACCCCCCACGATGATGATGATGAACGCCGTGACGATCACCGAATGGCCCATATAAGGCGAGGGCGCCACCAGCGGCGCGGTCATCGCACCGGCGACTCCGGCAAGGGCTGCCCCTATGAACATCGCATAGCGTGCGGTCTGGTTGATAGAGATGCCCTGAAGGGCAGCGGCTTCGCGATCCTGCGCGCAGGCTCTCAGCGCCCATCCGAATTTGCTTCGCCGCAGGAATAGCCACAGCGCCGTCAAAAGCGCCACAGTAACAAGGATCACGGACAGGCGCTCATAGGTCAGGAACGCCCCGCCGACCGTGATACGCCCTTGGGAAACCGATGGCACATTCTGGTTGCGCAGGCCGAAACCAAGCACGGCGAGGTTTTGCAGGATCAACAGGAAGCCGATCGACGCGATCAGCCCGCCCAGCGGATTGGTTCGCAGCGGCCTGAACAGGGCCAGTTCCATCAATATCCCGAGGCAGCCGACAAACACCAGCCCCAGAGCCACAGCCACGAAGAACGGCAGGCCGAGCCAAGCGTAGAAGAAGACGATCCCATAGGCACCCGCCATGTAAAGTTCACCGTGGGCGAAGTTGATGACGCCCATAACGCCGAAGATCAGCACCAGCCCGACCGCGATCAGGGCCATATAGCTGGCGGCGTAAGATGCATTGAAAACAGTCTGCAGGAGAAAATCCGGCATGGTCTATCCAGTTCGATAGCTAGCGGTTTTTTTGGAGGATGCTGCCGGGCCGGATGGGGTCCGGCAGCGCATTTGTGTCAGGTGCGCTGGCTCCACATCTGGCCGAGATCGGTCATGTGCTTGATCAGCAGCGGCCCGTTCTTGTCCCACCAGTCGGGGATCGAGCGGAACTCGGCGATCGTCGCCTTGCCGTCGCGGATGACGACGACCGGCCAGTCGCCGACCAGCGCATTGTCGATGCCGAACAGTTCCTTGCCCCACCAGCGCGCCTCGCCGAACGCATGCTTGCCCTTGCCGCCTTCCTTCATGGCGGTGAGCACGTCGCCGGGTTCGGCACTGCCGGCGCGATGGGCTGCATCCGCCCACAGTTCCATGATCGAGGCGTATTCCCACGAAACGGCCGACCACTCGGTGGCGCCGTAGCGCTTGACGTATTCGGCGTAGAATTCGTTCGGCTTCTTGAAGTTGATGCGCGGGTCGTTGAGCGCCTTGTCGTCGAAGTCGGGGAACTGGAAGATAACGCCTTCCATGAATTCCTTCGAGGTCCGCTCGACGATGCGCTGGTAGAAGTCCAGCGTGCAGGAGATGATCTGGCCTTTGAAGCCTTGCTGGAATGCCTGCTCGCACAAGGGCTGCACGTAGTCGGCGTAGCAGGTGTCGAGGCACAGTATGTCGGGCTTTTTCTCCAGAAGCTGCGTCATCACTGGGGCGAAATCGGTTGTCGCGGGATCGAAGAACAGCGGATCGTTGGCCATCTTGATGCCCCTGGCCTCGAAGGCCGCGAGATAAGTCGCCACCGACGGCTTGCCCAGCGCGTCGTCCTGCGCGCAGATGACGGCCGTCTTGAGTTCCGGCCTGTTGTCCGCGAGCCAGTCCACGCCGGTGACGTTGTAGATCGGGTGCACCTCACACGGCGCGATGAGAGTTTTGGTGTCGGGCGTAAGGTCGCTCGGCAGCAGGGTCGAGACCATCATGCCCTGACGGGCGGCGATCTCCTCCACGCCGGGCCAGGAATTGCCACCCAGCATCATGATGAATTTGACGTTGTTTTCGCGGATCAACTGGGTGGCGCCGGTGCGCGCCTTGCCGGCGTCGTCCTCGTCGTCATAGGAAGCGAACTCGATCTTGTGCGCCTTGCCGCCGATGTCGATGCCGCCAGCCGCATTGGCCCAGTCCGCCCAGATTTTGCAGCCATCGAGGCCGGGCTTGCCCCACGCCGCGACGGGGCCTGTCAAGGGCGCCATGAAGCCGATCTTGATGACGTCTTCCTGCGCAAAGGCCACCTTCGGCATGGAGATGACCGGCAAAAGTGCTGCGCTTGCCGCGCCAGCCAAAAGTGATCTTCGATTAAGCGTGATATTGGATGCAGATTTCATGACATTTCCTCCGCTGAGCGAATAGCCCGTCGGAGAAGTGTCCCCGTCCGGCCTGTTCCCGTTGTCGACCCTACCTTGTTTGGGAATGCGCCGGTCCGACTGTTGCGCCTCCATTTCTTCATCCCCGTACCTTCACCGAAGCGACCCGGCCTCATGCTCCCTTGCTTCACCGCGGGCGTCGGCCAACTTTTCCCGCGCGCCCAGGAGGATGACTGCCGCCATCAATTTTCTCGGGTCGCTCAGCGTTACCGGGCGCTCCCTGTGCCAGCGCGCCAAGCGGGCGGTGGCCTCCTGCAGCCCGACAAACTCGAACGTGTCTGACGAAACGACTTCCTGGCGAACGCCGGCAAGCAGTTCGCGGCCCTTGACGCGCCAGCGCTCCTCATAGGCGGGCCGATGCAGCCGCTCCATGCGCAGATGGAAGAGCGAAGACCGCGCGGTCCGCGGCGCCGTCATTTTCTCGATCCAGCCGTCGCAGGCGGCCCAGGCCTGCGCTGCCGCAGCCCTGATCTGAGCGGTGTTCGCATGGCCATCGACGCTCTCCAGCGCCGCCGCCTGATTGGTGAGGCTCGCCGCGATCCTCGGATCGCCGGCAGCGAAGTCGTTGCGGGCCAGCCGCAGCGCGCCGGCGAAATTCGAGCGGGCTTCTTCCGTGCGGCCTTCCGCAAGACAGGACAGCGCCACCTCGTTCAGGCGTTCCCATTCGAGATCGGCCTCGCGCCATCCGGCGGCGATCAGCTCGGAAAAACTCCATTCTTCACGCACCGAGATAAGCCCTCCTGACATGGTCGTCGGCCCTCAGATCCGCTGCCTTACCCTCGATCGCGACGGTTCCGATCTCGAGGACATAGGCGTAGGACGCTAGCCGGAGCGCCAGTCCGGCATTCTGTTCCACCAGAACCACGGGCACGCCCGTTTCGGCGATGTCGGCCACGATCCGGACCATTTCCTGGACCAGAACCGGCGACAGGCCCATCGAGGGCTCGTCGAGCAGAAGCAGCTTCGGCCCCGACATCAGCGCCCTGCCGATTGCCACCATCTGCTGCTCGCCGCCGGAAAGCGTGCGGGCCCATTGCGTGCGGCGTTCCTTGAGCCGTGGGAAGCGCTGGAAGATGCCGTCGATATCGTTTTCGATCCTGCCCTTGTCGGTTCGCAAAAACGCGCCGATGCGCAGATTTTCCTCGACGCTCAGGTCCGGGAAAATGCGGCGGCCCTCCGGCACATGGGCAATGCCGCGCGCCACGATCTTTTCAGGCGGTAGATTGTCTATGCGCTCCCCATTGAAATGGATTTCGCCTTTCGAAGGCTTCGCCAGCCCTGAAATGGCCCGCAGCGTCGTGCTCTTGCCGGCGCCGTTGGCGCCGATAATCGTCACGATGCCACCCGAAGGCACTTGCAGGTCTATGCCCTTCAGGGCGGCGACCTTCTGGTAGTGGACATGCAGATTGCGGACTTCAAGCAGCATCTTCGCTACGCCCCAGATAGGCTTCGATGACGCGCGGATCGGTGCTCACTTCCTGCGGCGACCCCTCCGTTAGGAATTGGCCGAAGCTCATTACCGTTATGCGCTCGCACAGCCCCATGACGGCTTGCATGTCGTGCTCGACCAGCATGATGGTGATGTCGCGCTCGTCACGCAGCCGCCTTACATGGTCCATCATGCGCTTGGTCTCTTCCGGGTTCATCCCCGTAAAGGGTTCGTCCAGCAGGATCAGCGTGGGATCGGCCGCCAGCGCAACCGCCATGCCCAGCGCGCGCTGATAGCCGTGTGGCAGGCTCGACGCCGGTTCGTCGGCGAGTGCACCCAGATCGAAAAGCTCCAACGCCGCGCGCGCCTTGCGTTCGGCCGCACACTCGATCGCGGAGTCCGACCCGATGATGCGGGAAAGGAAGCTAGCGCCGGCGCTGCGGTGGCAGCCGACGCGCACATTGTCGATGACGCTGAATTCCTGGAACAACGTCGTTCCCTGAAAAGTCCGGATAAGCCCGCGCTGCGCGAGCTTGCTTGTCTTGAGGCCCGAAACATCCTGGCCTTCATAAAATATGTTGCCGCTGGTCGGCTTGTAGTAACCGCTGACTAGGCTGAACGTCGTCGTCTTGCCAGCGCCGTTGGGGCCGATAAGACCGTGGATGCTGTTGCGCCGGACAGAAAAGGACAGATCGTTGACCGCCGTCAGACCGCCGAACTTGCGGGTAACGTTGCGCAGTTCAAGAATAGGTGCATCGGACAGAGTAGGACCTCCCTTAGCTATTGCCAGCTTAGGTCAGTCGGCGCGAGATTCCTCGTCTACCGGCCAAGCCTATTTCGTTCCCAGATAGGCCTCCAGTGAATCGTCGAGCGCTTCCAGCCACGGCGTGTGGTGCTTCGGCGCCATGGTGCCGGTCAGCAGCGACCGATAGCTGTGGTTGCGGAAGCCCATGATGTCGTCCATCTTGTGGTGTTCCCACTCCATGAACGTCTGGTTGACCGCATCGATATCGAAGGTCGGATAGTCGGTCGCCTCGATCAGTTCCTTGGTGTAGTCGCCCTGGAACCAGATGGCCTGCTCGGCATCCTCGAGCGTTGCCTCGCGGTCTGCCCATTTCTGGCTGTCGGCCTGCATTTCCGCTTTTGAAGGCTGCTTGATGCGGCCGAGGATGAGGTCGCGCGTGTACCAGGCCTGCGCGTCGAACATGTTGAATGTGTAGAACTGGTCCTGCATGCCGAGGTAGAATAGCTTCGGGTTCTTGTCCCAGACTACGCCCTTGTAGAGGCTCTGGACCCACATGCGGTTGGCGGTCTTCAACCGCAGATCCTCAGTCAGGAACGGGAAATAGTGCAGATAGCCGGTGCATAGGATGATGGCGTCGAAGTCGCGTGACGTTCCGTCCTTGAAATGGCAGGTCTTGCCGTCCACCCGCATCAGCAGCGGCTTTTCTTCCCAGTTTTTCGGCCATTTGAAGCCCATGGGCTTCGATCGATAGCTGTTGGCGATGAAGCGCGCGCCGTATTTGTAGCACTGGGAGCCGACATCCTCGGCCGAATAGCTGCGGCCGATCAGCAGAATATCCTTGTCCTTGAATTCAAGGGCGTCGCGGAAGTCGTGCGAGTGCATGACGCGCCCACCAAACTTGTCGATTCCGTCGAAATACGGCACGTTCGGCGACGAGAAATGCCCCGACGCCACCACCACATGGTCGAATTCCTCGGAATAGACCTCGTCCTTGATGCGGTCATAAACGGATACCGTGAATTTCCCGCTGGTGTCGGAATAGGTAACCATGCGCACGGCGCTGTCGAAGCGGACCCATTTGCGGACATCGGCCTTTTCGACACGGCCCTTGATGTAGTCCCACAGCACCGCGCGAGGCGGATAGGAAGCTATCGGGCGGCCAAAGTGCTCTTCAAACGTGTAGTCGGCGAATTCCAGGCATTCCTTCGGGCCGTTCGACCACAGATAGCGGTACATGCTGCCATGGACTGGGTCGCCATACTCGTCGGTGCCGGTACGCCAGGTATAATTCCACAAGCCACCCCAGTCCGACTGCTTTTCGAAGCATACGACTTCGGGAATCGCGGCGCCCTTGCTCGCGGCGGACTGAAAGGCCCTGAGTTGGGCAAGCCCCGATGGCCCCGCGCCAATGACAGCTACTCTCCCCGCCATTCAAGTCCTCCCAGACTTCTCTAGTGCTAAATAAATTTCACTGGCAGTGACATTAATTGGTTTGATCGACCTGTCAACCGGCGATGCGATGCAAGCGTATATGACGAGGTGCAGATATAATGGACGCTCGATTGGTACGCTTTACGCCTGTGGCAAAGCTTGCTACCGCACGAGGAAGAGGGTATTCTTGTCACGCAAGAAATTTGACGTACAGGAAAAATTCTTACCCGAGGATATCATGCCTTTGACGGACTATCCGGTGATTACGCTTGGGCCTCCGCGCCCGAGTCTGGTCCTGCGCCCTGGAATGCTGGTTCCGGGGATGGAGCGCTACCACGTTGCCGGAGCGGGCGCGGTGTTGGTCGAGATCGAGGCTGGAGACCGGATTGCGGTGCGCAATGCCGAGGGCGGGCAGCCATGCGAACTGGTCGCTTTCGACGGTGCGGGCCGCAGCGATGCCGGCGTGCTGGGGGCGAAATCCAATTCCAACGCGGCCGGGCTGAAGGCGCTGCTGCTGGCTGGCGACGAAAGCCTGCGCGGTTTTCGCTATGGACTGGAACTCCGACGCCTTCAGCTTGCCGGGGCCGAGGCGATCCGCTTTTTCGATGCCGAGACGCCCGCAGGCGTGGAACAAACGTTCACAGCCACCCGCAACGGTGTCCTGATTGCGGCGGCGCCCGGCGGCCCGATGAGAATCGATGGCCACGATACAACGACGCCGCTGGTGCTGACGGTGCAGCGGGCACGGCCGCGTATGCGCGGCCGGTCCGACCTCGCCGACCCGCTTGCCGACCCGTTGCTCGACCTGAGGGTAAAGTCGAAGACTGCCGAATCCTATTTCGTCAAGGCAGGCGACTACCTCCAGATCATCGACGTAGACGGCCGCCAATGCACTGACTTCCAGTGCTTTTCGGCGCGCAAGCTCGACAAGGGCCGCGACCTGGCGCTGGACGTCACGGCGACGCGCTCGCTGATGGGCCATGCCTATCCGATGCCCGGCCTGCACGCCAAATATTACGATCAGGATTTCGAGCCGCTGGTGGAAGTGGTGCAGGACACCTGCGGACGCCACGACGCCTTCGCTCTCGCCTGCTACGCCAAATATTACGACGATATCGGCTATCCGGGCCATGCTAACTGTTCGGAAAATTTCAACCGCGCGCTGGCCGACCACGGTGTCAGTGCCCGCGCCGGCTGGATGGCGGTCAACTTCTTCTTCAATACCGGCATCGATGCGCACGGCGTGATGTATTCGGACGAGCCGTGGTCGAGGCCGGGCGACTATGTGCTGCTGCGGGCCCTGACCGATATCGTGTGCGTCTCCTCGGCCTGCCCGGACGACACGACGCCGGCGAATGGCTGGGACCTGACCGACATCCATGTGCGGACCTATTCGGGCCAGCACAAATTCTCGCGGGCGATAGCCAGACGCGTTACTCCAGATTCCGAGCCAAAAATGACCCGTGAAACCGCTTTCCATTCCAGCTTTGCCAAGCACACCCGCAACTTCATCGAATACAAGGGCTACTGGCTGGCGAACGATTTCGCCAAGGAAGGGCCGATCGAGGAATACTGGGGCTGCCGCGAGAAGGCGGTGGTGATGGATTTGTCGGCGCTCCGGAAGTTCGAGATCACCGGCCCCGATTCCGAGGCGTTGCTGCAATATACGCTGACGCGCGATGTCAAGAAACTCGGCGTCGGCCAGGTTGTCTACAGTGCGATGTGCTACGAGCACGGCGGCATGATCGACGATGGCACGCTGCTGCGTCTGGGCCATGACAATTTCCGCTGGATCGGCGGCGACGACTATTCGGGCGAATGGCTGCGCGAGACGGCGCAGAAGCTCGGGTTGAAGGTGCTGGTGCGGTCCTCGACCGACCAGATGCACAACATTGCCGTGCAGGGGCCGAACAGCCGCGCCATCCTCAAGGAAGTTGTCTGGACGCCGCCCACTCAGCCAGCGCTGGACGAGTTGGAGTGGTTCCGCTTCACCATCGGCCGCATTGGCGGTGCCAACGGCGCCCCCATCGTAGTGTCGCGCACCGGCTATACCGGCGAATTGGGCTACGAAGTGTGGTGCCATCCGCGCGATGCCGAGACGGTGTTCGACGCAGTATGGGATGCCGGCCAGCCGCATGGCTTGAAGCCGATGGGCTTGCTCGCCCTCGACATGCTGCGCATCGAATCCGGCTTGATCTTTGCCGGCTATGAGTTTTCCGACCAGACCGATCCGTTCGAGGCCGGCATCGGCTTCACCGTGCCGCTCAAGTCGAAAACAGACGATTTCGTTGGCCGCGAAGCCCTGATCCGGCGCAAGGAAAACCCGACCCGCAAACTGGTCGGTCTCGACATCGACGCCAATGTCGCCGTCGGCCATGGCGACTGCATCCATGTCGGCCGCGCCCAGATCGGTCAGGTGACTTCGGCCATGCGCTCGCCGTTGCTCGGCAAGACCATCGCGCTGGCGCGGGTCGACATCATGCATTCGCAACTGGGAACCGAAGTGGAGATAGGCAAACTGGACGGCCACTCGAAACGGCTGCCAGCGACGATCGTGCCGTTCGCGCATTACGATCCGGGTAAGATCAGGCCGCGCAGCTAAACCAGAATCGACCATCCAAAGTCGAAACACATGGAATCCAGCCGAAACGGAGTGTTTTTGTGTCACATTATATTCTGACCGTCCAATGTGAATCCCGCCGAGGCATTGTTGCCGGTATCTCCGGCTATCTTGCCTCACAAGGATGCAACATCACCGATTCCTCGCAATTCGACGATGAACTGACCGGTACATTCTTTGCTCGCATTACCTTTCGTTCGGAAACGGGGGTCGAAAGTGATGAATTGAGCAAAGGATTCGCAGTTGTTGCCAATGACTTTGGAATGGAATGGAAAATCTTCGCGGCCGCAGAACGCACCAAGGTGCTGTTGATGGTATCAAATTTCGGCCACTGCTTAAATGACTTGCTATACAGATGGCGCATCGGAGCTCTCCCAATTGAAATAGTGGGCGTTGTCTCCAATCATCTCACCTATCAAAAAGTCGTCGTAAATCACGATATCCCGTTTCACCACATTAAAGTAACGAAAGACAATAAGCCCGACGCGGAGGCCCGTCTTTTAACCGCGATCCAGGACAGTGGAGCTGAACTTGTGGTGCTGGCCAGATATATGCAGATTCTTTCGGATGCAGTATGCCGGAAGATGGCGGGTCGAGTGATCAATATTCACCACTCCTTCCTGCCATCATTCAAAGGTGCAAGCCCATACCAGCAGGCTTTTGAACGCGGTGTAAAATTGATCGGCGCCACAGCACACTATGTCACGCCAGACCTCGATGAAGGCCCAATCATCGAGCAAGATACGGTCCGTATTACACATGCCCAGTCCCCAGATGATTATGTGAGCCTTGGTCGCGATGTAGAAGCCCAGGTTCTGGCCCGGGCAATTCATGCTCACATTCACCGGCGCGTTTTCGTAAGTGGCAATAAGACGATTATTTTCCCTGCAAGCCCAGGAAGCTATGCCTCTGAACGGATGGGATGAATGCGCCAGAAAAGCTGCTCCGTCGGATAATCTTCTTACCACATATGGTCAGTAGCGATCGACTGACAGTCAATTGGCTACGTTTGACCTGGGTCAGAAAGGAGCCCAAACAACCGCGCCGAGAATTCACATGTGCCGCTGCGAAAGCGGGAGCGAACGATGCAGCGCTTTCAATCACCGGGAAGCCTTCAGCGCTCGTCTTGATCTTCCCCGTCATCCGAAACATCTTCCTTCCACCCCATTCACAACGCTCCGCATTCCAAAGCCGCCTTCACCGCATCCACGCGATCGCGGAGTGGAAAGCCGTTACGGGAACCAGGGTTTGAATTCTGCGGAGACAAAATAAACCCCACGATTCCGCACTCTAGTTAAAGTGACATCGCCCGGCCACCTCGTGTCCTCAAGCGAACTAGCCGAATGCAGCAACTACTTCGAAAACGCCGGATACGCTTCCTTCAAAACCTGAAACTCTAGCCTTGCTGCGCCCGCGCCTTGCTCCCGAAAGCCGGCGGACTTGAACCACATGGCTATTATGTTTACCAAGGTGAAATATCGACCACAAGGACGGTAGGGGTGTTGGCGGTGGCGAAATTGAAAAAATCAGCGACGGATGAGCAAGAACCTCCTGCCGCGATTGCTGCGAGCAAGGCCAGCCCTAAACCCCTGACCCAGGACCCTCATGCCGTCCGCGACACCAGGGAAAAGGTGCTGGAAGTCGCAATCGGCCACGAAGTTCGCGCATTTCGCAAGAAACTCGGCATCACGGTTGCAGACCTTGCCGCCGCCACCAACATTTCTCTCGGCATGCTTTCGAAGATCGAGAACGGCAATACCTCGCCGTCGCTGACGACGCTGCAATCGCTGTCGCGGGCGCTTGGTGTTCCGGTAACGGCGTTTTTGCGACGATTCGAGGAAGATCGCAACGCTGTCTTCGTGAAGGCGGGCGAAGGGGTCGATGTCGAACGACGCGGCACCCGGGCCGGACACCAGTACACGCTTCTCGGTCATATCGGTTCCAATACGGCCGGCGTCGTCGTCGAACCTTATCTCATTACGCTGACGGAAGATTCGGACGTATTTCCGACGTTCCAGCACGACGGGATGGAGTTTCTCTACATGCTGGAAGGCGAGGTCGTGTACCGCCACGGTAGCAATCTCTATCGGATGATGCCCGGCGACAGCCTGTTTTTCGATGCCGATGCCCCGCACGGCCCACATGAACTGACAAAACTGCCGATGCGCTACCTGTCGATCATCTCTTACCGCCAGGGCGGCGGACAGGTTTGAGCCGTGTCAGGAATTCTTTGGTCGAGCATCGGATTTAGCCGAAAATCGGATGTTGCTTTGATCCGCTTCTAATCCGGCCCATACCCCGATGAAGTCGGCGCGCCGTCGTCATGTTTGGACAGCCATTCGACCACGGTCGGCCGGTAGCGCATCAGCCCCTTGTACTCGGCCAATTCGCTCGGCACGTCGCGCAAAACCCGGTGGAAGCGGCGTGCCCATTTCGGCGACGTCACCAGTTCGTCCATCTTGATCAGGTAGCAGCGGATCGGAAACAGCATGCCGTTGGAACGTGGCAGGCGGAAGAACATCTGCACTTCGACGCGAAGATGCACCTTCTCGCCCACATTCTCCGGCGTGACCGTCATCCGGTCCGTGCCCCATTTGTGATAATTTTCGGGGCTTGTGTCGAGGCGAGGGTTGATCGTCATCGTCCAGTTGAGGCGGCGTGCCGGCTGGCCCTGCTGCATGGCCATCAGGAATTTTAGCGCGCGCGTGAACACGCCCATTTCATGGGCCAGCGGCACCGGTGCATGCCATTCGAAGAAATTCATGCCGATATCGAAATCCAGCGACCAGTCGGCCTGAGTGGTGATCATGCCGGCATCCATCCACAGATTGCCCTCACGCTGGTCGAGCACGGCGAAATCGCCCTGGCTCTGCCGCGTTATATATTCCAACGGGCCATAAGGCAGCGTCGAGGTGTCCCCGAAGGTAAAGCGTTGGTCGATGTCGAGCGGCCGGTTGATCCAATGCCACTGGTCGTCGTCCCGCGTTAGCGTGAAATACTCCGGATAGTCTCGCGCCATCTCCGTCATCAGCAGTTCCAGCGTGTCCCAGCCGGCCAGTGTCATGTGCGGAAGCGATTGGCAGCGTAGCGGGTCTTCGGCAAGCACCAGCGCGCGGTCGTGCATCTCCGAGACATAATGTTCGTCAACGTCGAAAAGGTGCCCGAAGACGCTATCCTTGTTGCTGCTCCTTACATGCGGTTCTATATTGACCGAATACATGTAGCCGTCTTCATGGAAGGGAAACGGAAAGCGCCGGACCTGCTCGGGGCTGTTCTTGAACGAGAAATCGTCGCGAAACGTTTCCTGCCTGAAATTGATCGTCATGGTTTCCTCCCGATACGCCGGAGCGCCTTGCACCCATCCGGAAATGGAGCACGCTCCGGCATTTTCAAATAGCCTGACCCACCCGCCAGGCTAAATCCAGTCAACCTGCTAGCGCTCCAGGACAAGGGATTTTCCCTCGAACCGCGAGACGCACGGCATGATCTTCTTGCCGCTGCGATGTTCCTCTTCCGACAGGAAATGGTCGTTGTGCACGAATTTTCCGTCATAGGAGATGACGCTGGTTTCGCACTGGCCACAGACGCCACCCCGGCAAAGATAGGGCGGGTTGACCCCTGCCGCCTCGATCGCTTCAAGCAGGCTCTGCTGTTCGCCGACATGGATCTGCTTGCCGCTTACCGCAAGGTTGACGTCGAAGGGCGCCCCGTTCTGCGGCGCGGTGAAATGCTCAAAATGCAAGGCTTCGTCCGGCCAGCCAAGCGCCCTGGCGGTCGTCAGCACGGCATCGATCATGCGCATCGGCCCACACACATAGAGATGGGTGCCGACCGGCTGGGTGGAAAGCAGCCTGTCGAGGTCAAGACGGCTCTTTTCCTCGCTGTAGTAGAGGTTTATCCGATCGCCATGACGCTCACGCAGCATCTCGGCGTAAGCGCCATGCGTGTGCCCACGGCTGCAGTAATGCAAGTCGAAATTACCGCCATTGCGGGAAAGCTGCGCGATCTGCGCCATGAAGGGCGTGATGCCGATGCCGCCGGCAATCATCAGGTGCTTTTTTGCCCTGAGATCGAGTGAAAACAAATTGACCGGGTTGCTGATGACCATGCGTAAGCCGGGCTTGACCTGACTGTGCATGAACAGCGAGCCGCCGCGCCCCTGGTCGTCGCGCCTGACACTGATCGTATAGTCGGTGGTGTCGAGCGGCGAACTCATCAGAGAATAGGGGTTGAGTCGGGTCTGACCGTCCTCGCGCATTTCGATGACGACATGCGCGCCGCCCGAAAATGTCGGCAACAGCCCGCCTTCGCTTCGGCGGAAATGGAACCGCTTGACCAGATTGGTCACCGGAACGACATCGGTGACGGTGACGATGATCTTGTTGGTGCTGGCGCTCATTTGAAAACCTCTTCCTTCAAGGGGTTTTCGCTCGGATCTTCGGCGTTGATGCAGACACCCTGGAAAGCGGCGAAGCGCCGCGAATAATGATCCCGCACCAAAAGCAGCAGGCCGCAATGCGAACAGGTAGCAGGCTGTGTTGTCACGTTTTCGGTAATGCCCTTGCAGTGCACGCACTGCACCCGCCGCGCCAGCGAGCCCCGATGTTCGGTTTGGATCGAACGATGATTGATGCCTGCTTCAATCGCGGCGAGCATGGCCTGGCCGATCAGGCCTTCCGAGCCGGACAAATAGAGCCGGATGCCCATATGGGCATTGGCCAACACCTGCCGCAGGCGCGGCAGCGCGCTGGCAAAGGACGGGCTTTCATGGAACTGCGCCGGCTTCAGCCCGGCCAACGCCTCGCCATAGTGCGAGCCGGTATCTCCGGGAATGAAGATCACGCGCGCATTATCGAAAAAGCCGGCAGGTGCATTTTGCGCCATGTCGAAGATGGCCGACGCCCCTTCGGCGTCGGCGACGAAGAGGTGGTCCGTGCCGGGCTGCGGCGAAAGCGTTCCATAGACCGGCCGGCTTATGATCGGCGTTGCAGGCATTCCCAAGTTAGCCTTTCGCAGTCCGTTTCAGTTTCTTCGGGTCATCGAACGGCAGGGTATGGGCCGAAGCCTTGATCGTGCCGCTGCCGTTGTGGATTTCGAGCGGGGTGTCCTGCACGGCGCAATCGACATCCAGGCGGGCGATGCCCATGGATTTCCCGGTGAGCGGCGAAACCATCGCGCAGGTTACCACGCCGACCTTCTTGCCGTTCCGGAACACTTTGGCGCCTTCGTCGGCCGGCTCCTTGCCGTCCAGAAGGACACCGAAGATCTTGAAGCGCTCCTTGCCCTTCAGGCGGTAATGCTCCTCGGCGCCGCGGAACCCGGTCTTGCCGGGGCTGACGGTGAAGTCCAGCCCCAGTTCCCACAGTGTATCGCCAGGCCCCTCGTCGGCAAAGGGGTATTTCTGCGAATTATCATAGGGGTAGAACAGCAGATAGCTTTCGACGCGGAGCATGTCGAGGGTGGTGAAGCGGCACGGAATGATGCCCATGCTCTTGCCCTCCTTGACGATCGTGTCCCAGATCGCCCCCGCATCCTGGCCACGACAGAAGATTTCATAGCCGCGCTCGCCGGTATAGCCGGTGCGCGAGATCATGACGGGAAAGCCGAAAAGCTGCGTCTGCATATGGTGGAAGTAGTTGAGATCGCGGATGCCCGGCACATGCTTGGCGAGAAAGTCGACCGCAACCGGCCCCTGCAGGGAAAGATTGTGAAGATTGTCGTCGAAACGGATCGAGACGTCGCGGCCGACAGCGGCGCGCTGCAATTCCTCGTGGCCGGTGCCGGAACCGTGTACGACCATCCAGCTATTGGGCCCGAGACGGTAGATGACGCAGTCGTCGGTGAATTTGCCGGCCTCGTTCAGCATGCAGGCATAGACCGAACGGCCGGGCATGATCTTCTCGACGTTGCGGGTCGTCGCAAGGTCTATCAGATGCGCGGCATGCGGGCCGGTGATGTGCACCTTCTTGAGGCCCGACACGTCCATCAGGCCGGCCTTGGTGCGGATCGCGACGTATTCCTCGTTCGCGTCCTTGTCGTAGGACCAGGCCGTGCCCATGCCGCTCCAGTCTTCCAGCTTGGACCCGAGGGCGCGATGGCGATCGGCCAATGTCGAAAACCGCCAGGATGCCGTCATGATGCTCACTCCTACCTGTTTCTTGGTCTTTGTCGCTCCGACCGGGCGAAGCCGCAAAGGGTGTCGCCATACTGCCTCAAAAATCCTCGCACGCAATACTGGTATGCAAAAAATTTCATTGCAGGTAAATTGCAAACCTGCCCGAAAGCCCCCTGCCCCAGCCGTGCAGAGCCTCTCTGGACGACGTGACGAACCCTGTCTTTTTGTTTTCTAGCATGAAAAAAAAATTCACGGTAGTTGAAGTGGTTTTGTAAAACTGCTAGCACTTAAGCCGGCAATTGAAGGAGTTGGAAGCCGATGTGTGGCATTGTTGGATTGTTCCTGAAAGACAAGGCGCTGGAGCCCCAACTGGGCGCCATGCTTTCGGAGATGCTTGTTTCATTGACCGATCGCGGTCCGGACAGCGCCGGCATCGCCATTTACGGTCCCGGCCAGAAGGATCACGGCAGGATCACGGTCCAGTCGCCATCGCCGGCACAGGATTTCGCGGGGCTGGATAGCGAACTCGGCAAGAAGATCGGCTCCCCGGTCAAGATGACGGTCAAGTCGACCCATGCCGTCTTCGACGTGCCGCGCGAAAAACTGACGGCGGCGCGCGATGCGATAGTCGAGCTGCGCCCCAACGCCCGCGTCATGGGCATGGGCGAGGCGATTGAAATCTTCAAGGAAGTCGGCCTGCCGGCGGACGTGGCCAAGCGCTTCGAAGTCTCGAAGATGACCGGCACCCACGGCATCGGTCATACCCGCATGGCGACGGAATCGGCGGTGACGACGATGGGTGCGCACCCGTTCTCGACCGGGCCGGATCAGTGCCTCGTTCATAACGGTTCGCTTTCCAACCACAACAATGTGCGCCGCAATCTGAAACGCGAAGGCATGAAGTTCGAAACCGAGAACGATACCGAGGTCGCCGCCGCCTATCTGTCCTCGCAGATCGCCAAGGGCCAGGATCTTGGTCAGGCGCTGGAATCGAGCCTTGTCGATCTCGACGGCTTCTTCACCTTCGTCGTAGGCACCAAGAACGGCTTCGGCGTGGTGCGCGACCCGATCGCCTGCAAGCCGGCGGTTCTCGCCGAAACGGACCAGTATGTGGCGTTCGGAACGGAATATCGCGCTCTGGCGAAGCTGCCCGGCATCGAAGACGCCAGGGTCTGGGAGCCTGAACCCTCCACCGTCTATTTTTGGGAGCACTGAAACCGTGAAACATGATGTCATCGACGTGACGGAAAGGACCTCGGGCATGCGGGTCTTCGACCTTGCGAAGGCGCCATTGCGCGAACTCAATCAGGCGCTTCATGCCGTCAAGGACGGTTCCAACGAAACCGCCTGGGAAGTCCTGAACCCCAAGGGCAGCCATGCGGTCGCCGCCGGGGTCGATGCGCCCATCAGCGTCGACGTAAAAGGCAATGTCGGCTATTATTGCGGCGGCATGAACAGCGAGGCGACCATCACCGTCCATGGTTCGGCCGGTCCGGGCGTCGGCGAAAACATGATGTCGGGCGCCATCGTCATCAAGGGCGACGCCAGCCAGTATGCCGGCGCAACCGGCAGGGGCGGCTTGCTGGTCATCGAAGGCAACGCCTCGTCGCGCTGCGGCATTTCGATGAAGGGCATCAACATCGTCGTCCGTGGCAACATAGGGCACATGTCGGCGTTCATGGCGCAGTCGGGCAATCTCGTCGTTCTCGGCGATGCGGGCGATGCGCTGGGCGATTCGATCTATGAGGCGCGCCTGTTCGTGCGCGGCAGCGTCCACAGCCTCGGCGCCGATTGCATCAAGAAGGAAATGCGCCCCGAGCACATCACCATCGTTCAGGATTTGCTCGACCGCGCCGGCGTCAAGGACGTCAAGCCGGAAGAATTCACGCGCTACGGGTCGGCCCGCACGCTCTACAATTTCAATATAGACAACGCCGACGCGTATTGAGGGCAGAACAGCATGACTTACCAGAATCCCCCGACCACGCCGCGCCGGTCCGCGACCTTCGACGAGTACACGCTTTCCGAAATCCGCCGCGCCGCCGCCACCGGCATCTATGACATCCGCGGTGCCGGAGCCAAGCGCAAGGTCCCCAATTTCGACGATCTGTTGTTTCTCGGAGCCTCGATTTCGCGCTATCCGCTCGAAGGCTACCGCGAGAAATGCGAAACCAGCGTCGTGCTCGGCGCGCGCTTCGCCAAGAAGCCCATCGAACTCAAAATCCCGATCACCATCGCCGGCATGAGCTTCGGCTCGCTGTCGGGTCCCGCCAAGGAAGCGCTTGGCCGGGGCGCCACCCTTTCCGGCACGTCGACGACGACCGGCGACGGCGGCATGACGGAGGAAGAGCGCGGCCATTCCAAGACGCTGGTCTATCAGTACCTGCCGTCGCGTTACGGCATGAATCCGCGCGACCTGCGGCGCGCGGATGCCATCGAAGTCGTTGTCGGACAGGGCGCCAAGCCCGGCGGCGGCGGCATGCTGCTCGGCCAAAAGATTTCCGACCGCGTCGCCGAGATGCGCACCTTGCCGAAGGGCATCGACCAGCGCTCGGCCTCGCGCCATCCCGACTGGACCGGCCCGGACGATCTCGAGATCAAGATCCTGGAAATCCGCGAGATAACGGACTGGGAAAAGCCGATCTACGTAAAGGTCGGCGGTGCACGGCCCTATTACGATACGGCGCTGGCGGTCAAAGCCGGAGCTGACGTCGTGGTCCTCGACGGCATGCAGGGCGGAACCGCGGCGACGCAGGAAGTCTTCATCGAAAACGTCGGCCAGCCGACGCTCGCCTGTGTCCGTCCGGCCGTTCAGGCGCTGCAGGATCTGGGCATGCACCGCAAGGTTCAGCTCATCGTCTCAGGCGGTATCCGCAACGGCGCCGACGTCGCCAAGGCGATGGCGCTGGGTGCCGATGCCGTGTCGATTGGCACCGCCGCCTTGGTCGCCCTCGGCGAAAACGATCCGCGCTGGGAGGCCGAATATCAGAAGCTCGGCACCTATGCCGGCGCCTATGACGACTGGCATGAAGGAAAAGACCCATCAGGCATCACGACACAGGACCCCGAATTGATGAAACGTGTCGACCCGATAGCAGCGGGCCGGCGGTTGGCCAACTACCTGAAGGTGATAACGCTTGAGGCGCAGACCATCGCGCGCGCTTGCGGCAAAAGCCATCTGCACAATCTGGAGCCAGAGGACCTCTGTGCCCTGACCATAGAGGCGGCCGCCATGGCCGGCGTGCCGCTGGCGGGAACAAACTGGATTCCCGGCAAGGGCTCCTTTTAAAACGTTCGAATTGGGAGGAACAATTCTTGGGAACTGAATTCAACACCAAACCGGAATCGAACGTGCAGAGCGACCTGGCAGCCTTTGCCAAGGCGCGCGACGTCAAGTTCTTCATGATTACCTACACCGACGTGCTTGGCTACCAACGGGCCAAGCTTGTGCCGACGCGCGCCATCACCGACATGCAGAGAGACGGAGCCGGCTTTGCCGGTTTCGCCGGCGGCATGGACATGACGCCCGCCAACTCCGACATGCTGGCGGTGCCGGACCCCGATTCGGTGATCCAGTTGCCGTGGAAGCCGGATGTTGCCTGGCTGGCATCGGACTGCGTGATGGACGGCAAGAAGGTCGATCAGGCCCCTCGCAATACGCTGAAGCGGCTCGTTGCCGAGGCAGCGGCTCAAGGGATTCGCGTCAAGACAGGCGTCGAGCCCGAGTTTTTCCTGACCACCCCGGACGGCATGATGATCGCAGACGAACACGATCGCCTGCCCAAGCCGTGCTATGACCAGCAGGCGCTGATGCGCCGCTTTGACATCATCGCCGAAGCGAGCGACGCCATGCTCAACCTCGGCTGGGAACCCTACCAGAACGATCATGAGGATGCGAATGGCCAGTTCGAGATGAACTGGCGCTACGACGACGTGCTTATCACGGCCGACCGTTATTCCTTCTTCAAATTCATGATCAAGACCATCGCCGAAAGACACGGAGTGCGCGCAACATTCATGCCGAAGCCGTTCCCCGGCCTGACCGGCAATGGCTGCCATGCTCATATCTCGGCATGGGATCTGACCGGCGAGAAGAACGTCTTTGCCGACGATGCTTCGGCAGACGGACTATCCGAACGGGGCATGCATTTCCTCGGCGGCATCATGAAATACGCCCCGGCGATGACGGCGATCATTTGCCCCACCGTCAATTCCTACAAGCGCATCAATGCCCCGCGCACCACCTCCGGTGCGACCTGGGCGCCGAATGCAGTGACCTGGACCGGCAACAACCGCAGCCACATGGTGCGCGTCCCCGGCCCCGGGCGTTTCGAACTGCGCCTTCCCGACGGCGCCGCCAACCCGTACCTGATGCAGGCCGTCATTCTCGCGGCTGGTCTCGCCGGTATTCGCGACAAGCTCGATCCGGGCCCGCGCAGCGACATCAACATGTATGAGGACGGCCACACCATCAAGGATGCGCCGAGGCTTCCGCTCAATCTCCTGGATGCCCTGCGGCTTCTGGAAGCAAGTACGGAGTTCAAGGAGATGCTCGGTACGGAACTTGTCGACGCCTTCGTCAAGCTCAAGATGAGAGAATGGAACGCCTACGCCTCGCACTTCACCCAGTGGGAACGCGACAATACCCTGGACGTCTGACGGCGGCCCGCGCTGCGGAAAAATCACGATGAAATATTCGATCTTCTCCCTGGCGCGCGCAGCCCTGTCCGGGCATCGGAACTGGCCGCGCACCTGGCGTGACCCCGCTCCCAAGCCGCACTACGACGTGGTCATCATCGGCGGCGGCGGGCATGGCCTCGCCACCGCCTATTTCCTGGCCGAAAAATACGGCATCCGTAACGTTGCGGTGCTGGAAAAGGGCTGGATTGGCGGCGGCAATGCCGGCCGCAACACCACCATCATCCGCTCCAACTACATGCTGCCCGGCAATACCGGCTTCTACGAATTGTCGATGAAGCTGTGGGAGAGCATGGAGCAGGACCTCAACTACAATACGATGGTCAGCCAGCGCGGCATCGTCAATCTGTACCACTCCGATGCCCAGCGCGACGCCTTCGCCCGGCGCGGCAACACCATGCGCATCAACGGCATCGACGCCGAATTACTGGATCAGGCGCAGATCCGCAAGATGATGCCGTTCCTCAATTTCGAGAACGCGCGCTTTCCCATCCAGGGCGGGCTGATGCAGCGCCGCGGCGGCACCGCGCGCCACGACGCCGTCGTGTGGGGCTATGCCCATGCCGGCGATCGGCTCGGCGTCGATGTCATCCAGAACTGCGAGGTCACCGGCTTCACCCGCGACCAGAACGGCAAGGTCACCGGCGTCGAGACGAGCCGTGGAAAGATCGGCGCCGGCAAGGTCGGCATGGCGGTCGCCGGCAGTTCGTCGCGCGTCGCGGCGATGGCCGGCATGCGCCTGCCGATCGAAAGCCATGTATTGCAGGCCTTCGTATCGGAAGCGGTCAAGCCGCTCATTCCCGGGGTCGTCACCTTCGGCGCGGGGCATTTCTACGTCAGCCAGTCCGACAAGGGCGGGCTGGTCTTCGGCGGCGATCTCGACGGCTACAATTCCTATGCCCAGCGCGGCAACATGCCTACGATGGAAGACGTGTGCGAAGGCGGCATGGCGCTGATGCCGATGATCGGCCGCGTACGCCTCCTGCGCCAATGGGGCGGCCTGATGGACATGTCGATGGACGGCACTCCGATCATCGATAAGACGCCGGTCGACGGGCTCTATCTCAACGCCGGCTGGTGCTATGGCGGCTTCAAGGCGACACCCGCATCAGGCCTGGTATTCGCGCATCTTCTGGCGACGGATACGCCGCATGAGGAAGCCAAGCGCTTCCGCCTCGACCGTTTTGAGCGTGGCGCCATGATCGATGAGAAGGGCCAGGGCGCCCAACCGAATTTGCACTGAAGGCTGATCAGGAATGCGTATTGCATGCCCATTTTGCGGCGAGCGGGAGAACGGCGAATTCACCTATCTGGGGGATGCCAAGCCGAAGCGCCCGGCCATGGTCGCACGGGACGCCACCACCGATGCGACGGCGGAAGTGGCTGCCTTTTATGACTATGTCTACCTGCGCGACAACGTCGCCGGCGAGATGAGCGAATACTGGTATCACGGCGGCGGCTGCCGCTCGTGGCTCGTCGTCGAGCGCAATACGCTGTCGCACGAAATCTCGGCCATCCGGGCTGCGCCCGGTGCAGGCGCGGCCAAGGCGGGTTCAAAATAATGGCAGCACAATCCAATCGCCTCGCCAAAGGCGGGCTGATCGACCGCAACGCGCCGGTCAACTTCACCTTCGACGGTGCGGCGATGACAGGCTTTGCCGGCGACACGCTGGCCTCGGCGCTGGTCGCCAATGGCGTCAAGCTGGTTGGCCGCTCGTTCAAATATCACCGTCCGCGCGGCATCCTGACCGCCGGGCCGGAGGAGCCGAACGCGCTGGTCGAGTTGCGCAGCGGCGCGCGCAAGGAAGCCAACACCAAGGCGACCACGATCGAGCTGTATGACGGCCTGATCGCGCAAAGCCAGAACCGCTGGCCTTCGCTCGGCTTCGACGTGATGGCGGTCAATTCGCTACTGTCGCCCATCTTCGTTGCCGGCTTCTACTACAAGACTTTCATGTGGCCGGCGAAATTCTGGGAAAAGCTCTACGAACCCGCCATCCGCCGTGCCGCCGGTCTCGGCATGACCAGCGGCGTCCCCGATCCTGACCACTACGACAAGGCATGGGCGCATTGCGACGTGCTGGTCGTCGGGGCGGGGCCGACCGGACTGGCTGCTGCCCTTGCCGCAGGCCGCACTGGCGCCCGCGTTATCCTGGCGGAAGAAGACCCCGTACCCGGCGGCCGATTGAATTCGGACGGCGGCGAGATTGACGGCACGCCGGCGAGCGTCTGGCGTGTCGCGACGCTGGCTGAACTGAAGTCCTTGCCGAACGTCCGCATCATGACCCGGACATCGGTCTTCGGCGTCTATGATGGCGGAATCTATGCCGCGCTGGAGCGGGTAAACGATCACCTTGCCGAGCCGCCGGCACATCAGGTCCGGCAACGTCTGTGGCGCATTATCGCCAAGCGCAGCGTGGTCGCGGCCGGCGCGGTCGAGCGCCCGATCGTCTTTTCCGGCAACGATCGACCCGGCGTGATGATGGCGTCGGCAGTGCGCACCTATATCGAGCGGTTCGCGGCGGCACCGGGCAAGCGACTGGCGCTGTTCACCAACAATGATGACGGCTGGAAAACGGTGGAGACGGCCATGCGAGCCGGCATCGAGATCGCGGCAGTCGTAGATTCGCGCGCCACTGTGCCGGACCGCTGCCGCGCGTTGGCGCAGAGCGGCGGTTTTGCCATGCATCATGGCACCGTAGCCGACGTTCACGGCGGCGCCAAGGGCGTAAGCGCCATCGAAGTCGCGCTGGCAAACGGCAACCGCGCTGAAGTCGCAGCCGATGTGCTTGCCATGTCGGGCGGCTGGAATCCTTCCGTCGGCCTGTCTTCGCATCATCGCGGCCGGCCTAGATGGCGCGAAGACATCGCCGCCTTCGTGCCGGACGACTCTCCCCCCGGAATGACCTCTGTGGGTGCGGCCAATGGCGATTTTTCACTCTCCGCCTGCTTGCGCAACGGCCACCAGGCCGGAATTTCAGCGGCTTCGGAGTGCAGTCGTACCGGCAATGCAGGAGAAGCGCCGAGCGCTGCCGACGAGAGCATTTCCGTCGCGCCGCTCTGGCATGTCGCAGGCAAGCACAAGGCTTTTGTCGATTTCCAGCACGACGTGACGGCGTCCGATATCGCGCTGGCGCAGCGGGAAGGCTTCGAGTCGGTCGAACATCTCAAGCGCTACACGACGCTTGGCATGGCCACCGACCAGGGCAAGAATTCGAATGTCACCGGTCTGGCGATCATGGCCGAACTCACCAAGCGCTCGATCCCGCAGACAGGTACGACGATCTACCGCCCGCCGCAGGTGCCGGTGGCGATCGGCGCGCTAGCCGGCCATCACCGCGACGAGGCGTTTCATGCCACGCGGCTGACGCCGTCGCATCATTGGGCTGCGACGCGCGGTGCGGTGTTTGTCGATACCGGCCTGTGGAAGCGCGCACAGTGGTATCCGTTAGCCGGCGAAACCGACTGGCTGACATCCGTCAACCGCGAGGTACTGGCGGTGCGCAACGGTGTCGGTTTCTGCGACGTCTCGACGCTCGGCAAGATCGACGTCATGGGGCGCGACGCCGCGATTTTCCTCGACCGCGTCTATGTCAACGCCTTTTCGTCGCTCGCTGTCGGCAAGGCGCGCTATGGCCTGATGCTGCGCGAGGACGGCATCGTCATGGACGACGGCACCACCTCACGGCTGAGGGAAGATCACTATTTTCTGACCACCACCACCGCCAAGGCCGGCCCGGTGATGCAGCATCTCGAATTCTGCCGGCAGGTGCTGTGGCCGGAACTCGACGTGCAGCTGACCTCGTGCACCGACCAGTGGGCGCAATTCTCGATTGCCGGGCCCAAGACCCGCGACCTGCTGCGCGCCATCGTCAACCCTTCCGAGGACCTGTCCAACGAAGGCTTCCCCTTCATGGCCGCGCGTGAGGTCGCGTTGCGCGGCGGCTTGAGGGCCAGGCTGTTCCGCATCTCCTTCTCCGGCGAGATGGCCTTCGAGATTTCGGTTCCGGCCCGCTACGGCGAAGCCATGGCGGCCAATCTGATGATTGCCGGCGCACCGTTCGGCGTGATCCCCTACGGCACCGAGGCGCTGGGTGTCATGCGTGTCGAAAAGGGCCATGTCGCCGGCCCCGAACTCAACGGCACGACGACCGCTGGCGATCTTGGCCTCGGCAAGATGGTGTCGAAGAAAAAGGATTTCATCGGCCGCGTCATGGCCGAGCGCGAAGCGCTGGTGGCAATGAACCGTCAGGTCGTGGTTGGTCTCAAGCCGGTCGACACGACGCGGCGGCTGCGCTCGGGCGCCCACATCATTCCCAAGGGCGCGCCGGTCGGTCCGGATACGGATCAGGGCTACGTCACTTCCGTCTGCCACTCGCCGATGCTGAACCAGTGGATCGGCCTCGGGCTGGTCGAGCATGGCCGCGAGCGCATTGGCGAGGTCGTTCGCGCCCACGACCCGTTGCGCGGCGAAGATTACGAAGTCGAAATCTGCAGCCCGGTTTTCTACGACCCGGAAGGAGGCCGTCAGCGTGGCTGATTTCACCTGGACCGTCCGCTCTCCGTTGCAGCATGCCGCCATTGCCGGCCGCTACGGCGCCGCCACGCAAAAGCCGGGGATCACCCTGTCGGAGGTGCGCGCTTTCGACCTCGTCCTCATCTTCGCCCGGCGCGGGAAATGGGCCGCGACGGCCAAGGCCATCAAGGCGGATTTCGGCGTTGCCGCCCCATCCGCGCCCAAGGCGGTGGCCGGCAAGGACATAACGATCATCTGGTCAGGACCCGATCAGGTCATGGCGCTATCGCCACGCCAGGGCGCGATTTTGCCGCTGGACCGGCTGCATGACACGTTCAAGGGCATCGCTTCGCTGTCCGACCAATCCGACGGCCGGGCGCTGATCCGTATTTCCGGCACCGACGCTCGAAAGACGCTGGCCAAGATATCGTCGCTCGATTTTCACAACGACACCTTCCCGGTCGGCGCGGCAGCGACCACTTCGATCGATCACACGACGGTCAATCTGTGGCGTTCGGCGGATGCCGCCGACGGCTCGCCGGTTTTCAACCTGCTGGTCTTTGCGAGCTTCGCCGGCAGCCTGTGGCACACGATCTTCGATGCTTCGGCCGAATATGGCGTCGAGGTGCCGGAAATTCGGTGACCTTACGCGAAATCCGGCTACCGTTCGCGGCTTGCAGGATAGGCATAAAGGCAGACGAGCATGAACACCCCGGCCATCAAAAATCAGGCCCTCGAAGGCGAAATCGGCATCCTGCAGCGCCGCAGGATCGAAGCCGCCATCATCGCTCCCATCTATGAGGGAATGGTCCGCGAGATCGGCGAGAAGCGCGCCCAAGCCATCCTCGACGAGGCCATCCGCCCAGTGGCCAAGGCCAAATACGGCATGGCCAAACGCGATGCCTTATCTAGAGCATCGGACCGAAAAGTGGAATCCGGTTTTCGGATTATTCCGATGCTCACTCAAAGTATTAGATCGTCCTTTGTGCGCCCGATAGGGCACACGGCGATCTAGGTGCCCTGCCCGGCTACATGTTGATGGTCGTGTCGGCGGCGTGCGTCAGGTGCGCCATGAGAACATCAGCCGTCTCGGCGGGGATCGCGGTGCGGACAATGGCTTTGCGCATACAGTCCAGCCAAACGTCGCGCATCTTCTGATCGATCGGGATGTATTCGTGGATCTCGCGCAAGCGCGTATGGCCATGTCTTTGCAAATAATGGCGCGGGCCGCCCAGAAACCCTGACAGATAGTCGAATTGCTCGATACGGGAATGGGCGACGCCATGCCCTCGAAGATGCAGCAGATGCAGTTCGTGTGCTTCTGGATCCTGCTCGATAATGTCGTAGAATGCCTGAACCAGTTGATCGAGCCCCTGTTCCGAGCCGACCATCTCGTAGAGCGATCGCGTTCTCGGCGCCAGTGCTGTCATTCCATTACCCTCCTCTGTTTCGGCCAACCATGCCGTGACCTTCTACGCTTGGTGCATGGCCAGCACCCGATAATCGGATGCCGCAAACGAGACCAGCCGCTCACGGCACAGTGAAAGCATGCGGATCGCGCCCGGCGCATATATATCCTCTTCCGCGAGTTGGGGAATGCCGATCATCGACCGGGCCGCTGCCCTGAGGGCATCCCGGGTCCGCTGCGGCATGATATCGGTGCATTCCGCCAATCTGGAGAAAATGGCAGTCACCGGCACGATATTGCCTTCGATGGCTATCGTCGGCTCGATCCCGTCGCGCGGCCAGTCCGCCACTATCTCCAGCGCTTCGTGAAAAGCTTCATGCAGCATGATCGAGGCATGGCCCTGGTGAAGCACGGGCAAAACATCCGCCATCAGTCGTCTCCTCCAACTCGCCGGGCGATCTGTGGGATTGGTGACCTGACACATCGCGTATCCCGGCCTATCCATTCTACAGACGGTCGCTTGAATTACAAGAAACTTTGTTGCCCATCAGGCATACATGTCGATTCGACACAATGACGCATGTGTACCGCAGGCTGTTCGAGCAGTTTCGCACCCGGCATGTGTCGGGCCTCGTCTTTTCACGACAAAGCTTCGAACAGAAAAAAGGCCGGCGCGTGCGCCGGCCTTTTTTCATTACCCAGGCCATTGGTTCAGATGACGAAGAACCAGTTCGCAAAAAGCACGACCGCCAAGCCGCCGACTAGCGTCAGATAAGGCAGGATACCCGCCTTTCTGGTGGTGAGATCCGCCTGGCGGATACCGAGATCGTCCAGCATATGTTCCGGGAACTTCCCGCCATCCTGGATGTAGTGCCGATAATAGAACACCGGAATGATCAGGGAAGCCGCAATCAGGCCGGCCCATAGCGCCCAGGGGTTCCACACCTTGGCTCCGGCCCCCATGAACATGGCGTTCACATAGGACAGGATGGCGCCGATGGCGATCATGAAGGTCGGCGCGCGCCACGGCCGCTTGATGTGGCCATTGTCCATACGATGGATCCAGCCGGAGTTCAGGTTGAGGAAGTTGAAGATGATGTAACCGCAATTCGAAACGGCGAGGATGAAGAAGTAGCTCGTCGCGTCGGCTGCGGCGATAGCCAGCAGGAAGAGATTGAAGACAAGGTCGGTCCACATAGCGCGGGTAGGCGCGCCGTGTGTGTTGACGTGGGAAAGGTAGCGCGGCAGCCAGCCGTCGACGGAGCCCTGATAAAGTGTGCGCGAGGAGCCGGCCATCGCCGTCATGATCGCAAGCATCAGGGCGAGGATCATCAGCATGACCATGACGCTGGTGACGAAGCCGCCGCCGCCGACCATCTGCGCCATAGCCTGCGCTACGCCGGAGCCGTCGACGATCGGGTCCGCCAGCATGCCGTTCAGCCCGAGGACGCCCTGGAAGGTGAATGGCACCAGCGTGTAGAGAATAAGACACAGCAAGCCCGAATACAGGATAGCCCGTACGGTATCGCGGCCAGGGTCTTTGAATTCACTGGTGTAGCAGATCGCGGTTTCGAAGGCGTAAGCCGACCATGCCGCGATGAACATGCCGCCGAACACCAGCGTCCAGCCCGATATGCTCCATGTGCCGGCTCCCGGCGAATAGGCTTCAGCAAGCGGCACCAGCGGCGTGTAGTTCGCCCAGTTGATCTGGCCGGTAAGTATCGGCACGATGCCGACGATCAGCATCGGGATGATGACGAGCAGGCCGATATATTTCTGGACACTTGCGGTGCCGAGGATGCCCCGATGCTGGATGGCGAAGGTGATCAGCATCAGCACGACGCCGATCCAGAACACCGAGTTGAGCGAGAAACTGACCGGCCCAAGCGAACCCTGGAAAGCCGTCCATGTGCGGATGGCCGGCGTGGCGCCTGCCGTTACGGCGGCGATGGCATCAGCCACACTGGCACCGGTATTGGCGGCAAGATACTGGACGACGTCCGGCGTCGCTTCCGTGATCAGCGGGATCGGAGCCAGCGCATTGAGGATGTAGGCCGCGGCGATGGAGCAGCCCAGCGACAGGACCGGCGTCCACGCCAGCCAGTTGCACCACACCGAAAGCGGCGCGATGAATTTGGAATAGCGCAGCCAGGCGGTCGCGCCGTAAACCGAAGCGCCGCCTGACTTGGACGGAAAAAGCCCGGCGATCTCGGCGTAGGTGAAAGATTGGATCAGGCCGAGGCAGATCGATGCCATCCAGATAACGAACGCCAGCGTGCCGGTGGTCCCGGCGATGCCGCCGATCGAGAAGAGGACCAAGGCAGGCACGCCGCTCGCCACCCAGAAAGCACCGTGCCAGTTGATCGTTCGATGCAGAATGTCGCCGCTGCCAACAGCCGCGACGTCCGTGTGTGCGCTCATCACATCCCCCATTGGTTGCAAGGCTTCTCCGCGCTTGGTGGCGGCGGCCCACTTTCCTGTTAGTCTTGTTTTTTTCCCATGGATAAAATCCACTCGTTCTCTGCTGACGTCAAGCTTTTTGTCGCAGGTGACTCCGAAAGATCGGTGTTGAGCAATTCCAGTGTTCGTCGTCAGAGTTTTTGAGACTTTAGACGGACCGATTTAGCGGAGGCTCTGGCTCATCTGGGTTGGCATTTTAAGCGGCTGCTTTGCGATGCTGAACAGCGCCGCGGGGGTGTCGGCGATCTCGCCTCCACACATTACGAGACGGACGTGCCCAGTCTCAGGCGAACATGTGGTCTAGGTTATGAGCCATGCGAGCTACCGGGCTGCTCTATCCTGCTGAATTGCGATCCACCTTGTCGGCTAGTGGCATTGGTCCAGCGCGACGGCTACGACCTTATATGGTCCCAGCAACTCAACCACTTCATCGGGCGCTTGGATTGCGAGGTCAATCCTCAGTGCCTTCCAGCCGTCAGCCATTTCCTCACGCGAGGCCTAGCAGGCGCTTTCGTTTCGTCGCCCATGCGGTAATCAACTGATCGGCCGTCAGGCCCATGAACGCCACGCACAGGCCGAGCACCAGCCCCTTGCCGGCGTCGTTGAAGGTCAGCGCGCGGAAAATTTCCTGGCCGAGATCCTTGGTCCCGATGAAGGCCGCGATAATGACCATGAACAGCGCGAACATGATCGTCTGATTGATGCCGAGCATGATTTCGGGAATGGCCAGCGGCATGCGGATGCTCCACAGGAGCTGCCGCTTCGTGCATCCCGACGTGATGCCGGCCTCGATGATCTCGGCGGGCACGTTGCGCAGGCCGAAGATGGTATAGCGAACGATCGGGATCATGGCGTAGATCACGACCGCCGAAATGGCGGCGACGTCCCCCACCTTGAACAGCATGATCACGGGGATCAGGTAGATGAACGACGGGAACGTTTGCAGGGTGTCGCACAAGCCGTTGACGATTTGCGCGCGCCTCGCGCTGCGCGATGCCCATATGCCCAGCGGCAGACCGACCAGCAGGCAGACCGCCAAGGCGACCGTGACCATATAGGCGGTGATCATCGATCGGTCCCAGAACCCGGCGAAGGCGACGAACAGGATGAACCCGGAAACGACCAGCGCAAGCCGGGCACCGCCCAGCGACCATCCGGCGATCGCCACCAACGCGACCAGCGCCGTCCACGGAATATGCTGGAAAAGATCCCGGGTCGGGATCAGCACGTAAAGCAGCACCCCATCGCGGAAGAACTGCAGCGGAGCGTAGAACGTGGTCGTGAACCAGTCGATCATCGCCTCCCAGATCGGTGCCGTGCTTATCGTCAGGTCAGCCGGCCATGTCCGGGCATAAGGCACCAGAAAGGCGAGCGCGGCCGTTGCAAGAATAAGGGCGACGGTCAGCGTCAGATGCGGATAGCGTTTCCAGAACGGACCGGGGACCGGCCGTGCCGGCTGCTTGTAGGCGGCGGCCCGGCTAAGTTGGTCGAGCACGATCGCCATCAGCACGATTGCAATGCCGCTTTCCAGCGCCTGCCCGACCTTGAGCGATTGCAAGCGGAAGAGCAGGTCCTGGCCGAGCCCCCTCGCTCCCACGAAAGCGGCGATGACCACCATGGCCAGGCACTGCATGATGACCTGGTTGATACCGACCAGCAGGGCCTGCCTGGCCGCCGGTATCTCGACCATGAACAGCATTTGCAGCCGGGTGCAGCCGGCCATCCTGCCGGCTTCGCGGATTTCCTCGGGAATACCCCGGAGGCCCAGGATGGTAAGCCGCGCCATCGGCGGGACGGCAAAAGCGATGGTCGCGATCGCTCCCGCTTTGTGTCCCACCCCGATGAAGATCGCAATCGGTATCAGGTAGGAGAAGTGCGGCAGTGACTGCATGACGTTCAGGAACGGTACGAGCAGCCCTTCAAACCACTTTTTCTTAACCGCGACGATGCCGAGGCCCATGCCGATGATCGCAGCGATAGGCACTGCGACAAGCACCACCGACAGGGTGATCATCGAAAGCTCCCATTTGCCGAAGATCGCCATATAGACGACCCCGCCGGCAGAAAGCACCCCAAGTGCTGCTCCCTTCAGGTGCCATCCCAATATACCCGCCAGCCCGGCGATCATGATCCACGGCAGCGGCGGCAGGCCGAATTTGGGAAAGCCGGTGGCCAGCAGCCCTTCCATGAACACCAACGGCCAGTTGATCACCTCCGCCACCGCGCGGGTGACATCCCTGACCGTGAACAGGCCCAGAATCTCGTAGCGGCGCATCTGATCGAAAGCCGCGTTCATCCAGTCGATGAAGGGGATTGCCCAGCCCGCCGGAACCTGGATCGCCCAACCGGGCAGAAGCGGTATCAGCAGCAGGATAGTGACGAATGGCAGGACGACGATCGCCAGTTTGGCAAGGCCGGCCATTCGGTTGGCTTCGCCTATCGCGCGCGAGGCGGGGGCGGCCAACGCAGTCACGGATGCATTTCCTTGCCGTAAAGGGCATCGATGACGGCTGGCCTGCCCAGGGCGCCGACCAGCACGCCCTGTTCGTCGACGACGTCGATCGGCTCATCGCAGGAAAGGACCTGGCGCGCGACATTCACCAGCCGGGTCCGGCTCTGGAGCGCGCCGGGCTGCGGCGCCCGTCCCGTCGCGGGCGCCATGACGGATGCGACAGACAGGAACTGGTCGCGCGGAACCTCGCGGGTGAACTCCGCCACATAAGGCGTCGCGGGCCGCGTGACGATTTCCTCGGCAGTGCCTATCTGCTCAACCACGCCGTCCTTCATGACCGCGATGCGATCGGCAACGCGGATGGCCTCGCTGAAATCGTGGGTGATGAAGAGGATGGTCTTGGCGAGCATCTGCTGAAGGCGCAGGAACTCGTCCTGCATTTCGCGGCGGATCAAGGGATCGAGAGCGGAGAAAGGTTCGTCGAGGAACCAGACGTCCGGTCCGACGGCGAGCGACCGGGCGATGCCGACGCGCTGCTGCTGGCCGCCGGAGAGTTCGCGAGGGTAGTAGGATTCGCGGCCGTGCAGGCCGACCAGTTCCACGACCTCGCGCGCGCGCGCTTCGCGTTGCTGCCGGCCCATCCCCTGCACCTGAAGCGGAAACGCCACGTTCTCGAGCACGGTGCGGTGCGGAAGCAGGCCGAAATTCTGGAAAACCATTCCCATCTTGTGCCGGCGAAGTTCAATCATTTCGGCGTCGGAGGCCGCGAGCAGGTTCTTGCCCTCGAAGATCACCTCGCCGGCCGTTGGCTCCACGAGCCGGGCGAGACAGCGCAACAGCGTCGACTTCCCCGATCCCGACAGCCCCATGACCACCAGGATCTGGCCGGGCATGATGTCGAGCGACACGTCCTGCACGGCCGACACATAACCGCTGGCGCGAATGGCTTCCGCCGACGGCTTGCCGCCATGCTGCCGCAACAGGCCCTTGGGGTCGCCCCCGTAAAGCTTCCAGAGATTGCGGCATGAAATCTTGGCTTCGGTCATCACGGTCTCCGCTGTCGATGGCGACGGCTCATGGCGTATGTCCAAACGGAGCGCCGGCACGCGGATGCCGGCGCCCCGATGGGAGCGATGCTGGCGTGGCCTTAGTTGGCCGCCTCCAGCCACACCTTCCAGCGGCTTTCATTGTCGGCCAGCCATTTGTCGGCGGCAGCAGCCGGCTCCATGTTGTCGATGTCGGCAAGTTTGGCCTGAACGGCGACGTCCATATTGGTGAAGTTGATCTTCTGAAGAACCGCGTAGGCCTTGGGCCATTTGTTGGGGAATTCCTTCCAGACGCCGATCTTCAGATAGCCGTCCTTCGGATTTCCGCAGTCGTAGGCCAAGTCCTTGTTGGTGCCCCAGGACGGATCGTCCTTGCACTTGGGATCGAAGGCCGGGAACTCCACAAACTTGCCCTCATAGAGCGCTTCGATGAAGTTAGGCGTCCAGTTGAAAAGGACGATGGGCTCCTTGCGCTTCTCGGCAGAGTCGAGTTCCGCCCACAGAGCGGCCGCCGAACCGGCATTGACCACTTCGAAGTTTATGCCGAGCGCCTTGACCCGTTCTTCGTCGTGCTTCAGCCAGTCGACGGGGCCGCCGAGGAATCGCCCCTTCGGGCTGGTTTCGGCCGTCGAGAACTTTTCCGCGCAGGCGTTCAGGGCTTCCCAGGCGGGCAGGCCGGGGCAGATTTCCTCGACATAGCTTGGATACCACCATTCTTCGCGGGTCTTGGCGTCGTGAGTCCCGGCGTCGATGACGCAGCCTTCATCCACGACCTTCTGGAAGGCAACGCCGTAAGCGCCTTCCCATACTTCGTTGGCGAGATGGATATCGCCTTCGCAGATGGCCGTGTAAACGACCTGGCTGTCGGAGGATACATACTCCACAGTTGCGCCGGTCTTCTCCAAAAGCTTGCCGAAAATGTGCGCGCCGACGATCTGGCTTGACCAGTTGTGCGTCGGAATCTTGATGACGTCCGTGGAATCTTCCGCAAATGCCGCCCCCGCAAGCAGCGTGAAAGCTGTCGCCAGGCATGTGGACCGGATAAGTTTCTTCACCGAGTTCTCCCCACTTATTTTGTTGCTCCTCTTCGCCGGCAAGCAGGACAGCCAGGATCAGTGGATGTCCGTTTCATTCCCAGCCCTGCAACCATAACCGGGACTCGTGAACCGGTGTCGGTGGCTAAGTAAAATCTATGGTCTGGTTTGTGAAAATATGTTAACAGGCGTGTCGGGGAGAGATGCACCATGCCGGTTCAACATCATATCGTCGTCGTCGAAGACGACCCGGTGACGCGGTCCAAGCTCGCCAGCTATTTTGCGGCCGAAGGCTATCTCGTCAGCGAAGCCGCCGATGGCGGCCAGATGCGTGCCATCATCGAGCGCCATCCGGCCGATCTCCTGCTGATCGATATCAACCTGCCAGGGGAAGACGGGTTGAAACTGACGCGCGAACAGCGCGAGCACTCGAATGCCGGCATCATTCTCGTCACCGGAAGGACCGACACCATCGACCGGATCGTCGGGCTGGAGATCGGAGCCGACGACTATGTGACCAAGCCGGTCGAGCACCGTGAGCTTCTTGCCCGCGTGAAAGGCCTCCTGCGCCGCCTCGGCCACAACCGGCATAGCGGCGGCGCGTCGGGCCTGCGTTGTTTCGACGGCTGGGCGCTGGATGTCTCGCGCCGCACCTTGCGGGCCGAGGACGGCGTCTATGTCGAGATGACGCGCGCCGAATTCAGACTGCTGGCCGCCCTGACCTCCAATCCCGGCCAGGTGCTTTCGCGCGAGCGATTGCTGCATGAAATTTCAGGAAGGGACTGGGACCCGAGCGACAGGACCGTCGACGTGATCGTGCGACGCGTGCGCAAGAAGCTCAAGGACAATCCCCGCTCTCCCCGGATCATCGTCACGTCTCACGGCGAAGGCTACTTTTTCGCAGCGAACGCAGCCTAGCAGGTCCCGACTGCTCCGTCAGTTTCCGTGGGTTGGGTAGCCAGTTCCTCCCACTGCCGCACGCCCTCTGCGAAAGCCTCCTCGCAATCGGCAACCATCCGGCCAAGTTGCGGAATTGGACGCCGGGCACATCCTGTCTCAAGCGCCTCGGCACTCTGCAAAAGCCGCAGGAAGCCGATCGAGCCCGCCGCGCTGCGTGTCGAGTGGGCCAGGTCCCGGAGCGCCTGCCGATCCTCGACCCGCAAGGCTTCGCCCATCAAGCGGAACCGGCGCGGAAGGCTGTCGCGGGCTATGTCCTGCAAGCGCCTGACGGTTTCGATGCCTAGGGCGTCGATATCGGCCGCGTAGATCGACGCATCCAGCGCGGCGGCGACGGGTGCCGGGGAAGGCGGTTCGCCCGACAGCGCCGCAATCGCTTCCAGCAGCCGCTCGCGATCGATCGGCTTGGCGACGAAAGCATCCATGCCGGAGCGCAGATGCCGTTCCACGTCTTCCTTGAAGACATGTGCCGACATCGCGATGACCGGCAACCCCGGACGGTTCGAGGCGATGCGCAGGCGCTTTGCCGTCTCCATTCCGTTCATGTCCGGAAGGCTGATGTCCATGACCACGATGTCAGGGCTAAACGCCGCCAGCGCCTCTAGGGCGAGATGGCCAGATCCGACGGATTTCACGCAGTGCCCGGCTTTCGACAGGATGGTTTGGGCAACCAGCCGCGTGGCATCGTCATCTTCAACGAGGAGAATGTTTCGAGGCGAAGCGCTGCGCCCCTCTCGGCCGGGTCCGTCGGTTGCCTGCGGCAGCGCGCCAGTTGCCGCTTGCAGCGGCATGGTGAGGGTGAACATGCTGCCGCGGCCGATCTCCGAAGTGAGCGTGAGGTCCGCGCCAATCAGGTTGGCGAGATGCCGGCTGATGGCAAGACCCAGCCCGGTGCCGCGAAAGCGCCGGGTAATGGAAGCGTCTACTTGCAGAAACGGCTGGAACACGTCGTCCAGATGGTCGGCGGCAATGCCGATGCCGGTATCGGCAACCGTCACGCGCACCATTTGAGAAGCCTCGCGCGCGCTTTCGAGTTCCACCGCGACCCGCAGGCCGCCCTTGTCCGTGAACTTGATCGCGTTGCTGACCAGATTGAAGATGATCTGGCGTATCTTGCCCACGTCGGCATGATGAAGAGGCGCCAGCCGGCAGTCGAGATCAAGCGTCAGGTCGAGCCCCTTTTCGGCGGCGGTCGGCTGCATCAGGGCCGCGATACCCTCCATCAGGGACCCGAGCGCAAAATCGACCGGCTCGACCACGACCGTTCCCGATTCGATCTTCGAATAGTCCAGAATGGCGTTGAGGATACCCAGCAACGCCTCGCCGGAACTGGCCAGAATGGACAGTTGCTTGCGCTGCCCCGGATCAAGTTCCGAATCCGCCAGCAAACTCACCATCCCCAACATGCCGGTCATCGGCGTGCGGATTTCATGGCTCATAGTGGCGAGGAAGGCCGACTTTGCATTGCTTGCCTGCTCGGCGTGTTCGCGCGCCTCGGCATGATCGACGACCTCCCGGCGCAGGCGCGTATTGGTCAGCCTGATCTGCTCGGTCTGCTCCTCTACCAGTTGTTGAAGCTCCTCGCGGTGCCGCCGCAGTTCCTCGGTGATGCGCGCGCGCTCGTTTTCCAGACGCAGGCGCTGCTGCGATTCGTCCCTGAACCTATTGACGGCGATGGCCATCGCCCTCAATTCACCCTCGCCGGTCTCCGTCACGCTGACGGCGAGATCTCCGGCGGTCAACCGCTGCATGGCCCGTGAAAGGTCGCGCAAGCGGCGAACCAAGCCTTGTTCGACGTAAAACCAGACGATCGCCCCCGAAACCAGGATCGCACCGATCAGGGCAGTCAGCAGCACATAAAGGCCGAGTTGTACCGCGTTATCCGCACGGCTGGCAGTGGCACCGGCGAATTCGCTCGCCTGCCTCAAAATCTTGCTGGCTACCGCATTCAGGCTCACCGAAAGATCGCTATTGGCCTGGGTCAGCGTTTCCAGCGTGCCGGCGAGTTCAACCATATCCTCGCGGTGCCCGAAAATGGTCCCGGAGACGGGAGTGTTGCCAGCCGAGGTCTCTATCGCCGCGAGGAAGTCTTTGGCCTGTGCGCGCCGGACCGGATCGTCGATGCTTGAAACCCTGCGGCGAACAACCCGCAGATTCCCTTGGTAGACGGCACTTATTTCATTGATCTCCTCCGACGTCTGGGCCCGCGTCAGGCGATTGATGAGCAGGTTTATCTGGGCGCTGCGGTGGCGCAACTCATACATCCGCTCCATCAGGTAGATGTCGTGTTCGATCAGACGATCGACGGCACGGTAGGCATCTTCCTTGCGCGCCGGATCGCCGATCAGATCGTAGAGGTTCGCCGTAACGGCGGACGCCCCGGCCGACGCATTGGATACCAGCGTCTCGGCGAGCAGGAAAATCGACTGTGCGGCATTGGCCGCCTTGTCGGCCCTGTCGCGATAGGCGCGTTCCAGATCGAGGCGGCGACGGACAAGGTCCTCCTGGCTTTTGAGATTGGCCAGCATCTTTTCCACCGACCTGGAGAACTCCTCGACCAAATCGGGGGCGATCGACAATTGCCTGACGTCCTTGAGCGACTGGCTTATCTCGAGAGCGAGGCTGGAGAGCTTGGCCTGCTCGACCTGCAAGCCGGGGCGGGAGCGGACCACGGTAAGCGCGGGGGCCATGGCGACCAGCCGCGCGCTGAGCTCAGCGGTTCGCTGGGTGGCCCCGACCGCCGGCAAGGCCTGTGCATTGACCATGGACTGGGCCAGCGAGATATGGCGCAGGATCAGCCAGCCGGCCACGCCCGACGAAAGCGATAACGCAGTGATGCACAAGAAGGCGAAGAACAGCCTTCCGCCTATGCCAAGCCCGCGAAATGCCTTTCGCACAATCATGGTTTGCCCGATCCGCCCAAGATGTCTAGCCTTATGCAAATGAGGCTCGCCAAATCAATCGCCCATCGCCTGTGCCTGCTCGCCGTTGCCTGCCTGCTGTTCATGGCTGGACACAGCGAGGCCGGAACGTCCACGGAAACCTGGCGTCTCGATTCCTGGCAGCCTGCATTCGATTACTCCAAAGCGCCACACACGATAGACTACACGCCGGTGCGCAAAGCCGCCAAACCATGGCGTATCTGCGCCGCCTATCCTCACCTGAAAGACTCCTATTGGGCCAGCGTCAATTACGGCATGGTCGAGCAGGCCAGGGCAACCGGCGTCAGGCTGACGGTCGTCGAAGCTGGCGGCTACCCCAATCTCGAAACGCAGATCGAACAAATTCGCACATGCAGCGTCGATGCCGACGTACTTATCGTCGGCACGGTATCGTATAGTGGCCTCACGCCCACGATCAAGGAAATCGCCCGGCGTATCCCCGTCATTGCCGCCGTAAACGATATCGAGGATGACGGTATAACGGCGAAGGCCGGCGTTTCCTGGGAAGAAATGGGCCGTTCGGTCGGCAACTATCTGGCGCGCCAGCACCCGCGTGGGTCGAGCCCGGTCAAGGTCGCGTGGTTTCCTGGCCCCAAGGGCGCGGGCTGGGTCAAATTCGTCGAAGCGGGCTTCCTGGGCGCCCTGAAGGAAAGTTCCGCCGAGATCGTGGCGGTCAAATGGGGCGACACCGGCTTTGAGATCCAACTCCTGCTGCTCGAGGAGACGCTGGAGGAACATCCCGACATCGACTACATCGTCGGCAGCGCTCTCACCGCCGACGCCGCCGTCAGCCTATTGCGCGCGCAGGGCCGCGACAACCAGGTGAAGGTTCTGGCGGATTATTTCACACACAGCACGTTTCGGGCGATCTACCGGCACAAGGTCGTCGCCGCGCCAACGGACTCGCCCTCGCTGCAGGGCCGCATAGCCATCGATCAGGCGATCCGGGCGATCGAGGGAACGCTGGTCTATCGCCATGTTGGCCCGCCTGTCGAAGTGATCGATCGCAAGAACGTCAATTCGCTGGACCTGGAAAAGAACCTCGCGCCAGCCTGGTTCAAGCCGACATTCAGCGTTCCCTGAGGGGCTCCTGTCGCAAACTCGGAATTGAGACACAGAAAGGCTTCCTGCTCAGTTTTCACGCAGCCAGGATTTCGAACCGTTCGACAAGTGACGGTGCGGGATTGTGCGCGTACCTCGCCTGTCGTTTCCGCATCATGTGAACCATTTCAATGCCGCACAGGATAATCGCAGCGCAGGTGGTCGATTTGAAGCCAAGCATGGAACGTATCCGGTGCTTGACGCGTCGATGGTCCTGTTCAATCCGGTTATTGAGGTATTGGCTCTGCCGGATGCGGATCGGCTTCAGTAGCCGTGGCGGTTGGTCTCGAAGCAGGCTCTCGCCATCGCAGGCAATGATTGCTTCCCGGTTCGTCTGGCTACCGTCAATGACGATGCTATCTGGTCGGCCATGACGTTTCAGCGCTTTGCGGATAAAGCGTTTGGCAGCCGGCAGGTCACGCTTCTCGCTGAAGAAGAACTCGACCGTGTCGCCCACGCTGTCGACGGCGCGGTAAAGATACATCCGGCGACCACACACCAGGACATAAGTTTCATCCACTTGCCGGTGACCGGACGTTTTCTCCGGTTGAAGCGTTCAAGCAGTAACGGCGCGAAATGAACGACCCAGCGGTGGACCGTGGCCAACGGCTGAGCGCGAGAAGTTCGAAATTCTTGCCGCATAATGGCCGCGTAGCAGGCCTCTCTGCGTACCCATTAAGCCGTGGTAACAAAACCGATGACGGCACCGTGGAGCGCGGTCAACCAGTTCATCGAGGCATTCACGCCGCACGAACTTCGACTGTCCCGGCGGCTTTCAGGCATCCGCCGGGAACGTTTTCACAACGCTGTCATTCGGCAGCTTCGACCGCCTTTGCTGCCGACATAATTCGCGCGGCGCAATATTTGAACTCGGGGATTTTGCCGTAGGGGTCGAGCATCGGGTTGGTGAGCCTGTTGGCCGGGCTTTCGTTGAAACAAAAGGGCATGAAGACCATACCGTCTGCGACCTCGCGGTCGGCGCGCAGGATCGCCTCGACGGAACCTCGGCGGGTCTCGACCTGAACGATGTCGCCGACGCCAAGACCCTGCCGTTTGATCTCGTAGGGGTTCATCGCGGCTATGCCATAGGGCTCGATGGCGTTGAGTACCCCGGCGCGCCTTGTCATGGCCCCGGTGTGCCAGTGTTCGAGCATGCGTCCGGTGGTCAGCACCAGCGGATACTGCTCGTCCGGCACTTCGGCAGGCGGCGAAAGGTCGGCCGGCACGATGCGGCCGCGCCCGTCCGAGGTCGGGAAGCCGGAGGTAAAGACAATCTCGTTGCCGGGCACGCCCGGACCATCCGCCGGATAGATGACCGATTCTTCGCGTTCGATGCGCTCCCAGGAGATGTTGGCCAGCGAGGGCATGACATGCGCCATCTCGGTATAGACCTCCGAGACATGGCTGTAGTTCCAGTCGAGACCCATGCCGCGGGCGAGTTCAATGATGATGTCGAGATCCTGGCGGGCCTCGCCGGGCAGATCGAGCGCCGGGCGGCCGATCTGCACCTGTCGGTTGGTGTTGGTGTAGGTGCCAAGTTTCTCGGCGTGCGCCGAAGCCGGCAAAATCACGTCGGCATGCCAGGCGGTTTCCGTCATGAAAATATCCTGCACCACCAGATGGTCGAGCTTGGCAAGGGCAGCGCGGGCATGAATCTGATCCGGGTCGGACATGGCCGGATTTTCGCCCATGACATACATGCCCTTGATCTCGCCCGCATGGATGGCGTCAATGATCTCCACCACGGTGAGGCCGCGCTTGGGGTCGAGCGTCTGCCCCCAGAAGTTCTCGTACTCGCTGCGGATATCGACGTTCTCCACCGACCTGTAGTCGGGATAGTACATCGGGATCAGGCCGGCGTCGGACGCGCCCTGGACATTGTTTTGGCCGCGCAGCGGATGCAGGCCGGTGCCGGGACGCCCGACCTGGCCAGTAATCAGCGCCAGCGCGATCAGGCAGCGCGAATTATCGGTGCCGTGGGTGTGCTGCGAAACGCCCATGCCCCAGAAGATCATCGAGCGCTCGGACTTGGCATAGGTGCGCGCCACCTCGCGCAGCACCGAGGCATCGATGCCGCAAACCGGCGCCATGGCTTCCGGCGAAAAATCCTTGACCTTCTTCTTGAGCGCTTCGAAGCCGGTCACGTTGGCCTGGATATATTGCTCGTCATAGAGCTTTTCTTCCACGATCACATGCAAAAGCGCGTTCAGCATAGCCACGTCGCTACCCGCCGTGAACTGCAGGAAATGGGTGGCGTGGCGCATCAGGTCCTGACCGCGCGGATCCATGATGATCAGCTTGAGGCCCTTCTTGACCGCCTGCTTGAAATAGGTCGCCGCGACCGGATGGTTGGTGGTCGGGCGAGCGCCGATGATGATGACGCAATCGGCTTTCATGGCATCCATGAACGGTGCGGAGACCGCGCCGGAGCCGACGCCTTCCATGAGAGCGGCGACGGAGGAGGCATGGCAAAGCCGGGTGCAGTGATCGATATTGTTGGTGCCGAAACCCAGGCGGACGAATTTCTGGAACAGATAAGCCTCCTCGTTGGAGCCCTTGGCCGAACCGAAGCCGGCCAGCGCCTGGCCGCCATCTTCCTTGAGGATTTTCTTCAGGCCGCCGGTGGCACGTTCCAGCGCTTCCTCCCATGTTGCCTCGCGGAACACGGTCAACGGGTCGACGTTGCGCAGGTCGATGTCGCCGGCCTTGGGCGCGTCGTCGCGGCGGATCAGTGGCTTGGTCAGGCGATCGGGAGACATGGCATAGTCGAAACCGAAGCGGCCCTTTACGCACAGGCGGTTTTCGTTGGCCGGACCGTTGCGGCCATCGACCTGGACGATCCTGTTGTCCTTGACCGCAACCTTGGTCTGGCAGCCGACGCCGCAGAACGGACACACTGAATCCACGACCCTGTCGAACGCCTGAATGGCGCGGGTCTTGGCGGCGGGGTCCATCAGCGTCTTTTCATAGAGCGCGCCCGTCGGGCAGGCCTGCACGCATTCGCCGCAGGTGACGCAGGTGGAGAGCCCCATCGGGTCATGCATGTCGAAGACGGGGACGGTGTGGCCACCGCGATCGGCCATGCCGATCACGTCGTTGACCTGCACCTCGCGGCAGGCGCGCACGCAGGCGCCACAGGCGATGCAGGCGTCGAGATTGACGGCAATGGCCGGGTTGGAAATATCGAACTCGGCCACTTCGGCGGCGTCGAATTTGGACGGATAGCGGCTGCTGCCCGAAATCCCCATCGATGAGGCCCATTGCCAGAACGCCGACTGGTTGTCGGGACCGTCATTGGCCGGACGCATATTGCTGGCGAGCAACTCGAATACCATTTCGCGCGATTTTTCCGCGCGCTCGGTGTCGGTCTTGACCACCATGCCCTTGGTCGGCTTGCGGATGCAGGAGGCAGCCAGAACGCGCTCGCCTTCGATGTCCACCATGCAGGCGCGGCAATTGCCGTCGGTGCGGTAGCCCGGCATGTTGACGTGGCACAGATGCGGGATTTCATTGCCTTCGCGCTTGGCAACGTCCCAGATTGTTTCGGCTTCGGCAGCCGTGACCGGTTTACCGTCAAGGGTGAATTGGATTGTGCCCGCCATCTCAGAGCTCCTCACGGAAGTGCGTCAACAGGTGGTTGACCGGGTTTGGCGCGGCCTGGCCCAGGCCGCAGATGGACGCATCGCGCATCACGGATTCGAGGTCGCGCAGAGCGGTCTCGTCAAGTGCGCCGTCCTTCTGCAACAGCGCCACCATCTTGCCGGTACCCTCGCGACAGGGCGTGCACTGGCCGCAACTCTCATGCTTGAAGAACTTAAGCAGGTTGAGCGTTGCTGCCTTGGCGCTGTCGTGATCGGAGAACACGACAATGGCATGCGAGCCGACAAACGCGCCTTGCTTGGCCAGTTCGCCGCCGAAATCGAGCGGGATATCGCCCATCGAAGCCGGCAGGATACCGCCCGAAGCGCCTCCTGGCAGATAGGCCTTGAAGGTGTGGCCGTCTTCCATGCCGCCGCAATGTTCCTCAATCAGTTCGCGCACGGTGATGCCGGCCGGCGCCATCTTGACGCCGGGGTTCTTCACGCGGCCCGAAACCGACCACGAGCGGATGCCCGGATGGCCGGGCTTGCCGAGGCCGGCAAACCATTCGGCGCCCTTTTCGACGATGTCGCGGATCCACCAAAGCGTTTCGATATTGTGGTTGAGCGTCGGGCGGCCGAACAGGCCGACCTCGGCGATATAGGGCGGGCGGTTGCGCGGCAGGCCGCGTTTGCCCTCGATCGACTCCAGCATCGCGCTTTCCTCGCCGCAGATATAAGCGCCGGCACCACGGCGAAGCTCGATAAAGCCCGGCTCGGCAATGCCGGCCGCTTCCAGCGCGGCGATCTCGGTGCGTAATATATGCAGCACCGCCGGATATTCGTCGCGCATGTAGAAATAGATGCGTTCGGCCTCGACAGCATGGGCGGCGACCAGCGCGCCTTCCAGGGTACGGTGCGGATCGCGCTCCAGATAGATACGGTCCTTGAACGTGCCCGGTTCGCCCTCGTCGCCATTGATCGACATCAGCCGCGGCCCGGCATAGGAGCGCACGAACTCCCATTTCTTGCCGGCCGGGAAACCTGCTCCGCCAAGGCCGCGCAGGCCGGCGCTCTGCATGGTTTCCATCAGCGCGTCGGCTGTCACTTCGCCCTTGCGCATCTGCTCAAGCAGTTGGTAGCCGCCTTCGGCGCGATAGGCCGCAAGCCCGGTATAGGTCGGTACTTTCACCCCGGTGTCGCCAGTTGCCGCCATCTTGAGCAGGCCCTCAACCGTGGCGCGGTCAACCTCTCTGTCGCCGATGCGGGCAGCAGGCGCGCCCGCGCATCGGCCCATGCAAGGTGCACGCACCACGCGCACCGCGGATGGATCCGCGCCCTTCTGCAAAGCGGCGACCAGCGTCTCGGCTCCGGCCAGCATGCAACTTACCGAATCGCAGACCCGGATGGTGAGCGCCGGCGGCGGCGTTTCGCCTTCCTTGATTACATCGAAATGATCGTAGAAAGAGGCGACCTCATAGATTTCGGCCTGCGCCAGCTTCATCTCGTGCGCCAGCGCTCGCAAATGCCGCGCCGACAGATGCCCATAGCGGTCCTGAATCAGGTGCAGGAACTCAATCAAAAGGTCGCGCCGCCGCTCCCGGTTGGTCAAAAGACCCTGAATCTCGCCGAGGGCGGAATCGTCCAGCGGCCGCCCTTTGGGGCCGCGATCTTTCCGCCGCCTTTCCTGCATCGTCATGTCCTGATCTCCCCCGAGCGAAACGCCCGTTTCCTTTAAAGACATTTCGCACGGGCCAGGGTGTTGAACATGAGGCAAGATATATTCATTACACGACCAGCGAGAGTCCTATCGCTTAGCATCAAAACGCCGCAGGAGGCCGTTGTGCAACCCTGTCATGTTGTCGCTGCCTGTATTTTCTCGATCAGGAACACCAAGCGATCGCCGTCGCGTTTCGTCGATTGAAGGCTCTCGCCCATTTCATCGAGCAAATTCGGGATATCAATGATCGCCAGCGGATCCGTGCAATGCACCTCCAGCCGCTCGCCTGGGTTCAATCCCTTGAGAGCCTTGCGGGTTTTCAACGCCGGTAAAGGGCATTTCAGGCCCGTAAGGTCGAGTATGGTCGTTGTCATGGTCAAAGACATGATGCCCACCTTGCAAACCTGTCGTCAACCAACACCTTTATTCGGCCTATGCCGGAATCCTGGGCAACCTGGCCGAACCGAGCGACTTGCAGCGCTGTTGGCCGATCGTTAAATGGCCCGACCGAACCCCGCCCGCTCCAGCGCTTCCTTCATGTCGGGCGACACCAAGGCGGCAAGGAATGCCTGCACCGCCGGCTGCTCCTTGCGGTCCGAAACCAGCGCGAAATCATAGTGTTCCTGCATCAGCGGTATGAAACCGAGCCCGGCCGCATGCGCCACCGGCTCTATCGTGACGCCCCAGTCGGCGCGCTTCTGGACGACCGCGGCAGCGACGGCATTGTGCGAGCGCGGTTGGTTCCAGTAGCCATCGGGGCGTGAAGGGCCGAGCAATTGGTCGATTAGGATGCGCGTGCCGGCGCCCTGGTTGCGATTGACCATCATGCATTCGGGATCGGCTAGAGCCGCTTGCACCGCCTCCTCTATGCTGCGGCCCTCGAAGCGCTCGTCGCCGGGACGGAATACGAGACCCTGCATGCGCCGCCAGCCCGGCACGAGTTCGACGCCATCGCTGAGGAACGGCGTGTTGTAGGCCTGCGTTGCCGGATCGAAGAGATGGATCGGTGCAAGATCGCACTCACCGCGTTTGGCGGCGGCAAGGCCGCCCAGGCTGCCGACAGCCAGCGAACGCACTGAAACCCCGTCGCGCGAGAGTTTTCCTATGACCAGGTCAAGGCCGGTGCAATGACTGCCAATGACAACGAGATCGGGCACGCGCACCTGCGGCGTGAATAGGGTCACCGGCACTTTCTTGCCCGCCGGCAGGTGATCGGCCAGGGCTTCGATGCGGATGAAACCATCGGCCTGGGCGAAGGAGGTGATGGCGCCCGAGCCCTTGCCGGTCGTATAGGCCGTAAGCCCATCGCGTCCTTGCACCAGCGAGACCATGACGAATTCTGTGCGCCCGAGTTCGGACGCGACGCGCAAAGGAAGCCGCGCACTCACCTGCGCATCTATACGCGGCGGCAGCCCCGCCATGCGCCGCAATACGGGCACCACCATGTCGTGGAAGGTGAACATCGCCGAGGTCGGGAACCCCGGCAGAATGATGACCGGCTTGCCGTCGCACACCGCCAGGCAAAGTGGTTTTCCGGGCTTGAGCGCAACGCCGTGGGCGATGATGCCCGGCTCTCCGAGGCGGCTGATGATACGATAGCTGACATCTCCGGCCCCCTTTGAGGTGCCGCCGGACAGAATCAGCACGTCATGGGCTGCGAGTGCCGCGCGCATCGCCTTCTCGAGCCTGGCTTCGTCGTCCGCAAACGCCCCGAGAAAATGGGCATCGCCCCCGTTCTCGGTGATCGCCGCGCTGATGATAGGCCCGTTGGCATCGTAAATGCCGGCCGGCCGCAGCGGCTCGCCCGGTTGCACGAGTTCATCGCCTGTGGAGAGGACCGCCACGCGCAGTTTGCGAGCCACCGTCACCTGTGCGGTTCCGCAGGCAGCCAGCATTCCTATCTCGCGCGCGCCGATTACCGTCCCGGCCCGCAGCACGACCTCGCCGCGCGCCATGTCCGAGCCGGCGCCGGAGATGAATTGTCCGGGCAAGACGGCACGCCCCACTTCGATGCCCTCCGCCTCCATCGGGTGGGTATGCTCTACCATGACGATCGCGTCGGCACCGCGCGGCAGCGGCCCGCCGGTAGCGATAGCGGTGGCGGTTCCTGGCAGAACCGGGAGTTGCGGGACGTGGCCGCAGGCAATCGTCTCCCCGTTGAGCGTCAGCCGAACGGGTTGCAGTTCGGAAGCGGCGGCCAAGTCTGCTGCGCGCACCGCAAATCCGTCGACGTTAGAACGGTCGAATGGGGGAACATCGACCTGTGCCGTTACGTCTTGTGCAAGCGCCCGACCGAGCGTGTCGGCCAAAGCCCGTTCCTCGGCTGGTACCGGCCGAGGAAACAGCGCGGCTTCAAAGCGCGCCAGGGCTTCTTCGCGTGACAATATCGTCAGAAACTGTTCCTGCCCGGCGTTCTGCGGGATTGGAGGCGGAGACTTCATCATGACGGCCAGTTCAGTTCGAATTGCGGAGCGGCATGGCAGCGATGGGTGTGCCGACGGGATATCCCTCGCTATCGCCCGGCACTGCAAGCCAGGCATCGGCAAGCCGCATGGCTTCCAGCGAAAAGTCGCCGATGGCAAGTGGCGTCCACATATCCTGTTCTCTGCCGAGCAGGACGACCTCGCTGATCCCGACCGTGGACGAAATCTTGCGCGAGAGCGGCAGGATGGTGCCCGTCCGCTCGCACCGACCCGACAAACGGTCAAGGACCGGCTGGACGAGGGCAAGAAAACCCGCGAAGGCTTGGTCGGGCGAGCCGGCCAAAGCGACCAATGGCGTGTTGCCGAACCGCCCGATCGCCGTGCTTCCGCCGGGCCGCACGGCAACCCGATGCGCAATCAAGGCACCGCGAAGCGCAAGCGCTTCGGCAGTCACATCGGTGCGGCCTTCGCCAGTGCCTCCAATCAGGAGAAGCACATCGCAATCCTCGTCAGTAAGCGCAGCAGCAATCGAGGCGGCATCGCGCGCCGTGATCTCTATCGCCGCAATTGTCGCGTTCGAGGCCGTCAGACACTCCGTGACAAGCCGCTTCGAAAACGTCCCGTAGTCGCTAGCAGCGACATCGATCACGCGGACGCGCGGACTGCGAACGGCAAGCTGGCCAAGCCCCACCTTGCGCGCGACCAGCAGGTCGGTGGCGCAGATCAACCGTCCTTCAAGCGTCGGCGAGCGGCATGCCGCCATGTCCTCGCCCGTGCGGCGCACGCCCTTGCCGGGTGCGGCTTCGCCGACAGCCTGGGCCATCGGGCCAACAAAATCGACCATATCGGCATGGAGCACGCAGTCGCAACCTGGCGGCATGACATCGCCGATTTCCACCCACGCCGGGGCGTCCGCAAGCCCCACGGGCGAATAGGCAGATGCCCCCGTAAGCTCAAGGGCGCGACATGCCCAGCCGTCCGTGGCGGCAATGTCACGCGCAGGCTGCGCCGGTGCGACCGCTGGCATCTCGGCAGCGATGCGACCAAGTGCCTGGTCGAGTGGTACAAAGCGGGGAGCGGCCGGCGCGAGGTCGTCGAGAAGGGCTGTGCGCGCTGCTTCCAGGCTTATCAGCACACCGGTCGGGGGAGGAGTCGGCATCATGCCCGATAATGGGACAGATGCCGACCGCATTGCAACAGACGTCAGGAGCGCTCGCCGCTTGTGTTCGGGAAGAAAAGTTGCTGGCCGTCGATCTTGTAGGCGCCGATCGCCTTCTGGCCGTCCGGCGAGATCAACCAGTCGACAAACGCCTGCCCGGCTTTCACCTTGACGTTCGGGTGCTTTTCCGGGTTCACCAGCATGACGCCATACTGGTTGAACAGCCGCTTGTCGCCCTCGACCATAACGGCCAGATCGCCGCGATTCTTGAACGACAGCCAGGTGCCACGATCGGAAAGGACGTAGGCGTTCATGGCGGATGCCGTGTTGAGGGCGGCGCCCATGCCCTGCCCGATATCCTTGTACCACGGCCCTTTCGCCGTCTCGATGTCGACGCCGGCGGCCTTCCACAGTTTGAGTTCGGCGGAATGGGTGCCCGACCTGTCGCCGCGCGAGACGAACGGCGCTTGCTTGGTTTCGATGGCGACCAGAGCGGCCGCGATGTCCTTCGTGCCGCCGATGCTGGCCGGGTCGCTTTTCGGCCCGATCAGCACGAAGTCGTTGTACATCACGTCGAAGCGCTTGACGCCGAAGCCTTCCTCGAGGAATTTTTCTTCCTGTGCCTTGGCATGGACGAACACCACGTCGGCATCGCCACGGCGCGCGGTGTCGAGCGCCTGACCGGTGCCCTGCGCCACGACCTTGACCTCGATGCCGGTCTTCTTCTCGAACAGCGGCAGAATGTGATCGAACAGGCCCGAATCCTGCGTGGACGTCGTCGATGCGGCGACGATCGACTCGCCCTCGGCCAGCGCTGGCGCAGCACCTGCCAGCATAACAAGCATTCCAAGGATTGATAACAATCGGCGGCGGTTCAGCATTTCAATCTCCGTTCAGGTCAATCAAAGGACGAGGTCGCCGCGGACGAAAGCCGCGGCTTGCGGCGTTGCGGGGCGGTCCAGGAAATCGGCGGCATCGGCATGCTCGACGAGGCCGCCCCGGACCAGGAACACGACATCTCCAGCAAGCCTGCGCACCTGCCCAAGATCGTGCGAGGCCATGACGATCTTGGTGCCCGACTGAGCCGCCGCCAGCACGATTTCCTCGACGAATCGCGTGGCCGCGGGGTCCAGGCTGGCCGTCGGTTCATCGAGTAGAAGAACTTCCGGCTGTCGCGCCAAGGCACGGGCGAGCGCCAGCCTTTGCTGCTCGCCGCCCGACAAGCGGCGCGCGGGCCTCGAAGCGAGATCCCGCAGGCCGACACTATCGAGCAATTCCTGCGTGCGCCCGGCACGCAAGCCGCGCGGGCAACCGGCGTGGGCCAGTCCATAGGCGATGTTCGCGGCAGCCGAACGCCGCAACATCACCGGCTTCTGAAAAAGGATCGCTCGGCGTCCGGGGCCGGTATCCATCCGCCCACCCCACGTCACCGCGCCCCGCGAGGGCCCGAGTAAGCCCATGCACAGCCGCAGCAGCGACGTCTTTCCCGATCCGTTAGGGCCGACAACAAGGGTTGGCGCTCCCGGCCCGATGGTCAGGCTTATGCGGTCGAGTATGGTCGTCGCGCCGGCGCTCAGCGACACGTCGTCGAAAGCAAGGGGAAGATCGCTTGCGGTGGCGCGCATCGCTAACCGGCCCTTTCCACGGCCCACAACCGCACGCCCCAGGCCGCCGCATTGATCAGCAGGATGAGGAATATCAGGATGAGGCCGAGCCCCATCGCAAGGGAAAGATTTCCCTTGGAGGTTTCAAGCGCGATCGTGGTGGTCATGGTCCGGGTAAAGCCGTCGATATTGCCGCCGACGATCATCACCGTACCGACTTCGGCGGCAGCCCTGCCGAAGCCTGCAAGCAAGGCGGTGACGAGGCTGAAGCGGCTGTCCCAGAGAAGCGTCGCGACCCGGCTGGCCTGTCCTACCCCCATCGCGCTCAGTTCCTCGCGGTATTCGAGCCATAGGTCCTCGACCGTCTGGCGTGTCAGCGCGGCAATGATCGGCAGAACCAGCAATGCCTGCGCTATGACCATGGCGGCCGGCGTGAACAGAAGGCCGAACTCTCCCAGCGGCCCGGATCGCGATAGCAGCAGATAGACGGTCAGGCCGACCACGACGGGCGGCAGACCCATGAAGCCGTTCAACACCACGACGATTGCCGCGCGGCCGGGAAATCGGGTCAGCGCGAGAATGGCGCCGAGCGGCAGGCCGACGACCACCGCGGCGGCGACGGCCGTCAGGCTGACAGCCAGCGACAGCCTGACGATCGCGAACAAAGTCGCATCACCGGACGCGATGAGGTGCCACGCACTGATGGTTTCCGACATAAATCACTTCGCCCGCTTTTCCCTTTTTCCTGTGTTTCTTCCATCAAAGTCAAATTGTTGAATCAAAGCCTAAATATGCATATAAATGCAGGATGAAGCTTCTGACGACATCTGAAGCCGCCGACTATCTTCGCCTGGGAGAGCGCAAGCTCTACGAACTCGTCGCGGAGGAGCGCATTCCATGCAGCAAGGTGACGGGCAAATGGCTGTTTCCACGCCATGAACTCGACCGCTGGGTCATGTCGGGATTGGCGCGGCCTGCAGGAATGGTCCCGCTCGAACCGCCACCCATCGTCGGGGGGAGCCAGGATGACATGCTCGAATGGAGCCTTCGCCAGTCAGGCTCGGGGCTTGCCACGCTAGCCGAGGGCACCGAAGGCGGTGTTGCGCGGCTGCTGCGGGGAGAGGTCGTTGCCGCCGCGATCCATTTCCATGGCGAGGCCGTCGATGCGAATGTCGCGGCGGTGGCCGCCATGCCAAGGCTTTACGACGCGGTACTGGTCGGCTTCGTCCGCCGCGAGCAAGGCCTGTTGCTGCCTCCGGGCAATCCCAGATCGCTCGACAGCCTGAATGACGTACTGGCAAGCGGTGCCAGGATGGCCGGTCGGCAACGCGGTGCCGGGGCGGATATGCTGCTTACGCTGCTTTTGACAGAAGCCGGTGCGACCCATGGCGATCTCAACCGCCTTGAGCCGCCTTGCCTTACCGGTCCCGACCTTGCAGCCGCGGTGCGGACCGGCCGGGCGGATTGCGGTATCGCCACGCGCGCCGCCGCACACATCGCCGGCCTGGAGTTCGTGCCGCTGCTGTGGGAGAATTTCGACCTGCTCCTGCGGCAGCGGACCTATTTCCAGCCGTCATTCCAGGCGCTACTGGATTTCCTGCCGCAACAGGCCTTCGCCGACCGTGCGGTCGAACTTACAGGGTATGATACCAGCCCAGCTGGGAAGATCCGGTTCTACAAATAGGCGGGGTGTAACGGTATCTCTCGTCTCATTCGAGATCGATCTCGCCTTCCACGACATGATGCAGGCCGGCGGGTTCCGACGTGATGACGGCTTTCACGACCAGCTTCCCTTGTCCTTTCAGGCCTTTTTGCTCCACCGCTTTCTCGATCGCCTGCTGCGAGGTCACGCCGACCTGCTTGAGGAACTTGCGCATGGAGACGTTGAAGGGATCGGTTTCCATATTCTTGATCATAGCACTGCCTCGAACACATGAACGGGTAAGGCCGATCCGGCAGGCTCGTTCCTGCAACGGATGCCGCCGCCAGTCGAGCATGGAACAGCCTGGCGTGCAATCAAAGCGATGCTCACGATCCGCTACCCCAGTAATTGTTTGCAGGCCGAAACCCGCTACCGCTGAACTCAGACCAGTTTGTTTGCCGACCCGTCGCGCGCCCGCAAATAATCCTCTGTCGTTCGCGGAGCTGGGCGGCTTGACGCTTCGTAAGGGTCGAAACCTTCGGTCATGACCGCTTCGACACGACAGTTATCGCACATGCGCACGACGTCGAGCCGCCTTGCATTCTCGCCGGCAAACATCCAGTGCTTGCCTTCCAGCTTGGCCACGATGCGCTCGACGGTGCTTTTCGTCCCGAACGGCGTGTCGCAGCGGATGCAATGGAAGGGCTCTTCCTGCTTGACCACCCGGCGCGGCGCTTTCCAGGCTTGGAAGTCCAGTTGTGGCTCGAGCGTGATGGCCTTTTCCGGGCAAGTCGAGGCGCAGAGCCCGCACTGGACGCAGGCGCTCTCGGTAAAATACAGGGCCGGCTTTTCCTCGCTGTCGGAAAGCGCGCCCGTTGGACAGGCCGACACGCATGAAAGGCACAGCGTGCAGGCTTCGACATTGACGTCGAGCCCGCCAAACGGCGCGTCCACCGGTAATCCTGTGCGCGCTACCGGTGTTGGTGCGGCCTCGTACAGTTCGATCACCGAACTTTTCAGCAGGCTGCGTTTGTCACCGAGCGGCAGGAAGGTCGCGGGCTTTCGTTGGGGCGCATCCGGTGTCATCTGGCCCAGCGCCGCTTCCAGAATATTGGGATCGTCCGCTTCGATCACGCCGCAGACATCTTCTCCGTAACCCAGTGCTTTTCCAAGAAGATTGGCGATGGTGACGTTTCTGGCGAGGCCAGTCAGGTCGTGTTTGGCCTTCGACGAAGCGAGCGCCCTGACCGCCACCGCCCCCCAGGCGACGGGCGCGGTCCACGCTTCGACCCCCAATTGCGTTATTTCGTTTACGGCGACCGGCAGCACATTGGCGGGCAGCCCCGGGCCGAAGCGCGCCAGCGCATCGATGAGCGGTTCGCCATGATCGCCATCATGAAACAGCACAATCGGATTACTGCCACCTGCTTCTCGAAAGGTGAGCAGCAGCGTGCGCAGCCGCCGGAGTTGGGCTTGCGCATCCGGGAATGCGTAGGCAGCGGCCCCGGTCGGACACACGGCCGCGCAACTGCCACAACCGGCGCAGACATCCGCATCGATCGCGACATGGTCGCCGGCGGGCGTGATCGCACCCGTCGGGCACAGGTCGAGGCAACGCGTACAGCCGGTGATATGCGAGCGCGAATGGGCACACAGATCGGCGGAAAACTCGATGTAGCGGGGCTTGTCGAATTCCCCGACGAAACCGGTGGCCTTGGCGATCGCGGCAGCGAGGCCGGCGCGGTCAGCCGGATCAGCCCTGAGATAGCCGGCGCGCAGTTCGTGGGCCGGAAACAGGGGAGCGTTGCCAGAAAGGTCGAGAATTACTTCCGCTTCCGATAGCGCGCCATCGCGCGGTACGCCGAAGCGCAGGCGCTCGCGCGACGACGGCGACGGAATCGCGAAGTTGTCGATCGTCAGTTCGAAGGCGCCCAGATGCCCGCGCGCATTGCGGATCGTGCCCTGAACGACAGGGAAATCCCACACGCGGTTGGGTACAACATCGTCCGGCCGGGTCAGCAGTACCGTGACATCCATCGTGTCGGCAAGTTGCCGTCCAGCTTCGATCGCCGCGTCGTCCCGGCCATACACGAGCACGACGCCGTTGCTGGCAAGCGTAATTTGCGCCGGCGAATTGACCGGTTCCGCCGCCATCGCCACGAGTGCCGCTGCCTTCGGCCCGGCGGATGCGCCTTGCTTCGACCAGCCTGCCGTCTCACGGATGTTGGCAAGAGCAAGCTCGCCCGCAAAGCCGACATCCTGGGCGACCTCAAGGAAAAGCGGCGCTTGCTGTGTGCAGGCAATCGTAACGGCTTCGCCTGCGCTCAACGCGCTTTTGACGCGTTCGAGTTCGGCGCCGCAGAACTGATTTCCGGATTGGACCTGGGCGCTCGCGCATCCACGGGCCACGCTGTCGCCGAAGTCCGGCATGCTGCGTTCACAGGAGCAAACGAAGACCGTGCGTGGTTTGTCCGGGTTCATGGCTTTCCTCCCCGCATCGCGGCGACGCCAACTGCGGTAGCGTCTCCACCCGGGACGCATTATAAGGACAAAAGGCCCGCCGTCATCAGAAATGGACCGGCATCATGTTTCAGCACGCTTCGGTGACAGACGACCCTATCGACCTGCCGCCGCCGTACAGCCTCATCACGTTGCGCGAATCCGGCAACGCTTTCGCGCATGCTTGCGCCATTGCCGAAGAACGGGGGGCAGGAACACTGGTCTGGGTGCGACGCCAGGACCTGGTCGAATTCGCGGTCGTTCTGGAGCCCGAAATCCCGCTCGCGCAGGCGCGCCTGGCCATCTATGCCGGCATGAACGCGCTGGCCGATGCGCTCGCCACGCATGCGCCGCCGTCGCGCCCTGTCTCCTTCGACTGGCCGGACGCCATCCGCGTCGACGGGGTTCTGGTTGGCGGTGGACGGCTGGGCTGGCCTGAGGGAACGGGCGAGGTCGAGATACCGGCCTGGCTCGTCTTCTCGGCCATGATCCGCACTTCGGCCGTCCGCATCGACGAGGCTGGTCTGCGGCCGCTGTTCGGCGCGCTCGACGAACTGGGCTTCGAAGCCATCGACGCCGGCGGGATCGTCGCCAGCTTTTCGCGCCACCTGATGGTCGGGTTCGACGAATGGAAGGAGACCGGCTTTGCGCCGCTGGCCAGGCGCTGGCTGGACCGCGTGTCGCCGGGGGGGCATGATGCGCGGATCGCCGACAACGGGGATCGGCTGGTTCAGGCGAAACCCGGTCAGGTACCCGCCACAAGGCAAAATCTGGCGGAGGCGCTTGCGTCCTGCTCCTGGCTCGATCCCGCGACGGAAATGCCATGGCTTTGAAACTGCCACGCACCATTCGCCTCGACCCTTCCGATACGTTCGTCTATTCGCGCGCCGCTGAACCGGGCGAATGGGCGGTAACCGGCACATTCCTTTTCTTCAACACCGACCCCGAAACCCTCACCGGCAAGGAACGACAGGCTTTTCGCGCCGGCTTCCTCGGCATCGACAGCTTCGGCTGGTCCACCCTCGCGGTCGTGACCGAGGTAAGCGCGCAGGAACGCGCGGCGGCAGTCGAGCGCCTGGCCGAACAGCTAGTCGCGCATTGCGGGGCGCCCGATCTCGATACCGCACGCTCGGCCGCTGAAGAAGAAGTCGCTTTTGCGCAATCGCTTTGCGATCACCCGCCTAACACCCTGCTTGCCCTCCACCGCGCCAGCGAGCAGACTGGCATCCGGGAGTCGTTTCGTACCCTTCATCAGAAGGTGGGCCGGCTCGATATGGCGACGGCATTCCGCGTCATCGAGATCGACGAGGAAGACGGTCCCATGGAAGAACTCGATATCCGGGCGTTGGCGGGAAAGCACTAAGTGAAGGACTTCTGGATTTCTTCGGGCCACCATCTCCTTGATCGGGATGAGGCAGGCCGGCTTGTTTTGACCGATGCCTTCCTCAAGGCTTATCTGGCGCGGTCGGAACTGCTTCCGCCGGAAGAGGCGTGCGAAGCGGAACTTCGGCTCCACCATGAACTTCTGATGCATCATCCGCGCCGTCCGGTCGGGCAGAGCGAGATTGACGCGCTGGACGACCCGGACGCACGGGAGAACTGGGCCTTTATGATCGCCTTCCGTGATCGGCTTATCGCCGCGCCCTCGCTTGAAGCCGCCTATCTGCAACTGGTGCGCGGTTCGGCGGCCGACACGCCTCCGCTTTTCATGAACCAGCTTGCACAGGTGGTGCTGCGCAATGCGCTCGACGGCATAAACGAACCCGCTGTGCTGCGTGCGGCCGAACTGTTCTATCGCACGCAGCGGGCAAGCTTCCACGAAGGAGCGCTGCTGCTTGCCGATGCGGAAACCATAGAGGTTCACGAGCAGAACCGCCACGCCTCGCCGCTCTTGAGCATGCTCGGCGGGCCAGCCGTTACCGAACTCGATATCCTCGAGGAGGAAAATGCCGGCAGCTATTTCGGCAGAAGCGACGCCTTCGACATGGTGCTCCGTCTCGGGCCGGCCGACAGCGCGGCACGGCTCGCCATCGCTGCTGCGATGCAAGCCTGGATACGGCATCTGCTCGCCGTTGAGGTGACGATCGAACCGGTCGAGCGGATAGAGGACGACAACTGGGCGTGGTTCGTCGGCCTGGACGCCGAGGCGACGCGCATCGGCAATGCGCTGTGGCGAGGCGAGGAACTCGACCCCGAGACGGCGGAGCATATCATAGCGCTATTTCGGCTCAGTTTTTCCGACATTGGCGAAGTCATCCCGGAAGTGGGGTCGCAGCCGATCTGGCTGATTCTGGCGATGACGCCCGACCGAACGATCCGCATGAAGCCGCAAAATCTCATCGTCGGCCTGCCGCTTCGCGCCACGGCGTCTGCGAGCTAGGAGCGCTGCATGGTACGGGAAACGGCTGAGGTCGGTGTCGTCGTTGAGCGGCGGACTCTGGACAACCCGTGGGTCGATCACGCCTGGGTGCCTGTCGCAGTGCTGTTAGGCGCGCCGGCCGCGACGCCATGGACGGTCCTGGAACAGACGGCTAAGCTTGTACGGTATTATGCGGGAACGTTCGCGATCGAATTCTTCGGGACGGACACGACGATGTACAGGGAAAATCTGCGTTCGCAACGGCCCAGCCTCTGGATCGCGCTCCGGCACACAGATGCGGCTCCCGGCGTCGTGGTGCGTCTGGTGACCGCGGATTCATCCGAAGCCGAGGCGCTGACGGCGACCGACACGGACATTGTCGATGCCGTTCCCATGCCGGTCGAGATACAGCAACGCCTTGCCGCATTCGTGGAGGCGCATCACGTCGAACGGCCGTTCGTCAAGCGCAAGCGTGACCGGGCAGACCCGGAAGCCATGGCCAGGCGAGGTCCTGGTCCAGATCACAGGGACGACGAGGAATGACCGGTGGCGACGACAATATTCTTGCCCGCTGGTCGCGCCGCAAACTGTCCACACGGCTCGATGAAGCGCCCCCGCCCCAAGACGCGGAGCACGCATCAGGCGAGATCGCCGCAGGGGACGACACGCCCGTTCCAGAATCCAACCTGTCCGAGACGGAAGCAGAGGAGCTTGACGCGGAGGTGGTGGAGTCCCTTCCGCGCGTCGAAGACCTGACGGCCGAAAGCGACGTTATGGCTTTCCTGAAAAAGGGCGTGCCCATGGCGCTGAAGCGGGCTGCCCTGCGCAGGATATGGTCGCTCGACCCTGGAATCCGCGACTATGTCGGCCCATCGGAATATGCCTGGGACTTCAACCAGCCAGGCTCGATGGCAGGGTTCGGCCCGCTCGACGCGAAGGAAACCGTCGTCGGTTTCCTGTCGAAAGCGGCGCGTGCCATCGATACCGCTACGAAACCGGTCGAAGCCGCACAGGGAGCCGGTGCGTCGCAGGAACAACCCAGTGATGCGGCGCCCACCATCGAGGAGTCGGAGGTTTCGCCGGCGGAGCGACCGCCTTCGGATGAGATGCCTGGAGCGGAGCCACTACCTGTCGTCGCGGGAGCAGATGTCAGCTTGTCGGTCGAAGGAGAGGCACGCCCGCCTTTGCTGGATGGGAGCAGTTCATTCCAGCTTCCCGAGCCCTTCGCCCGGCCCCGCCATGGCGGGGCGATGCCGCGCTGACCGGCATTCGCCGAAGGCATTTAGGGAGGGTAAGAATAGCAAAGAGACGTCATATGCAGCCATATGCAATAGCCTGCAAGACCGGACTGTTGCATTCACTGGCTGTCTGGTTACTATGGGTGACCCAATCGCAGGCAACGCAGTCAAGGTCAGACAATGAACCCAGACTTGCCTTTAGGTCAGGCACGAGAACGGTCGGATGAAGCGAATGCTTCGATCTTCGGCGTAAGCACGACGACTGTTCTCGACGACATCGACAAGGCCCGGTCGGACGAATACGCCCTTCTCGCCTCGCTTTTGGTCACGCCGCCCGATAGCAGCCAACTCTCTCGGCTTTCATGCTTGCAAGACAACGGCGATACGCCGCTTGGCCGCGCCCACAATGCACTTGCGCAGGCAGCGGCATCGACCTCCCCGGAGGCGGTCAAGCGCGAATATTTCGAGCTGTTTATCGGCGTGGGACGCGGCGAGCTTCTTCCCTACGCGTCCTATTACCTCACCGGTTTCCTCAACGAGCGGCCGCTTGCGCGCCTGCGCGGCGACATGATCCGCTTCGGCATCGCGCGCGCCGATGGCCATTGCGAACCTGAGGATCATCTCGGCAGCATATGCGAGATGATGAGCGGCTTTGCCAGCAATCGCTTCAGTATTTCAGGCGGTGAAGAGCAGCACTTCTTCGAACGCCATGTCGAGCCGTGGGCCGCGCGTATCTTCGGCGATCTCGAAAGCGCGAAAGCCGCCAAATTCTACCGGTCGGTCGGCACGGTCGGGCGGCTTTTCATCGAGATCGAAAGCGAAGCGTTCGCCATGGAGGCGCGACGAAGCGCATAGACGCATGCCGGGGCGCAATGTCCCGCTAAGTGGAGGGTGGAAGATGCAGGACAAGCAGCAAGCGGCATTGAGCCGACGCAACTTCCTTAGGGCATTCGGCGGCGCATCGACCGCCGCTGTCGCGACGGTTGCGCTCACCCCCACCGAGGCGCTTGCCTATGATCCCGACACCGAGGAGATGCGGGCTCGCTATCAGGAAACCGATCACATCAAGGCCTACTATCGCGTCAATCGCTATCCCGAGCACAAGTGAGGTTGCCATGCTGACGAAGCGCAAGAGTGGACAGGCAAGCCGCACGCGACTGCAGGCTCTCACCGGTGGCCTTGCGGCGGCCTCCATGGATCGACGTACATTCCTGCGCCGCTCCGGCCTCACTGCTGGCGGCCTGGCGTCGCTGGGCGCGTTCCATCTCGGCACGGTCAAGGCCGCCGATATCAGCCACCCGGAACCGGGCGTGCCGATCGAACTCAAGAAGAGCATCTGCACCCACTGCTCGGTAGGGTGCACGGTGACGGCCGAGATCCAGAACGGCGTGTGGACCGGCCAGGAGCCCTCCTGGGACAGCCCCTTCAACCGCGGCTCGCATTGCGCCAAGGGCGCCAGCGTGCGCGAACTTGTGCACAGCGACCGCCGCTTGAAATACCCCATGAAACTCGTCGACGGCCAATGGGAGCGCACCACCTGGGATGACGCGATCAACGGGATCGGCGACAAGCTTCTCGAGATTCGCGAAAAATCCGGGCCGGAATCCACCTACTGGATGGGATCGGCGAAGTTCTCCAACGAAGGCACCTATCTGTTCCGCAAGCTCGCCGCCCTGTGGGGGACGAACAACCAAGACCACCAGGCGCGCATCTGCCATTCGACGACGGTTGCCGGTGTAGCCAACACCTGGGGCTACGGGGCGATGACCAATTCATACAACGATATCAGAAACTCCAAGACGATGCTTGTCCTGGGCGGGAATCCGGCCGAGGCGCATCCGGTTGCGATGCAGCACCTGCTCGAGGGCAAGGAACTCAACAACGGCAACCTCATCGTCATGGACCCGCGCTTCACACGCACGGCGGCCCATGCCACGGAATACGCCCGCTTCAGGTCCGGCACCGACATTGCCCTGCTCTGGGGGATGCTCTGGCACATCTTCGAAAATGGCTGGGAGGACAAGGAATTCATTGCCCAGCGCGTCTACGGGATGGACGAGGTCCGAAAGGAAGTCGCGAAGTACACCCCGGACGAGGTGGAAACGATCACCGGTGTGCCCGGCGAACAGCTGAAGCGCATCGCCGAGACCTTCGCCACCCAGAAGCCGGCTACGATCATCTGGTGCATGGGCCAGACGCACCACACCGTCGGAACGGCCAATACGCGGGCGAGCTGCATCCTGTGCCTTGCCACCGGCAACGTCGGCAAACCGGGCACCGGCGCCAATATCTTCCGCGGCCACGACAACGTTCAGGGCGCGACGGATATCGGGCTCGATGTGGTCACCCTGCCTTTCTACTACGGGCTGACGGAAGGCGCCTGGAAGCACTGGGGGCGCGTCTGGGAGATCCCCTATAATGATTTGGTGGGGCAGTTCTCGTCCAAGGAACTGATGGAAACACCCGGCATCCCGCTGACCCGATGGTTCGATTCGGTTTCGCTGCCGAAGGAAGACATCGACCAACCCGACATCATGCGGTCGATGTTCGTGCAGGGCCACGCCAGCAACAGTATCGCGCGCATACCGGAATCGATCAAAGGGCTCGCCGGGCTTGAGTTGCTCGTCGTGGCCGATCCCCACCCCACGACCTGGGCCTCGCTCGCGGTAAAGGCGGGGCGCAAGGACAACACCTATCTGTTGCCGGTCTGCACGCAATTCGAAACCTCGGGGTCGCGGGTTGCCTCCAACCGCGCGCTCCAGTGGGGTGAGCAGATCGTTCCGCCAAGCTTCGAGCAGAAGGACGACTACCAGGTCCTTTACCTGCTGTCGAAGAAGCTTGGGCTCGCCGACTGGATGTTCAAGAACATCAAGGTCGAAGGCGACCGGCCAGTGCCCGAGGACGTGCTGCGCGAGATGAACCGCGGCAGTTGGTCGACCGGCTATTGCGGCCAGTCGCCCGAGCGGCTCAAGGCGCATATGCGCAACCAGCACAAATTTGACCTCCTCACACTACGCGCTCCGAAGGACGACCCGGAGGTCGGCGGCGATTATTACGGCCTGCCCTGGCCGTGCTGGGGCAAGCCGGAGATTCGCCACCCCGGAACGTCCAACCTCTACAGTACCGGCCTGCATGTCATGGATGGCGGCAGCCCGTTCCGCGCCCGCTTCGGCGTCGAACGAAACGGCGAAACGCTGCTCGCCGAAGGCTCCTACACGAAAGGCTCCGAACTCACCGACGGCTATCCGGAATTCACCATGGCCGTGCTCCAGAAGCTCGGCTGGGATCGGGACCTGACTGCGGAAGAACTGAGCGTCATCCAGACGATCGGCGACGACATGGGCGACATCGGCAAGGTGTCGTGGTCGACCGACCTGTCCGGTGGGATTCAGCGCGTGGCGCTCAGCCATGGCTGTCATCCCTACGGCAACGGCAAGGCCAGGGCGCTGGCCTGGAACCTGCCCGACCCGGTGCCGGTTCATCGCGAGCCGATCTACACGCCCAGGGTGGACCTTGTCGCCAAGTATCCGACCTATCCGGACGCCAAGCAGTTCCGCCTGCCGAATATCGGCTTCAGTGTCCAGAAGGCGGCTGTAGACAACGGCATCGCGAAATCGTTCCCGATCATCCTGACGACCGGCCGGCTTGTCGAATACGAGGGCGGCGGCGAGGAAACACGCTCGAACCGATGGCTTGCCGAATTGCAGCAGGACATGTTCGTCGAGATCAACCCCGACGATGCCGCCGCGCGCGGCATCGCCGACGGCGGCTGGGTCTGGGTCAGCGGTGCAGAAAACGACTCCAAGGCCAAGGTAAAGGCTCTGGTCACCGAGCGTGTCGGCAAGGGAGTGGCGTTCATGCCCTTCCACTTCGGCGGCTGGTTCCAGGGCGAGGACCTGCGGGCCAATTATCCCCAAGGGACCGATCCTTACGTTCTCGGCGAAAGCGCCAACAGCATCACCACCTATGGCTACGACCCGGCGACGGGCATGCAGGAGCCGAAGGTTACGCTTTGCCAGATCGCAGCGGTGTAGGGGAGGAACGAAGATGGCCCGGATGAAATTCCTTTGCGACGCCGAACGGTGCATAGAGTGCAACGCCTGCGTCACCGCCTGCAAGAACGAGAACGACGTGCCGTGGGGCATCAATCGGCGCCGCGTCGTCACCATCAATGACGGCAAGCCGGGCGAACGCTCCGTCTCGATGGCGTGCATGCACTGCACCGACGCGCCTTGCGCGGCGGTGTGCCCCGTCGATTGTTTCTATACGACGGCGGATGCGGTGGTGCTGCACTCTAAGGATCTGTGCATCGGCTGCGGCTACTGTTTCTACGCCTGCCCGTTCGGCGCGCCGCAATATCCACGCGTCGGCAATTTCGGCTCACGCGGCAAGATGGACAAATGCACATTCTGCGCGGCCGGGCCGGAGCAGGATTCCACCGAGATCGAATACCAGAAATACGGCGCCAACCGGCTGGCCGAAGGCAAGCTGCCGCTCTGCGCGGAAATGTGTTCGACGAAATCGCTGCTTGCCGGTGACGGCGAGATCATCGCCGAGATCTACAAGGAACGGGTGACGCAGCGGGGCTATGGCTCGGGTGCGTGGGGCTGGCGGACAGCCTATCGGGAGACGGTCGGAGTTTAGAGCGCCCTGCGTCCTTGCGGACGCGCGAAAGGACGCTCAGCACTTGATCGAGCATCGGGACAAGCGGGAAGCCGGCTCTTCGGTCGGCGCGATGCTCCAGCAATTCAAGGCAGCGGGTGCCGGTTGGGCCCGCAGCGAAACAAGTTCGGGAGGACGGAGCAAATGCGGATCTGGAGCCTTGATCGATTGATTTCGCCGGTTGTCGCAGCATTCATTCTGGTTCTTGGGCTGATGGTGGCTCCTGCGTGGGCGCAGAGTACGACGGCCAACGATCCCGCCGCGCAGGCGGTGAGCGAACAGCAGCTTCTCGATGAACTCGGCAAGATCCAGGGCCGCATCACCATACCGGACCAGAAAGCCGCGACCCTGCAACAGCCTCAGGGCCGCGACTATCAGAGCTTCCAGCGGAGCACGTTGCCGTGGGTCGGCGCCATCGCCATTGTCGGCATGCTTCTTGCGATTGCGCTTTTCTTCTTCATCAGGGGCCGGGTACGGACACAAGCGGGTGAATCGGGGCAAAAGATCCTCCGGTTCAATGCGCTGGAACGGCTCATGCACTGGACGACCGCAACGGCATTCATCGTCCTTGCGATTACCGGTTTGAACCTTATCTTCGGCCGGCGTCTGGTGCTCCCGCTGATCGGACCGGAAGCATTTTCGACCTGGTCGAGCTGGGGCAAATATGCGCACCACTTCGTCTCCTGGGCGTTCATGCTCGGCGTACTGGTGATGCTGGTGGTGTGGGTTTGGCACAACCTCCCGGACCGCTACGATGCGAACTGGATAAAGTCCGGTGGCGGACTTTTGGACAAATCGAACAGGACGCATCCGCCGGCAGGGCGCTTCAACACAGGGCAGAAGCTGATCTTCTGGTCTGTCGTTCTGGGCGGGATTTCATTGTCGGTTTCCGGCATCTACATGCTGTTCCCGTTCTCCTTCACCGACGTCAACGGCATGCAGATGGCTCAATATGTTCATGCCATCATTGGCGTCCTCATGGTCGCGGTCATCATAGCGCATATCTATATCGGCACGCTCGGCATGGAAGGCGCCTATGAGGCCATGGGGTCCGGCACGGTGGACCTGAATTGGGCCAAGGAACACCACAGTGCCTGGGTCGAGGAGCAGCAAGGCGAGATCGGCGCCCGGACGCGGCCACCGCATGCAGCCGCCGAGCCAGCGGAATAGACCAGCCAACCTAGCGCAAGCAAGCCGCGCTTCGATGACGAAAAAATTCCGGAAACGGGCCGTACCTTCCCGGTACGGCCCGTTTCGTCGTTATAGTCCGTTTCGGCGCAGGCCATCGATCAGGGCTGATATTCGCAATGTCCAGCATCGCATTTGGCACCGTTCAGTGGTGCGGTTGAGCGACGACTTCTCTGACTTGCGTGCGCAAAACGCGCAATCGGGGCATCCATGCAATCCAGCACTGTGTCGCCGAAAAGTGGGACGGCTTTCGGCCCGATCTCAATCAAACCGTCAGCGTGTCCTTGTCACCGAAAGGACGTACGCCCTTAAGAGGGTATTTTCTCGCCATCGCCCGCAGAAACGTTGCCGGGATCGCCCGACCAATTCTGCCCGACGAGATTGTGGCCGGGATCGCTCACCCTTGTACTAACGGTGCTGTAGACCTGCCACGCAGGCTGTTCGGGCTGTACATTCAGAAAATAATAGCCGGAGCCAAAGGCGATTGCCCCCGTAACGACGATTCCCGACAAGATCATTCCCATATCCCCACCTCCTACTTCTTGGTGTCTGTCAAGGCATCCCGGTCGGGCTGCCATCGGTCTGGCCTCGTTTCGCCTACTCGTCGCCCGCCGGCACCGCACTCCCGGAAGGTTCGGTCGCCACGCCCGATTTCTGCTGATGCTGCAAATCCAACGCCGCCAATGCAATGAGCGGCGGCGGCATCGAGACGCCGGCCACTCTCATTTTACGAGCCATCTTCTGGCATTGCGCGGTATCGCCTGCGTCGGCAAGTTGCCGGGCCTCCTCCATGGTCAGAACGGATTCCCTGGGCGTGCTGGTAACATCGGCGGGGGGTGTGGGTGCCGACCGTGACTCTTTCTGAGGCGCGTTGGCAACCGACCCGGAATCGGCGTTGTCTTTGCCCGGCTCCGGCGCATCGGTTGCGACACCTTTCTGTCCGGTAACCGCCTGCGCAGAATTCGACCCGCTGTCACCCGAAACAGCTTTGTCGGTGGCGGTCGTGCCGGCCAAAGCCGACGAACCCTGCTGGTTTGATGCCGATTGCTGAGATTTTTCCTGTTGGCCGCCGGACGTGGCCGGTTTCGTTGCCCCGGGCGATACAGCCGCCTCTGGCGGTGATTTCATGAAAAGAAGGATTTCCTGACACAGATTGGCTGGACCACCTTGCTGCGAGGCGGGGCTCTGAACGGCAGGCGAAGCAGCCTCGGGAGACGCCGGCTGCGGTGCCGTGGTCGTCTGTGCCAGACAAGTCGAAGCCGAGAATGCGAACACTCCCGCAAGAATGATTTCTCTCATCGCTAGCTCCTTGGCTTATTGTTCAGGCAGCGATCGCAGCATTCCATGCTTAAGGTGCAGGATCATCGTGCGACATGCAAGTTCGAACCTAATGCTTGGCACGGGCTTAAGTTCCCTTTGCCGTGCGTCGAACCATTGGATCGCGTGATGCTTCCGGTGAGCAGCCCGCTTCGACTTCGACCAAGGCAAGGCTTTCGCATGGTAGCGACCAAAGGCGGTCGCCATGGCCTCGACCGCCTACAATGCGAACGAGCCGTAGGGAAGAAAGCGGACGGGGTCGCCCGGCATGATCCGGCGCGCCTCATCGGCGAGTTCGACGAGCCCGGTGGCCCAGGAAAGCCCGCTGATCCGCCCCGACCCTTCCGACTGGAAAGCCTCCGCATGGCCTTCCGGTGTCAGCCGCGCCCGCAAATACTCACGCCGGCCCGGCAACTTGTTCTTCGCGAAAGCCGCCGGAACCGTAAAGCCCGCCGGTTCCTCCCAACCGGCGCCGGCCAGCGCCGACAGCGCCGGGCGGCCGAATATCAGGGTGCAAACGAAGGCGGCGACCGGATTTCCCGGAAGGCCAAACACCGGAACGCCTTGCCACAGACCGAGCGCCAGTGGCCGGCCCGGCTTTACGGCAATGCGCCAACTGTGCAGCGCGCCGGCTTCTTGCAACAACGCCGAGACATGATCCTCGTCCCCCGCCGATGCTCCGCCGGAGGTAAAGATCACGTCCGCTTCCGCCGCACCCCGGTCGAGCCGGGCGGCAAGCGCTGCACGGTCGTCGCCGACATGGCCAAGGTCCACCGGCACATGGTTCCACCGCCGCGCCATTGCCAAAAGCATCGGCCGATTGGCGTCATAGATGCGGCTGGCGTCCAGCATGGTATCGCCGGCGTCGGGCACGATCTCGTCCCCGGTGGACAGCACGCCCATGCGCAGCGGGCGGAAAACCGAGACCCTTGCCGCGCCGACCGCAGACAGGAGCGCGAGATCGGGAGGGCGCAGGCGATGCCCGGCCGGTAGCGCGACATCACCCGCAATCACATCCTCCCCTGCCTTGCGGGTATTGGATCGCGCCTTGATCGGACCGTTGAAGGCGACGCGCTGGGCGTCGCTCGCCGTATCCTCCTCCAGCACCACGGTGTCGACGCCTTCGGGCAGGATCGCGCCGGTCAGGATGCGGATCGTCATTCCCTCCGGCACGCGACCCACGAAAGGCACACCAGCCGCCGCGCGCCCCTCGATCAGCGGCAGCGTCTGCGGCCCTTCGCCGGTGGCGGCGTGGGCGAAACCGTATCCGTCGACAGCCGAGTTCGCAGCGGGCGGATTCGAGCGGCGGGCGACTGCATCGCGCGCCAGAACACGGCCCAGCGCATCCGAAACACCCAGTTCCTCGGTGTCGACAACAGGAGACAGATTCGCCCGCAGCACGCCGAGCGCGGTGTCCACCGGGATCCAGTCGATGCCGGCCGGCAGGGCGAAGCAATCGTTCCTGAGGCGAGGCGGCACAAGCGGAGGCAGACTCATGGCGCCCCTTCGCGCAAAATCGCTTCGGCGCGCGCCATGTCCTGCGGCGTGTTGACGTTGAAAAAGGGATCGAAGGGCGATGCCGCAAACAGCGCTGTCGCGTAGCCGTGCCGGTCGGCCCACAACACGATCTTGCGCAGCCCGCCTGAAAGTTCGGCGCGCAGGTCTTCGCGCAAGACCACCGGCCACAGGCCGAAGGTGGGATGGCGGCGCGGTGCTCCCGTCTCGTCTGGCGAGGCCGCCAACGCTATGGGAACTTTCTTCTGCGCCGCAGCACTGCCAAGGCACGCGACGAGGTCGCGCGGAAGAAAAGGCGTGTCCGCCGCCGCCGTCACGATCGCATCCGCCCCGTTTTCCGCCGCCCAGTCGAGGCCCGCGAGAACGCCTGCCAGGGGTCCCGGATAATCCGGCAACGTATCGGCGATCACCGGAAGCCCGTAGCGCGAAAACCGCGTGGGGTCGCCATTGGCGTTGATCGCAAGTTCCGCGCATTGGGGGCCAAGCCGCGCGACCACATGGTCAAGCAGCCGCGCATCACCAAGGCGCAGCAAGCCCTTGTCGCCGCCACCCATTCGGGTGGCCCGGCCACCGGCCAGTATGACACCCAGGATTCTAGTCAATCAATGCGCCCTTGCGGCGATGGCGCTTCTCGTCCTCGGGTACGGTCTCGGGGTCGGCATCCCGAATCAGGCGCTCCTCTCCCGCAAGGCAGATGAAGCGCTTGCCGCGCAGGCGCCCGATCAGCGTCAGCCCCACCTGACGCGCGATCTCCACGCCCCAGGCCGTGAAGCCCGATCGGGAAGCTAGCACCGGAATGCCCATCATGGCGGTCTTGATCACCATCTCCGAGGTGAGCCGTCCGGTTGTGTAGAGTATCTTGTCTTCAGCACTCGCTTTTTCGAACAGCATCCAGCCGGCGATCTTATCCACCGCGTTGTGGCGGCCGACATCTTCCATATAGACCAGCGGCCGATCCTCTCTGCACAGCACTGTGCCATGGATCGCGCCCGCTTCGAGATAGAGGCTCGGCGTGGTAGTGATCGTATGGGCAAGCGCATAGAGCCACGACGTGCGCAGCGGCGCGGTCGGCAGCGTCAGCCCCTCCAGGCCCTCCATCATATCGCCGAACACCGTGCCTACGGCGCAACCGCTGGTACGGGTCTTCTTCTTGACCTTGTCCTCGTACGTCGTGCGGCTCTCGGTCCGCACCACGACGACCTCGATGTCCTCGTCATACTCAACGCCGGTAACAGTTTCAGCAGAGTCCAGCATGCCTTGATTACGCAGGAAACCTAGCGCCAGATATTCTGGATAGTCGCCGATCGTCATGGCCGTGACGATCTCCTGCGAGTTGAGGAAGATGGTGAGGGGCCGCTCTTCGACAACCGAAATCGCGACCTCTTCGCCATGATGGTCAACGCCGGTGACGGTTCGCGTCAGCCGCGGGTTTTCGATGTTCGGACCTATGATGTACTCGGCCGCCATTGGTCACCATCGGGATGGGGTTACTTCTCGTGTAGCCGGTAAGGATGCAATAGCGGCGTCTTGTTGTCCAGCCAGACGGAGATTTCTGTTCAGCGACGGCCTCCTTCGGAGAGCGAAAACCAAGCAATCGATCTTACGATCGACATTTGGTTTGTCGGGCGCGTCTGGATTATCCTCAGGTTCACGCTGAGGCTTCGGAGTTTGCTTTTTTAGATCGGATATCCATCTCTCTCCTTCATCACAACAATTGTCGTTGCCGTGGATTGTTCCGGCGGTCGAGTTGAATGGCAGCGTGGAGGGATCTTGTTGCAGGGATCGGGCTTGCCGGGTAGTGAGGTTGTAGATGCCTGACGGGATCGCCTGAATGCCGCACAAGTTCAATGACGCCCTCCGCCAGATGCTCCCGAAGCAGCCGCACCGGG
>NZ_JBTMXB010000025.1:0-67010 GCF_054489405.1 Mesorhizobium sp. A623
CGCTATGTGCAAAAGCAACTCGGCCACGCTAGCGCCGAAATGACACGCAAATACCAGCGCCGAAGGGATCGGTTCAGGGTCAATCTGACAAAAGCGTCGGGATTGTAGGAACACCGGGAAGGCGTCGGGACAAAAAGCCCCCTACCCTCCCCGCGCTCCCATTCTCAGGGCCTATGGCGTACCGGCGGTTCAATGCCTAAATAACCCGAACACATTCATCCATCGGCACCCTCACCTTCACCCCACCGGCACCCTGACACGGCATTCTCATGAAAAAGATCGGTTTCCTTTCCTTCGGCCATTGGTCGCCCTCGCCGCAGTCCGGGACGCGCTCGGCCTCCGACGCGCTGCTGCAGTCCATCGACCTTGCCGTTGCCGCCGAGGAACTAGGCGCGGACGGGGCGTATTTTCGCGTGCATCACTTTGCCCGCCAGCTTGGTTCGCCATTCCCGCTGCTGGCGGCGGTAGGTGCCAAAACCAGCCGCATCGAGATCGGCACCGCCGTGATCGACATGCGCTACGAGAACCCGCTCTACATGGCCGAGGATGCGGGCGCTGCCGACCTCATCGCCGGCGGCCGCCTGCAACTCGGCATCAGCCGTGGCTCGCCCGAGCAGGTCATCGACGGCTGGCGCTATTTCGGTCATGTGCCGCAAGAGGGCCAGACCGACGCCGACATGGCCCGGCAGCACACCGACGTTCTCCTCGAAATCCTGCGCGGCAAGGGTTTTGCCCAGCCCAATCCGCGCCCGATGTTTGCCAACCCGCCCGGCCTGCTTCGCATCGAGCCGCATTCGGAAGGGCTTCGCGACAGGATATGGTGGGGGGCTGCCACCAACGCCACCGCGCAATGGGCGGCCCGGCTGGGCATGAATTTGCAAAGCTCCACGCTCAAATTCGACGAGAGCGGAAAGCCCTTTCACATCCAGCAGGCCGAGCAGATCCGGGCTTTTCGCGAGGCGTGGAAGCAAGCCGGGCATGCGCGCGAGCCGCGCGTATCGATCAGCCGCTCGATCTTCGCGCTGGTCGACGACCGCGACCGGGCCTATTTCGGCAGCGACGAAAGCCAGGATCATTTCGGCTATATCGAAGCCGATACGCGCGCCGTGTTCGGCCGCAGCTACGCCGCCGAACCGGACGTCCTGATCGAGGAGCTGCGTAAGGACGAGGCCATCGCCGAGGCCGATACGCTGCTGCTTACCGTGCCCAACCAGCTCGGCGTCGCCTACAACGCCCATGTCATCGAGGCGATCCTCACCCAGGTCGCCCCGGCGCTCGGCTGGCGCTGACGGCCACGCACTTTGATTAAGCACCGGAATGATCCGAAAACCGGATTCCACTTTTCGGCCCGATGCTTTTACACGCCAAACAGCCGTCGATCCCAATAGACCGGCTTATGCAGGCTGGTCTCGATCCGGGAAAACTCGGGGTGCGCCGGGTTGATCAGCACGTTACGGTCGAGCCGCGCCACGACGCTGGGCACGAGCAGGATGAGACTTCGCCGCTCCCGGCACCATTCCTCGCCATAGCGTTTGCTCACCGTGGCAGGCATCGTATCCCAGCCGGGAAGCGAGGGCGGCGAAAACACTTCATAGGACGCACCGCTCGGCACGGTGATGCGGATAAAATGTTGGTTGGGCGGCAGGCGGCCGCTGCCATGCACCAGCTTTTCCAGCAGCGCCGTCGAATAATGCTCGGCCGCGTAGATCATCGGGCTTCCGGGCGTATTCCAGCGGCCAGGGGCCAGCATCGAGCCGGTCGCGTCGAAGATCGGATAATTTCCCGCCGGATCGCCGATCCTGAAGCAGAAAAGCGTTCGGTCCAGGTTCTGCGCCGTCACGCAGCGCTGCCATATTTCAGGCTGCCGAGAATATCGAGCACCAGTTCGGCCCCGATCTCGCTCTGGATGACGACATCGATCGGCCGCCGGTCCTCCAGCATCGGATGCGAGCGGAACAGGAACTCTCGCGCATCCTCGTCGCTTTTCCAGACGTCGAGCGAAAAACCCCAGACCCGGGCGACCCGCGCCAGCCGCGTGCCCTCTTCCGTCGACAGAAGCAGCGCGCCCTTCTTGCGCCGGTCATAGGTCGCCTTGGGCACCAGCCGATACTTGAACTGGGCGTCGCCCGGCGCGAGCAGAAGGGCCACGCGTTCGAGCGCGCCGATCGGCAGGCCGTTTTCGATGCGCGTCATCAGCCCGAAGGGCGAGCGCGCGGCCGCTTCGCGCGGCGGCAGGCCGAGAACGTCGGCGACATTGGCAAGGGCCAGCATGATCGATCTCCTATCCAGTTGAGACGGAATATAGTCTCATGTGAGGCGACGTGCAAGGCGATGACGGGATCAGCCCGTTTTCGCCCCCTTGCCGCTTCCGACAGCCCGCAACAGGCTCATCAGCACCGGGCCGACGGAAAACCGCCCGTCCCGCGCCTTGTCGGTCAGGCTGCGCAGATAGCCGCCGGGGCTGTTGATATGCTCGGCCCGTTGCAGGATCGCCGCCATGCAGATCGCCGCATCCACGGCCCCCATCGCCTCGCAGGCCTGTTGCCAGGCGTCCGGACTGACGCCGAGCGCGCCGCGCACCAGATTTGCCGTGTCGACCAGCCCCGCCCAGTTCGAAATTCCGTCGCGGGCGTAGTTGGCAATGTCGGGGCAGGCCCGCAGCACCAGTCCAAGCGGGTAGCCCGTTGGCGGCTGGCTCTTGGTTTCCAGTCTAGGTACGGCCTCGCCCCCCGGCTCTTTTTCGGAGCGAGGTTCAATTTCATGAGAGTCGGTTTTTGAATTCTGTATGTGGCGCTCAAAATGAGACTCATTGGCGTCTGGATTCTGTGTTTTAACATGATTTTCCAGCGTCTTGCGTACCTCCAGGGCGAGTTCGGCAAGGGCTGCCGCTACCGGTTCCAGCTCGATCCGGCTGGCCGTGCGCGGAATCTGCGAAACAATCGCGCGGTAGGCGAGGTGCAGGCCCTGCCAATCGGCCGCGATCCCTTCCTCCAGGCCGAAGGAAATCATCTTGCCGATGTCCCGGCGCAGGATGGTGATGCGTTCCTTGAGCAGTTGCAAGGCGCGCCGTTCGCCACGTACCGTGTCCGCCATGTGTTCGAATTCCTGCGCGCGCGCCAACAGCGGCGTCAGGTCGAAGCCAAAAGCTTGGCTGATCTCGCCGCCCTGGTCCTTGCGGGCATAGCGCTTGCCGTTGGGGCTGTCGCGGCGCACGATAAGCCCGCATTCTACCAGCACCGACAGATGCCGCCGCAGCGTCGCCGGCGCCATGCCGTGCGCGCGAAGCGCCAGCTGCGCATTGGACGGAAACACCACCAGCCCCTCCCCTTCCACCAGATCGGTGTCGGGATGGAAGCTCAGCAGCGCATTGAGCACGCCGAGCGCGCGGTCGCTCGCGCCAAGCATCGTCTTGGCCTCGCAGACGGCGCGGAACACCTGCCATTTATTGGCGCTGGCGCCGGGCGTGCAACGCTCGGCCGCCATCTGCCCCGCCACCATGGCAAGCGACAGCGATCGCCGCCCGAAGGGCGTCGTCGAGATAGGCTCGATCATCTTCGTTCACCTCGATAAAAGGCAAGCCGAAGGCATTCCGGAACGCGTCCAGTGTTGACAAGTCGGTCCGGAAATGATTCTCTCACAATTGCTACATTGATGAGGGCTTCCGGAATGGCGACGTTTCGGGGGCCTTTTTCTTTGCCTGTTTTTCCTTCTGTTTCTACCTGCTACGCATTCGACACCAACGCTCTAGGCTCCTTTCCGGCCGTGGGCTGAATGCCGAGCATCCACCCTGTTGGCCGGTCGGGGATAAATTTAGTCCGGTCCGGCCGAGTTTTTTGCTCCCTGCCTGAACCTTTCCAACAGCTTGGGCAGTTCCCCACCCAGAAAATCTTCAAAACCGTCGGCAATCTTGTCCACGAATTCGACGCGCGCCCTGCCCTTGGCGACGCTGACGAGGGCGATCGCCCTGCCCTGCCCATCGCGAATTTCTCGTGGCTCGCCGGCCTTGGCCGCCGCCTTGCGCTGCAACCGCGAAAACACCAGGTTGAAGCGCGCATCGCTGCCCGTAACCGCGCGGAAACGCTCTGCCGTAATCTCGTCGTCGGCCTTGACCGTTGCCGCTTCGCTCTTGAGCAGGTCGGCCAACGCCATCCAGCGCGGCCGGCCGATTTTTGGCGCGGGACCGATGGCGCTGGCGATGCGATGCGGCACTGCTTCGGCCACCTGCAGATAGCGCGTCATCTCCGCCTTGTGCAGCGACAGCGCCTCCTGCACCACGCCGCGCTCAAAACCGCGCTCGATCAGCCTATGGGCAAAGAACGCGCGCTCGATGAAGGACAGGTCGCGGCGCTCGGTGTTTTCCTTGCCCTGCGCCAGCACCAGTTCGGTGTCTGAAAGTTCGCGCACGATGGCGCGCACGCGCTGGCCGAGCCGGGCGGCGGCGCGGATGCGACGATGGCCGTAGGCGGTCTGGAAGCGGCCGGGTTTTTCCGGATGCGGGCGCACCAGAACTGGCACCTGCTGACCGCTCACCTCGATGCTGTGCATGAGCGTCACAAAACTTTCGTCGCGGTCGTCTTGGCCGAGGCGATCGCTGACGAAAGAGGTGTCGATCAACTCCGGCTCGATCTCGATGACGCGGTCGGCGACGCTCAGGCTCTCCTTCAGCCGGCGCGCATCCTCGATTTCACGCGACAGGCCGCCGAGCGAAAGCCCCATCGCTTTCACGGCCCCGGAAGCCGCACGGGCGCGCGCTTCGGACGCCGGGGCAGGGCTGTGCGCCATGGGTTCAGCCGATGGCGTCGGCGCATCCATTGCCCGATCGGCCGCGGGCTGATCCATCGTCTGGAACAGCGCCTTCAACTGGTTCTTGCGATTTTGTCCTGCCATCTTAGCCTCCTTCATGCCGGCCTGTTCCAGGCTTTCATGATAAGGCCTTCGATCTCCCCGTTGACAGCTGTCAACGATTCCATCGCCCGGTCGTAGGTGGCGCGGCTGAAGCTTTCGCGCGAAACCTCATACAGCGTCTGCTTGGTCAGCCCGGCGTCGGAAAAGGCGGTCGACTTGACCAGCGGCGCGGTCAGTACCCTTTCCCCGAACAGCGAGCGCAGAAAGCCGACGATCTGCGTCTGCGGCCCGTCATTGGGCTCATAGCGGGTGACGAGGTAGCGCATGAAGTCGAAGTTGAGTTCGCCGCCGGCAGTGCGCACCACCGACAGAAGATCGGCGGTCATGAACAGGAACTGGCTCATCGAGGCGACGTCGAGCATTTGAGGATGGATGGTGACCAGCACGGAGGTCGCGGCGCACAATGCCGACAGCGTCAAAAAACCAAGCTGCGGCGGGCAGTCCATGACGACCACGTCATAGCGGTCGGCGACCGTGGCAAGGGCCGCCTGCACGCGTGCAAAGAACATCGGGCCGTCGCTGTCGTCGCCCTGGCGCGCCGCCAGCATCTGCGGCGTCGTATGCTCGAACTCCTGCAATTCGAGATTGCCGGGCACGATGTCCAGCCCGTCGAAATAGGTTTTACGGATCACGTCCGACAGCGGCCGGCTCTCGCTATCATAGCGGATGGCGCCATAGAGCGTGTCGTTGCCGTCGAGGTCGAGTTCCGGCTGATAGCCGAACAGCGCCGACAAAGACGCCTGCGGATCGAGATCGATGGCCAGCACGCGAAAACCGGCCAGCGCCAGATGCTGCGCCAGATGCGCGCTGGTCGTGGTCTTGCCAGAGCCGCCCTTGAAGTTGGTGACCGCGATGACCTGCATATGTTCGCCGCGCGCCGCGTCGCGCCGGGGCAGATAGCTACGCGCCTTGCCCGGGTTCTGCTCGGCCAGGTGCCGGCGCAAGCCGTTGATGTCTTCCAGCGTGTAAAAGCGGCGGCCGCCCGCGCCCGTCTCCGGCTGCGGCCCGTCGCCGGCGATGGACAATTGGCGCAGATAGCCGTCGGAAACACCGATCAGCCTTGCCGCCTCGCCGCTGGAAAAACGCCGCAGCACCTTGCTCGAGGCCGGCGCATAGAGCCGGTCGCGCATGGCCTGCAACTGGGCAGACAGCAGCTCGGCATCCTTGGCGATGGCGCGATCCGTCGACCAGCCCGCGCTGTCCGTGTCCACGCCGATCTGCCGCGCGCTAGCCGTGTGCTGGCCTGAAGTCGCCACGCCTAAAACCTCTCCCGGAAGGGCCATGTCCATGCCTGAAAACCTTTATGCGCCGATTCGCCGGCGAATCCGAATCTCGCCTACGCCAGGCCTGTTTATTACGGAGCAAAGCGCAGCTAACGCGAATGGCAATCAGTTACGGGTAACATGACGCCATACGGCAAACACCGTAACAGGATGGGTGAGGAGCCGAGTCGGGTCAAGCAATTTATAGTTAATGGAAATTAACCATTTAGCCAGCCCGGTTCTTGCGTTGGTTTCGCCGGAGTTGACAGGTGTCAACTCGATCCGATCCGGACGACGGCCGGTTCGACCGATCAACACTGTGAATCGATGCCGTACGACCGATTCAAAATTGGCGTTGGACGCACCGACGCATGGCCGTTCCAATGGCCGCATGACCAACAGCCAAGCCTCCGAGACCATTCTCCATCGCGTCGATCCGGCGCAAAACATGGCGCGGTTTTATTGCCTGTCATTGCAGCCGACGCTGTTCGGCGAGGTGTCCGTGGTGCGGGCCTGGGGCCGCATCGGCACGCGCGGCCGCATGAAGATCGATTCCTATCCGACAGGCGAGGGGGCGTCCGCCGCTTTTTCGCGCCTCGAAAGGCAAAAACGTCGGCGCGGATATCGCGGCTAGGGCAGGGGCCTTAGAGGCCATTTGGAAATTCTACCCTGCCGGTCATCTGGCGCAGTTTTCTGCGCTTCCGGTGCTCACGTACTGGTGTACGCTCCGCTCCGGTTCTCGAAAACCACGCCATATGCCTCGGCAGGGCGAATTATCAAACGGTCTCTTACCCTTGCGACTGCAGGGCGGCAGCGCTGATCGGCCGTGCCTCGGTCAAAAAAGCCGTCACCGTGGACGGCAAGATCGCCGAGCCAGGCTGATAGATGCCGCAACGCGCGATCAGGCCGCGCCTGTCGGCGGCGTTTCCCAGATGGTGCCAGATCGTGCGGGTGGCATAGGGCAGATTGTTGTTTCGCCACGCCAGGCCCATGGTGATGCCGCGCAGATAGCGCCGTTGGTGGATTTCAAACGGCATCAGGATCGTCTGCCCGAAGGTCGGCGCTTCGTCGCTGGTCAGTTCGGTCACGAAGATGCGTTGCCGCCGGTAGGCCACCAGCCCGACATAGCGCGAGCGCTGCACAATGCCGCTTTCGACATCCTCGATGCGCTCTAGCGAGGTCACCAGAACCTGCCCGCCGCTCTCGCGCAAATGGGCGCAGGAACAGACCACGCGACCGGGCCAGGACAGCGACATGTGCCATGTCTGGTAGAAGCCGAGATAGCCGGCCAGCGCGTTCAAATCGCCGGGGAAAGCGTTGGCCAATGGCCCCGCACGGGTCGCGGGCCGGCGCCGCTCGCCGAGCTTGCGGCCAAAGGCGCTTTCCGGCAGCTCGAAATCGGCCGCGTCAAGGCCGAAGGCCGCCGCGATCCGCATCAGATTGTGGGCGGAGGGCAGGGATCCCGCATTGAGGTAGCGGTTGAACTGCTGCCGGTTGAGGCCGATCGCCCGGCACAGTTCGGACACCGATTCTCGCGTGCTGCAGGCGCGTTTCAAATTGCTGCTGAAATTGGGGCAGGGCTTCTTCATGCTGGCAGCATAAACCTGCTTAAAGGCGCGTCAAACCGTGAAATTGCGTTGGCGCGGCCGCCGCTTAAGATCGAGCGAAACGCTTCAGCATCATAAAGGGGAATTCACATGAGCGCGTCTGGCAAGTCATTGAATTTATCGCGTCGCGGCCTGCTTCAGGCGGGAGCGGTTTTGGGGCTCTCGGCCGCAGCCGGCTCGCTCGTATCGCCGGCAAGGGCGCAAGCGCCGGTACGCGGCGGGCAATTGCGGATGGGGTTGGACGGCGGCGCTTCGGCCGATACGCTCGACCCCGCTCTGGCGACCGCCAGCGTGGCATTCGTGATCGCGCATTGCTGGGGCGATACGCTGGTCGAGTCCGACCCCAAGACGGGCGAGGCGGTGCCTTCGCTGGCCGAATCCTGGTCGCCTTCGGCTGACGCCAAGGAATGGACATTCAAGATACGCAAGGACGTTCATTTCCACGACGGCACGCCGATGACCGCCAACGATGCTGTCGAGACGTTGCGCCGCCATGCGGGTGCAAAATCGCAATCGGGCGCGCTTGGCCTTTTGACCGGCGTGGACCGCATCGAGGCGCGCGCCGGCGACATGGTGGTGACGCTGAAGGAGGCCAATGCCGACCTACCGCTGATTTTTACCGACTATCATCTCCAAATCCAGCCGGGCGGCGGCGTCGACAAGCCTGCGGCCGCAATCGGTACCGGTCCCTATAAGCTGGTTTCGTACGAGCCGGGCGTTCGCGCCGAATTCGAAAAAAACAAGGACGATTGGCGCCAGGACCGGGGTTACGTCGATAGCGTCCTTATTACCGTCATGAACGACTTGACCGCCCGTATCAGCGCCTTGCGCTCCGGGCAGGTCGATTTCATCAACGTCGTCGAACCGAAGGTCGTGCCGTTGTTGAAGCAGGTTTCGGGCGTCGAGATCCTGCGCACCTCCGGCAAGGGTTTCTATTCCTTCCTGATGCACTGCGACACGGCACCCTTCGACAACAACGATCTGCGGCTGGCACTCAAATATGCGGTGGACCGCGAGGCCATCCTCAAGCGGGTGCTGGGCGGATTCGGCACCATCGGCAACGATTTTCCCGTCAACGCCAACTACGCGCTCGCCCCCACCGATATCGAGCAGCGCACCTACGATCCCGACAAGGCTGCCTTCCACTTCAAGAAGTCGGGCCATCAGGATCCGATCCTACTTCGAACCTCCGAAGCGGCGTTCCCCGGTGCGGTAGATGCGGCCCAGCTTTTCCAGTTGAGCGCGCAAAAGGCCGGCATCAAGATCGACGTGCGGCGCGAGCCGAGCGACGGCTACTGGTCGGAAGTCTGGAACGTCAAGCCGTTCTGCGCCTCCTACTGGGGCGGACGGCCGACGCAGGACGCACGCTATTCCACGTCCTATGTCTCCAACGCCGAATGGAACGACACCCGCTTCAAGCGGCCCGACTTCGACAAGATGGCGGTCGCGGCGCGCGGCGAACTCGACGAGACCAAGCGGCGCGCGCTGTACCGCGACATGGCGCTGATGGTGCGCGACGAGGGCGGGCTGATCCTGCCGGTGTTCAACGACTATCTCAATGCCTGTTCGAGCCATCTGAAGGGCTTCGTCCCGGATATCGGCAACGACCTGTCCAATGGCCGCATCGCCAGCCGGGTCTGGCTCGAAGCCTGATCCGGGGCGGCAACAAACATTCATTGACCGGCGGCGGCATCAGCGTGCTTGCCGCCGGTCCCTTCATTATGGTTGATCTCATGACAGACAAGAATTTCAACGTCCTCGAAAACGGGTGGATCGTGCTGAAGGACGGCACGAGGCTTGCCGCCCGCATCTGGATGCCCGAGACGGCCTCACCTGACACGCCGGTGCCGGCGGTGCTCGAATTCCTGCCCTATCGCAAGCGCAACGGCACCGCCCCGCGCGATGAATCCACCTATCCAGTGTTCGCCGCCGCCGGTATTGCGGGGTTGCGCGTCGATATTCGCGGCTGCGGCGAATCCGATGGCGTGATCGACGGCGAATACACGCCGCGGGAGCTTGCCGACGCGGTCGAGGTGATCGAATGGATTGCCGCGCAAGACTGGTCGAACGGCAATGTCGGCATGATGGGCATTTCCTGGGGCGGTTTCAACGGGCTTCAGGTGGCCGCGCTCAAGCCACCGGCGCTCAAGGCGGTGATTTCGTTGTCATCCACGGTCGACCGCTACAATGACGACATCCACTACAAGAACGGCGCGCATCTGTCGGCGCAGGCGTCATGGGCGGCGACGATGGGCGCCTATCAGTCGCGCGCGCCCGATCCCGCTCTGGTCGGCGACCGCTGGCGCGACATGTGGCTGGAACGGCTGGAAGGCGAACCCTTCTTCATGAAGGAATGGCTTTCCCACCAGCGCCGCGACGCGTTTTGGCGTCATGGCTCAATCGGCGAGGATTTTGCCGGCTATTGCGTGCCCTCGCTGGTGATTGCGGGCTGGGCCGACGGCTATCGCAACACGCCCTTGAAGGCGGTCGCCGGCATGCCGGAAAAGGCCTGGGGGCTGGTCGGCCCATGGGTCCACAAATACCCGCATTTCGCCTATCCGAAGCCGCGCACCGACTTCCACGCCGAGGCGATCGCCTGGTGGCGGCATTGGCTGTGCGGCGAGGACAACAAGGCGGAAACGACACCAAGACTGCGCGCCTATATACTGGACGGACCAAAGCCCGCCCGCTGGCGCGAAACCGATCCCGGCTATTGGATCGCCGTGGACGAATGGACCGCGCCGCAAACCGTCACCCTTCGCCCGGACGCTTCGGGCCGGCTTGGGCGCGATCCTTCCCAGCGGGCCGAAGGCAGCGTCCTGCTGCGCTCGCCGCTGGATACGGGCACGGCTGCGGGTGAATTCTTCACGCTCAAGCCGGATACGGAAATGGCGGGAGACCAGCGCATCGACGATGCCGGCTCGCTCAGCTTCGACAATGCCGTTCTTGACGACGAATGTGTTGTACTCGGCCAGCCGGTGGTAAAACTGTCGCTTTCCAGCGATGCCCCGCTTGGCAACCTTGCCGTGCGACTCGTCGATGTGCACCCGGACGGGACGGCCACGCGCGTCAGCTACGGCGTGCTCAACCTTGCGCACCGCCATGGCAATGCCGATCCGCAACCGCTGGAGCCGGGAAAACCGTTCGAGATCGAACTGGCGCTCGACGCCTGCGGCTACCGTTTCGCCCCGGGCCATCGCATCCGCGTGTCGTTTTCCAGCGCCTACTGGCCGACGATCCTGCCTTCGCCCTACGATGGGACGCTTTCGATCGACCTATCCACGCTGCAGGTGGAACTGCCGCTTCTGGGCCTCCATCGCAGGATCGAAATCCCCGAGCCGGCCAACCCCGATCCCCTGCCGCACTATGATGTTTTGGCGGAAGGATCGTCGGGCCGTTCCGTCGAACGCGACCTTCTCCAAGGCGTCACGCGCTACCGCGTGCGCGAGGACACCGGCCTCAGCCGCCATCCCGGCAATGGCCTATGCAGTCGCGATACGCGGGAGGAACTCTGGTCGATAGCGCCGGGCGATCCTTTGTCGATGACGGCCGAGATCGACTGGACATGCAGCACAGAGCGGGAAGGCTGGCGCGTCCATACCCATTACAGGTCCCACCTGTCCTGCACCGAAACCGAATGGGTGATTTCGGAGCGGATCGAAGCGCGGCATGGCGACGACACCGTGTTCGAGCGCGAGCGGAGCGCCCGCATCCCGCGCGACCATATGTGAGGCCACCGGGCCGGGCCGCTCGCAACGCGTCGCGCGGCCCGGCTGAGCGCTAACCCTCGTTGGCCAGAACGGCGGCGAAGGTATCGTCCAGAACGCTGACCAGATGATCGGCGTTTTCGCGGCTGAAGATCATCGGCGGGCGCATCTTGAGCACATTGTCGTGCGGGCCTTCGGTTCCCATCAACACGCCTCGGCTACGCGCGCCGTCATTGATCTTCTTGGCGAGCGCCGTCGCCGGTTCCTTGGTTTTTCGGTCATTGACCAGTTCGATGCCGAGGAACAGGCCCATGCCGCGCACGTCACCGATCACCTCGTAGCGCGCCTGCATTTCGCGAAAGCGCTTTATCAGATAGGCGCCGATCTCGCTGGCGTTGCGGCGCAGGCCGTCGCGCTCGATCACGTCGAGCACGGCAAGGCCCGCCGCGCAGGAAACGGGATTGCCGCCAAACGTGTTGAAGTATTCGAGGCCATTGTTGAACGAGGCGGCGATCTCGCGCGTCGTCACAAGGGCCGACATTGGATGGCCGTTGCCGATCGGCTTGCCCATGGTGACGATATCGGGCACCACGCCCTGCGTCTCGAACGCCCACCAGTGGCTGCCGACCCGACCAAAGCCGACCTGCACCTCGTCGGCCACGCAAACGCCGCCGGCGGCGCGCACCATGGCGTAAACTTCCTTGAGATAGCCTTCCGGGAAAAACACTTGCCCCGCCACGCTCGGAATGGATTCGGCAAGGAACAGCGCCGGTGCGCGGCCTTTTTTCGCCATCGCCTCGATCTGGTCGGCGACGCTTTCGGCAAAGCGTCTGCCGTGCTCCTCCAGCGGCCAGTCGGCGGGTGCGCGAAAACTGTCGGGAAGGGCGGCCTCGAACACATGCGGTTTCCGGCCCTGACCGCCCTTGTGCTTGTATTTGTAGGGGCTGAGGTCGATCAGTTCCTGCGTGGTGCCGTGATAGGCCCAGTCGAGCACGATCGCGTCTTCGCGGCCCGTATGCGTGCGCGCCATGCGCAGCATCAGGCTGTTGGCCTCGCTGCCGGTGCAGGCGAAGGAGGCCACGCAAAGCTCCGGCGGCAGGGTCGCGGTCAGCCGCTCGGCATAGTCCACGATCAAATCGTGCAGATAGCGCGTGTTGGTATTGAGCCGGCTAACCTGCCGCGCAATCGCCGCGACCACGTCAGGATGGGCGTGACCGAGATGGCAGACATTGTTGAAGCAGTCGAGATAGGCGCGCCCGCGATGGTCGATCAGCCAGACGCCGTCGCCGCGTACGAACTTGATCGGCTCCGAATAGGAAATGGACAGGTTGGGCAGCATCGACGTCTTGCGGGCCGCAACGATTTCGGCGCGGCTGCGGCCCTTTTGCTCGAAGGTTTCCGGCGGAATGCCGGCCAGCGTCGCGGCATTGGGGAAAAGCTCACTCCACACGTCGAGATAGCGCGCCTCGCCGACGCCCAGAATGTCGCGTGCGGCGAGTGTGGTATCCGTGGAAATCTGGAAATGCAGATGCGGGGCCCAGCCGCCATTTTCGCCCGGCGCGCCCATTTCGCCGACGATCGAGCCGGCTTCCAGCCGCTCGCCGGGTGTCAGCCGGCCCATTGCCTCATGCGCCAGATGCCCCCACAGCGTAGTGAAGGGCGGACAGCCTGCCGGAGAATGTTCCAACGCCACGAGACAGCCATAGCCGAGCGGGTCTTCCTCGATCTCGACGCTTTTCACGATTGCGCCAAGCGGCGTGCGCACTTTGGCTCCAGCCGGCATGAACAGGTCGAGGCCGAGATGGCGGTCGCGCCTTTCGCCTTCGACAAAGCGCGACTCGAACATCGTGCCGGTATAGACCGTGCGTGCCTCGCCCCATGGGCCGATGCCCAGTTCGATACCGTTCTCGGCGCAATGCGCATCCCACCACGCGGTGGCTTTGGCCGGCTCGGCCGCCGCCGACGTCACCGTCATCGGATGCGCGGGATCGCCATAAGGCACGATTTCCTTGGCAAGCGTTGCCGGATGGCGGTCGAGCACGGCTGAGAAGGTTTTTGCGTTGTCGTATATCCAGCGCGCAATGGCGCTCGCTCCAGAAACGGCGTCGAAACCGCAGGCGTGGCGCAGGATAGCGGTCGCAAAGCGCTGGTTCATCGCATCCATGCGGCGCAGCAGACGCCAGGCGGGCGCCTCGCTGATGGCCAGATAGGGGTTGTCGCCGGTCCGCTCGTGGCGCTCGGCCGACAGCGTGACGCTGATCACCAGCCGCATGGCGATCAGGTCGAACAGAAGATCGATCTCCTCCTCGCGCAGCGGGTATTCGGCGTGGAAGCCGGCCACGATCCGGGCCGCCGCACCGATCGGGTCTTCGAGGTCGAGGATCGAATAGGCGCAGGCCACCGCCACTTCGCCGATCAGCACCGAATGCAGCGCATCGCCGAAATCGATCAGCCCGGAGATGCGGTCCGGATTGGCCGGATCGACCAGCACGTTCCAGTCATTGGCGTCGTTGTGGATCACCTGCGCCCGCAGGCCGGGCAGGCGTGGCGCGACGCTGGCGTCGAAACGGTCGAGAAAGCGCGCTAGCAGTGCCCGGTCCGCTTCATCGCGGATATGGGCCAGCCGCCCGCGCGCCTCGCTTGCGCGCCGAATATCCCAATCGAGCACGCGCAGCGCGCCCGGATGGATAAAGCCCTGCAAGGCGCGGTCGAGCCGCCCCAGCGCGCCGCCCAACGCCTGTAGAAGCTGCCGCGTGCGCACGCTTTGCGCCAGCGGCTGGCCATCCAGCCACGACACCAGCCGCACGGCATAACGCTCGCCCGACGGGGCGTCGACGTTGGCCAGGAATTTTTCATCGCGTGTCTTGGCGAGGCGCGGAACAATCACATCCGGCGTCATGCGCTCCAGATGCTCGAGCAGCGCGGTCTGGAACGCGCTCTCAGCGGCCGGCTCGGAAGCGTTCACGATCTTGAGCGTCCATGCCAAAGGCCCGGCCGTTAGCCTGAAATTCTGGTCGCGCTCGCTGTCCAGCGGGGTCACTTTGCCGACCACGCCGAAAAGGTCACTTGCCAGCGCCCTGGCCTCATCCGGCAAAAAGGCGGGGGCAGGGTGGTTCAAATCGGTCATCGGCGTGGTTCCAGGCAGGGCTGCATTGGCGATACCCGGAACTTGGCACAGGTCGAAAAGTCTGGCATCCAGCATAGTGCCGGTTCAACCGGCATATTAACTGGCTGGACCGGCATATTATCGGCCACGCGAAGGGGAGGGGCATGAGGGAGCTTGACGACCGCGACCGGCAGATCCTGTCCGTCCTTTCCCGAGATGCGCGCATTCCGCTGAAGACGCTGGCCGCGCGCATCGGGCTGTCGCGCAGCGCGACCACCGAACGGGTGGCGATGCTGGAAAAGACCGGCGTGATCCGTGGCTACCGCGCCGACATCGGGCAGATGGACAGCACCGTCATCCGCGCCTTCCTGATGGTGACGCTGGCGCGAACGCCCGCGCTCGGCATATTGGACAAGCTGGCGGGTTTCGCCGAAGTCCGGCGCGTGTCGTCGCTCAGTGGCCAGCTGGACCTCATGGTCGAGGTCGAGGTGCCCTCCATCGACCGGCTCAACACGCTGCGGGACATGATTGCCGGCGACAGCGGCGTGCAGGATTTGACGACGCTGATCGTCTTGCGCCGGGACATCGACCGCGCGTCGGCTCCTGCGGCATACGCATAAGCGGGCACCTGAAAACCCCGCCGGCAGCGTCATTGTCCTGCATGCCGGCATTTCAAGGGTGCGGCCCAGTCCTGCGACAAACGGCGCTGCGGCAAACGGCTCGCCCCGCCGGACTGGAAACCACCCGACACCCCGGCTACGATTGAATTGAGACATTGAGGGACACCGTTACGAGATGTGCATTCATTTGCATCGAAGCAACGGTTTTTCACCGGGCGCGGATCGCGCTTCGAAATTTTTGCGCAAGAGCAAAGACCGCCTGGGTTCGCCCGACTATAGGGCGGTTTCGATTGCCTAAACTCACGCACAGGGTGCACGATGATATCGCAACTGACGCTCTCCGAACGCCAATATGCGCTGGTCATTCTTGTGATGACCGCGCTTTGCGGACTGGCCATGGCTGCCGGTGGCCGCGGCGACCCGCTCGGCGTCCACGGCATCATCGTGCTTTTGTCCAGCGTCGCCTTGGCCTTCGTCGTCATGGCCGGCTACTACACGCCGGAGCCCGACCCGGAGCGCCTGTCCCGCTACTATGACGACCCGACCAAGGTCGGCATCATCCTGACCATGATCTGGGCGGTGATCGGCATGGGCTTCGGCGTCTGGGTGGCGGCGCTGCTCGCCTGGCCCGATCTTACCTTCGACGCCGCCTGGGCGAGTTTTGGCCGCATCCGTCCAGTCCACACCACCGGAGTGATCTTCGGCTTTGGCGGCAACGCGCTGATCGCCACGTCCTTCCACGTCCTCCAGCGCACCACGCGCGCGCGCCTGCCCGATCAGTTGAGCCCATGGTTCGTGCTCATCGGCTACAATCTGTTCTGCGTGCTGGCGGTGACCGGCTATTTCATGGGCATTACCCAGTCGAAGGAATATGCCGAGCCGGAATGGTATGCCGATATCTGGCTGGTCGTTGTCTGGGTCGTCTATTTCGCGATCTATCTGCGCACGCTGGCGCGGCGCAAGGAGCCGCATATCTACGTCGCCAACTGGTACTACGTGGCCTTCATCCTGGTCGTAGCGGTGCTGCACATCGTCAACAATCTGGCGGTGCCGATCTCCTGGGGTTCGGCCAAGAGCTACTCCGCGTTTTCGGGCGTGCAGGATGCGATGACGCAATGGTGGTACGGCCATAACGCCGTCGCCTTCTTCCTCACCGCCGGCTTCCTCGGTATGATGTATTACTATCTGCCCAAGCGCGCCGGCCGGCCGATCTTTTCCTACCGGCTGTCGATCATCTCGTTCTGGGGCATCACCTTTCTTTACATGTGGGTAGGCTCGCACCATTTGCATTATACGGCGCTGCCGCAATGGGTGCAGACGCTCGGCATGAGCTTCTCGATCATCCTTCTGGTGCCGTCCTGGGCATCGGCCGGCAACGCGCTGGCGACGTTGAACGGTGCTTGGGCCAAGGTGCGTGACGACGCCACGCTGCGTTTCATGATGGTGGCGGCGGTGTTCTACGGCCTGGTGACCTTCGAAGGGTCGTTCATGGCGATCCGCCCGGTCAACGCGCTATCACATTACACCGACTGGACCGTCGGCCACGTCCACGCCGGCACGCTCGGATGGAACTCGATGATCGTCTTCGGCTCGCTCTACGCGCTGGTGCCGTGGATGTGGAAGCGCACCGCCATGTACTCGCCCAAGCTGATCGAGGTGCACTTCTGGTTGGCGCTGGCCGGGACGATCGTCTACGTCTTCGCCATGTGGAACTCGGGCATCATTCAGGGCCTGATGTGGCGCACCTACACCGACGGCGGCACGCTCGCCTATTCCTTCATGGATACGGTCGAGGCGATGCACCCCTATTACATCGCGCGCGCCTTTGGCGGCCTGCTGTTCCTGGCCGGCGCGGTCATCTGTTCCTACAATATCTGGATGACCATCCGGCAGGCGCGTGCCGACCTTGCCCAGAAAAGTGAAGATGGCGACGTTCCCCTCTTCGCCCGTGACGCCGTTCAGGCCGGAGAGTAACCGACCATGCCCGAGTTTTTCCATCGCAAGATCGAACGCAGCGCCATCGGCTTCGTCATTGCCATCCTCGCGGTCGCCTCGGTCGGCGGCATCGTCGAGATCGCGCCGCTGTTCACCATCCACAAGACCGTCGAGGACGCGCCCGACATGCGCGTCTACACGCCGCTCGAACTGGCTGGCCGCAACATCTATATCCGCGAAGGCTGCTATGCCTGCCACAGCCAGATGATCCGCACGCTGCGCGACGAGGTCGAGCGCTACGGCCCGTATTCGCTGGCGGTGGAATCCAAATACGACCACCCGATGCTGTGGGGTTCCAAGCGCACCGGCCCCGATATCGCGCGCCTCGGCGGCAAATATTCGGACGCGTGGCATGTCGCCCATCTCATCAATCCGCGCGATGTCGTGCCGGGCTCGGTGATGCCGAAATATGGCTGGCTGATGCGCAACGAGTTGCGCACCAACGATCTCGACAAGCATCTGGCGGCCCAGCAGACCGTCGGCGTTCCCTATACGCAGGAGATGGTCGACGCCGCCATGAAGGACGCCTACGCGCAGGCCACCCCCGACAGCGCCGGTACCTCGGGGTTGAGCGAGCGCTACGGCGAAGCGACGCAGATCCGCGCCTTCGACGGCGATGCGGCGCGGGTCACGGAAATGGATGCGCTGGTGGCGTATCTGCAGATTCTGGGCCGCCTCACCGAGGTCGCCTATGAGCAACCCAAACCGGCCGGTGACTAGCTATGGATGTCGACCATCAGACGCTTGTCGGGATCGCGAAGACCTGGGGGCTGTTCTATTTCATCGCCTTTGCCATCGGCGTGCTGATTTACGCGCTGTGGCCATCCAACCGGAAACGCTTCGACAGGGCCAAGAAAAGCATCCTCGACGAGGACGACAAGCCGCTGGAGTAGGGGCCGCTGGAATAGGGGCCGCCCGGACAGGGCGCGAAAAAATGCCGTGGAGATAGGGCAGTGAGTATAATCAAGCACGATCCGGTCACCGGGCGCGAAACGACCGGCCACGAATGGAACGGCATCGAGGAACTCGAAACGCCGATCCCAAAAGTGGTGTTCGCCTTTTTGGCGGCGACGCTCGTTTTCGCCGTGACCTGCTGGGTGCTCTATCCGACATGGCCGCTCGGCCGGACCTACACGCAGGGGCTCACCGGCTTCGACCAGCGCAACCTTGTGACCGAGCAGGTGGCCAAGGCCGACGCCGCGCGCAACGAAGCGTGGGCCGGCAAGGTCGAGGCGATGAGCTATGCCGACATCGAGGCGGAACCGGCCCTGATGCAGCCGGTCAGGCAAGCCGGCCGCACGCTGTTCGACGACAATTGCGCCGCCTGCCACGGCGTGGGCGGCACCGGCGGGCCGGGCTTCCCCGACCTTGCCGCCAAGGCGTGGCTGTGGGGCGGCGAGCCTGAAACCATCGAGGAGACGATCCGCGTCGGCATCAACTCCACCAACGACGATACGCGCGTCTCGCAGATGATGGCGTTCGGCCGCGACGCCATGCTCGACCGCGAGCAGATCGGCAATGTCGTCGCCTATGTGCGCTCTCTGTCGGGCGCGCTGCCGGCCGAAGGTAATGCTGAGCGCATCGAGGCGGGCAAACAGGTCTTTGCCGACAACTGCGTCGCCTGCCATGGCGACGACGCCAAGGGCACTCACGATCTCGGCGCGCCGAACCTGACCGATGCAAGCTGGATCTATGGCGGCGACGAGCAGTCGGTCTACAGTTCCGTCTATTCGGGGCGTCAGGGGCATATGCCGCATTGGGGCGAAAGGCTGTCGCCGCTGCAGCTCAAGCTCCTGACGCTCTACGTCCACACGCTGCAGCCGGACGCCAGATGACGGCGCCCGCCGAACCGACGAGCCAGCGGCCGCCGCGCCTCGGGCGCAAGGCGGCCGTGCTGGCACTGGTGGCGCTGGGCATCGCCGTGCTGCTTGGCGCCAACGCGCATCTTGTCTATGTGGCATTCACTTCCCAGCCCGACTGCGTGCCGCACGCGAAGGAAATCGGTGTCGAAGGCGCGCCCCTGCGGGCCGCGCGCTCCGCCTGTTGAACCGGAAAGGATAGCTGCAATGCCGTCAGTCGATCATACGAATGCGCTTCCCGTCCCGCTTGCGGTGCGGCGTCAGCGCAATCTGCCCGCAAGTGCCGCCATCGTCTGGCTTGCCCATGGCTGGCGCGACCTGTGGAACCAGCCGGGGCCAAGCCTCGCCTACGGGTTTGTCGTGTTCGCCCTCTCGGCCGCCATCGTCTGGGGCCTGTTCGTGCTCGAACTGGACTACATCCTGTTTCCCGCGCTCTCCGGCTTCATGGTCGTTGGGCCGCTGGTGGCCATCGGCCTCTACCAGAAGAGCCATGCCATCGAAAACGGCGAGCAGGTCGGCCTCCACCGCATGCTGTTCTTGCCGGCGCGCTCGGGTGCGCAGGTTCTTTATACCGGCGCGATCCTGTGCCTGCTGATGCTGGTCTGGAACCGCGCCGCCGTTATCGTTTATGCGCTGTTCTTCGGGCTGCTGCCGTTTCCGGGTCTCGACCATGTCGCCGAGATGCTGTTCACCACGCCCGAAGGCTGGGGCATGCTGCTGGTCGGCACGGTGGTGGGCGGGCTGTTTGCCGCCTTCTCCTTCGCCATCAGCGTCTTTGCCGTGCCGATGCTGCTCGACCAGGAACTCGACGCCTTCACCGCGATGGGCACGTCGATCTCCATGGTCTGGCGTAACCTGCCGGTGATGGTAATGTGGGGGGCCATCGTTTCGGTGCTGTTTGCCGTTTCGGTCGCGACCGCACTGGTTGGGCTGATCGTCATCTTCCCGCTGCTCGGCCATGCGACATGGCATGCCTACAAGGCGATCAGATGAGTTGCTGCGCGCCCGGCGTTGAAGTTGCCGCGCAGCCGGACGGCGCTTTGTCGCCGCAAGAAATCCGGCTGGCCAGCCGCGACCTGGGCAATGGCCTTTACCAGACCGACCTGTCGGTGCCGGCCATGCATTGCGGCGCCTGCATCCAGGCTGTCGAACGCGGCCTCGGCCGACTGCCCGGTGTCGAGGCCGCGCGCGTAAACCTGTCGACCAAACGCGCCAGCGTCAAATGGCGGGGGGACAGCGTTCCGCCGATGATCGAGGCGCTGGCCAAGACCGGTTACCAGGCGCATCTGTTCGAAGCCGGAGAAGACAAGGGCGATCCCGAACTTTCCCGGCTCATCCGCGCGCTCGGCGTTGCCGGCTTCTGCTCGATGAACATCATGCTGCTTTCCGTCTCGGTCTGGTCGGGCGCCGACGCCGAGACGCGGCAGGCCTTCCACTGGATTTCAGCGGGTTTGGCGCTGATCGCGCTCGTCTATGCCGGACGGGTGTTCTTCCGCTCGGCCTGGGGTGTGCTGAAGCATGGCCAGACCAATATGGACGTGCCGATCTCCATCGGCATCACGCTGGCCTTCAGCCTGAGCCTTTACGACACGCTGCACCATGGCGAACACGCCTATTTCGACGCCGCGACGACATTGGTATTTTTTCTGCTGATCGGCCGTACGCTCGAACATGTGATGCGCGAAAAGGCGCGCGCGGCGGTGCGCGGCCTGGTGCGGCTCAGCCCGCGCGGCGCCACCGTGCAGCGCGCTGATGGCAGCCGCGACTATCTGCCGGTGGCCGAGATCGAGCCCGGCATGCGCGTGCTGCTGGTCGCGGGCGACCGCGTACCGGTGGACGGGACAGTCGCCGACGGCGTATCGGACCTCGACTGCGCCATCGCCACCGGAGAAAGCACGCCGAGCCACGTCGAGCCGGGCACTGCGGTGCGGGCCGGTACCCTCAACCTGACCGGGCCGCTGGCCATCACGGCAACGGCGCGGGCGCAAGGCTCGTTCCTCGCCGAAATGGTGCGCCTGATGGAGGCGGCGGAAGGCGGCCGCGCCCGCTACCGGCGGCTGGCCGACCGCGCCGCACGGCTTTATTCGCCGGTGGTGCACAGCGCTGCCCTGCTCACCTTCATCGGCTGGATGCTGGCGACGGGCGACTGGCACCGCGCCATCGGCATCGCGATTGCCGTGCTCATCATCACCTGTCCCTGCGCGCTGGGTCTGGCCGTACCCATCGTGCAAGTGATCGCCGCGCGCCGCCTGTTCGAAAATGGCATCATGGTCAAGGACGGCTCCGGCATCGAGCGGTTGGCCGAGGTGGACGCGGTCGCCTTCGACAAGACCGGCACGCTGACGCTGGGCCGGCCGCGCCTGCTCGACGCGCCATCGCTCGACCCGCAAGCGCTCGCCATTGGTGCGGCTTTGGCCATGCACTCGCGCCATCCGCTGTCGCGGGCGCTGGCGGCTGCGGGGGAAGGCCGCGACCTGGCCGGCATCCGCTTTTCCGACATCGTCGAGCACCCCGGCCTCGGCATGGAGGCACGTCGGGAAGGCAGCGTCTACCGCCTCGGCCGTGCCGACTGGGCGCTTGCAAAGGACGGTCCGGGAACCGCGACCGGAACGGTGCTCTCCCGCGATGGTGCGCCACTGGCGAGTTTTGCTTTCGAGGACGCGCTTCGTCCGGGCGCGCGCGACGCCGTCGCTACCTTGCAGGAACGCGGCATCGAGACCGCCATCTATTCCGGCGACAGGGCGGAGATCGTGGCGGAGACGGCGGCAAGGCTGGGCATTGCCGATCACGCCGGCGGGCTGCTGCCGGGGACCAAGGTCGAGCGGCTGACGGCGCAGGCTGAGGCCGGCCGCCACGTGCTGATGGTCGGCGACGGCCTCAACGACGCACCGGCGCTGGCGGCGGCTTATGTTTCGATGGCTCCCGCGACCGCCGCCGACATCGGCCGCAACGCCGCCGATTTCGTCTTCCTGCATGAAAGCCTCGACGCGGTGCCGACCGCCTTTGCCGTAGCCAGGGAAGCCGGTCGGCTGGTGCGGCAAAATTTCGGCCTCGCCATCGCCTACAACGCCATTGCGCTGCCGATCGCCGTCGCCGGCTACGTCACGCCGCTGGTGGCGGCGATTGCCATGTCGCTGTCGTCCGTCCTCGTCGTCGTCAACGCGCTGCGGCTGAACGCCGGCAAGACCGCGCGGCCCGCACGCGGTGCCCGACAAAGCCGTCCACTGACCCCGCATCCGCTGACCGCCGCCAGATGAGTAGCCTCATCTTTCTCGTTCCGCTGGCGCTGGCGCTTGGGGCCGGGGCGCTCGCCGCCTTCCTGTGGTCGCTGAAAAGCGGCCAGTACGAGGATCTCGACGGAGCCGCCGAGCGCATCCTGCTGGACGACGACGAGTAATTTCGTCGGCCGAGAGCGGATCGGGGCTGCCAGAATAGCCGGCACAGGGTCTTCAACCGCAGGTAGATGTCAGCTTCCGCAAGTATATGGCGCAGGCCGTTTCTTGGTCTGCTTCGGCCGATAACGATACGTTATTATTCTGCGATTCAGGCATATGTTAACGTAAAGATAGGATATCAATGACTTTTACTATCTCTGTCTCGACGGTTCTGGACCTCGTGGCTAAGATAGCATGGTTGTTGCGCGAAAATTTGACCGTCGATGGGTTCTCGACCTCATAGCGCGCAAAGGCCGATGGGAGAATTCGGCATATGACGCGCGGGGGCGCTATGGCTGGCAACAAGTATAGGTTCGCGATTCACGACGGGCCCGAAGCTCCCGAACTCATGTCGTTCTGGGAGCGTGATAGTCATGATTTTTTCATGACCCCGTTCCAGCGCCGACAGGTTCTGACCGCATTCTATCGCCATTTGCCCAAAAACTGCAGCGGCCTGATCGTGAGTGTCAGCGAGGTCGGCAGCGGCCGGGTCGCGATGCTTCTGCCTCTGTTGATGCGCGAGGCCTATACGTTGCGCCTGATCGAAGGGGCCGATCTTGGCCTGTCCGACTATGTGGCTCCAGCCGTCGCCGATTGGTTCAGGCCGACAGCTTCCGAGATGAATATGCTGTGGAAGGCCCTGCTGCGCTTTTTGCCACCAGCGGACCTGCTTAGCCTCAAGAAGATGCCGAACAGCATCCGCAACCGGCACCAGAACCCGTTGGCCCTGCTGCCGGGAACGGAAAGCATGGGTATCACCACGAAAACACTCGACCTGCGGAGCCTCGATTGCGCGACGCACTACCGGCGTTCCGGTCTCTACAAGGATGGGATGCGGCAGTTGCGCCGGTTGCAGAAGCACGGCGAGGTGGAGTTCCGGATCGCGCAGACACCCAAGGACGGGCTTGCCCAGTTCGAGCATCTCCTGGAGCAGAGGCGGGTCCGGTTCTCGGCTTTGAAACGGCCCGATGCCCTGGCGCGGCCCGAGGTGCGTCGATTTTATCGTGAACTGATCGAAGACGGCGTCGAGCGTGGCGAAGTTCTCTTCGGCGGACTCTATTTCGACGGAGAATGCGTCGCGACGGATCTGGGCATCGTCCACGGCAGCACCCACCATGGCATATTCACTTCCATGAAAGCCGGGGAAGAGTTCGCCCGGTATTCGCTGGGCACCATCGCCTTCATGCTCATTCTCGATCAAACGCTTGCACGCGGCATCCAGCATTACGACATCGGCGTCGGCGAATTCGCCTACAAGGACAGGTTGCCGGGAACGACAACCGCGCTGTTGGAACGGCATGAAGCCTTGAGCCTGCGCGGGCATATTGCCCTGGCAAACGCAAATTTCCGCCGCCTGGTCAGAAAAGGGCTTTCACGCTACCCGGCCTTGAAAGGCCCGGCAAAAATCCTGGCTCAACGGTTCAGGCCTTCGCAGAAATTATCCGTTGCAGCCAGCGTCGGGCTCATTGTCTGGTCGACTTGGCTGGGTGTGATGCACCTGGCTGATTAAGCATGTCTCCCGAAAGTGGGAACCGGTTTCGGGGTAAAGACATGCGAGAAAACAAAGGCCTGAAACTCGGCAAGCGAATCTGAAAGATCGCGACGTGCTTTAGCTACGGCCTTCGGCACGCTTGAACAGCCGGGCGATCGAGGGGTCCAGGCCTGTTGCGGACTTGGCTGACTGACGCAGTACAACCGCAGTGACGACGAACGAGACGGCCGTTGCCGTCACCGCTCCCATGATGCCGAAAGGCGGGATCATGATGAACAGTCCAAGCATGCGCACGATAACGGAGCCTGCAATGATCCAGGCATACCGGTCTTCGTGGCCCGTCAGCATCAGGATCGACCCGCAAGGCTGGGCCATGGCGAGCGCCGCGGTGCCAAGACATAAGATCAGCAATTCCGGGAAATAGACCGTGTACGCTTCGTTGATCAAAAGGAGCGCCAGATAGCCGCCGCCAGCCACCCCCACCATCCCGCAGCCGACGAAGATGAGCGTCGTCCACGCCACGCTGTTCAAAAGGTCGTCCAGTTCGCGATTGACGCCCTGGTGGTAGAGAGCCGAGAAGCGGCTCGTCGCGAAAAGGTTGATGGAATCGGCGGCGGCGGCGAAGACGTTGGCAAGCTTCACGATGACGAAATAGGCACCCGCTATGGCGGGGCTGACCAGATAGCCGATGATGAGAACGTCGCTGTACTGGTTGACGGCTTCAAGGATGTTTGCGCCCCACAGCCTGACGGAACGTCCGGACCATTCCTTCCAGTTGATTACGACGGGAGCCTTGTGAATGTCCGGGAACAGTCGATGAAGAAGCCTGCGCATGAGCAGGAAATGCACGGCAACGCCCGCAGCCGAACCCAGGGCGAGAAATGCGAAGACCGTTGCTAGGTCGGCCGCGCCGCCGAGCGCCAGGCAGACGCCGATATAGACGATCGCGGGCAGGGTTTGCAGCAACGCGCCCGCGCCATCGCCAGCCGCGACGCTGACAGCCGTGCGCAGCAGATGGCATGAGATCTGCAAGATTGCGCCGAACGCCAGAAAGAAGGTGACGGCCAGAGCCGTATCGGCACCGAAAGTCCATCTGGCCCATGGATAAAACGCGCCGGCAACGATGGTGGTCGCTCCGGCAGCCAGTGCGAAGCTGAACCAAAGCAGGCCCTTCGTCCGTGCGGCATCGCCGGCAAGCGCAAACTCGTTCCACGAGCGGATGACAAACAACTCCTGACCGGCCACCGCGACGACCGACAACAGCCCGGCGGCCGAAAACAGGATCGAATAATTGCCGAACCCCACTATGTTCAGTGCCCTGGCGGCGACCGCGATGAACGCGAAGTTCAAGGCGACCATCATGATCTTGACCAGCACGACCGTGGCCATCCGCATTACGTCCGGATGACGGCCAAGGCGGCCGATGCGCGATCTGATGCTAATCCCGTCGTTAGGGGTCAAACTCTGTTTCCTGCGTTGGCGCGACTGGAGTTGCGGCCTGGGAGGAGGGGCTTCTAGAGCGCCGGAATGCGCGAGGGGCGACGATAGCCTTCGTACTAGGGTCAGCGACGGTGTCAACGGCACTCGGGTGGCTGACTATTGAAGCCTGTCAGCGACGGCGCGCACAGCAAGCCACGCCATGTCGGTCGCGACCGGCGCTATTGGCAGGGCAGGGGCCAAGGGATTGGGCCGCCCGGCATGGATGGGATGTGAAAAACGGCCCCTGCATGGGGCATGTGGCGGAGCCTATTGCAAGCCGTTCAGGCGTTGCTCGCGGCGTCGGCCGCCCGCCTGATCGCGGCGATATTATCGCGGTAGGCGGCTTCCGCGCCCCCCTTGAACACGGCCGAGCCGGCGACCAGCACATTGGCGCCGGCAGCACTTACCAGCGGCGCGGTCTCAGGCGTGACGCCGCCGTCGATCTCGATGTCGATCGGCCGGTTGCCGATCAGCGCTTTCACGCGCTTTACCTTTTCCACCACGGCCGGAATGAAGGCCTGGCCGCCGAAGCCGGGATTGACCGTCATCAAAAGCACCAGGTCGAGGCGGTCGAGCACATATTCGATCACGCTTTCCGGCGTCGACGGATTGAGCGACACGCCGGCCTTCTTGCCGAGATTCCGGATAGCCTGCAGCGACCGGTCGAGATGCGGGCCGGCTTCGGCATGTACCGTAATGATGTCGCAGCCGGCATCGGCGAATGCCGCCAGATACTGGTCGGTGGGCGCAATCATCAGATGGCAGTCGAAGACCTTGTCGGTGCGGTCGCGGATCGCCTTGATGACCGGCGGGCCGAAGGTGATGTTGGGCACGAAATGGCCGTCCATGACGTCGAGATGGATCCAGTCCGCCCCGGCGCGCACGATTGCCTCCACTTCATCGCCGAGCCGCGAGAAATCGGCGGAAAGCACCGAAGGCGCGATGATGGTTTTCCCTGTCATTTGCCTTCTTTCCCGGACTTCATGGCGAAGACCCGGCTGGCGGTGATGTCCTCGGCCGAAATCGTCGACAGCGCATTGGCGTCAAGTGGCCCCCTCGAGCTTTCGAACAGGCGGTTGGCCTGCCTGAGCCGGGCGCGGTCCAGCGCATTGCGGATCGAGCGGGCATTGGCGAAATGCGGCTGGGCGCGCCGGCGTTCTATATAGTCGGTGAGCGCGTTGATCGCTGCCGCGTCGAGTTTGTAGTTCTGGTGATCCAGCATCTTGGTCGCGATCTGCAGCAGCTCGCCATCCCCATAATCGGGGAAGTCGATATGATGGGCGATGCGCGAGCGAAAGCCCGGATTGCTTTCGAAAAACCTGTCCATCCGATCCGTATAGCCGGCCAGGATGACGACAAGATCGTCGCGCTGGTTTTCCATGACCTGAAGCAGGATCTCGATGGCCTCCTGCCCATAGTCGCGTTCGTTTTCGGGCCGAAACAGATAGTAGGCTTCGTCGATGAACAGCACGCCGCCCATGGCCCGCTTCAGGATTTCCTTGGTCTTGGGCGCGGTGTGACCGATATATTGGCCGACGAGATCGTCCCGCGTGACCGACACCAGATGGCCCTTGCGGATATAACCGAGGCGATGCAGCAGGTCGGCCATCCGTAGCGCCACCGTCGTCTTGCCGGTGCCCGGATTACCGGTGAAGCTCATATGCAGCGTCGGCGTGTCGTGGGCCAGACCCATGCGCTTGCGGGCGCGCTCGACCAGCAGCAGCGCCGCCGTCTCGCGGATACGCTTCTTGACCGGGGCCAGCCCGACCAGATCGCGATCCAGTTCGGCCAGCACTTCCTTGACGCCGGAACTCTCGAACTCTTCGCGCAGATCGATTGCCGTCGGGATTTCAGCTATCTGGGGTTCGATTTCAGCGGTTGCGGCCATGGAAATTCTCGCTTGGGTTATGCGCAGTCACTCGCGTTTTGCGGATGATCTTGCGGAGGTCTGCACCCTCATCCGGCTCGCGACGCAGGCCGGTGAGGGTGCAATGCCGTCATGCGTATCTGCTGCCTGCCGGCTTGTCGGCGGCATAGGCTTTGGTGGTGTAGCGGATCTGGCGGCCCACCCCTTCCTGCCGCTCCAGCCGGTAGCCGGGTTCTTCGGCCGGCCGGTTGACGATGAAGGACAGTTTCACCGATTCCCAGCCATGGCTTGAGTCAAAGGCAACGACGCGAATGTACCGGTCGCCATAGGCTTTGCGGCAATCCTTCAATTCCAGCAGGAGGGCGGCCGCGTCCGGATTGTCGAACATCGGATGGCCCCACATGTCCCAATAGGTATTGCGGGGATGCGGATCGTCGGTGAATTCGAGGCTGACGGCCCAGTTGTTGTCGATGCAGTATTGCACCTGCGCCCTGATCTGATCGTCGGTCAGGTCCGGCAGGAAGGAAAAGGCTCCTTGGGTAATGCGCATGTTCGTTCTCCTTATTCCGCTGCCGTTGCCACCGGAACGAAGTCCGGCGAATCGGTCGATGCATAGTTGAAGGTGACGTCTTTCCAGACTTCGAGCGCCTGCTTCAGCGGCAGGCAGGATTTGGCCGCATTTTCGAGGATTTCAGTGCCTTCGCGCAAATAGTCGCGGCCCTCGTTGCGGGCGAGAACCATGGCCTCGAGCGCGACGCGGTTGGCGGTGGCGCCGGCTGCGATGCCCATCGGGTGGCCGATCGTGCCGCCGCCGAACTGGAGGATGGTGTCTTCGCCCAAGAGATGGAGAAGCTGGTGCATCTGGCCGGCATGAATGCCGCCCGAGGCCACCGGCATCATCTTGTTGAGCGAGGCCCAATGCTGGTCGAAGAAGATGCCGTTCTCCAACTGCATCGGATTATAGTCCTCGCGGCAGATGTCGTAGTAGCCCTTGGTCGTTGCCGGATCGCCTTCCAGCTTGCCGACGACGGTGCCGGCATGGATGTGATCGACACCGGCAAGCCGCATCCATTTGGCGATAACGCGAAACGAGACGCCATGGTTTTTCTGGCGCGTATAGGTCGAGTGACCGGCGCGATGCAGATGCAGGATCATGTCGTTGCGTCGCGCCCATTTGGCCATGGACTGGATCGCCGTGTAGCCGATGACCAGGTCGATCATGACGATGCTGGAGCCGAGGTCCTTGGCGAATTCGGCGCGCTCATACATGTCTTCCATGGTGGCGGCGGTGACGTTGAGATAGGTGCCCTTGATCTCGCCGGTCTCGGCCTGCGCCTTGTTGACCGCCTCCATGCAGTAGAGGAAGCGCTCGCGCCAATGCATGAAGGGCTGCGAGTTGATGTTCTCGTCGTCCTTGGTGAAGTCGAGGCCACCCTTGAGCGCTTCATAGACGACGCGGCCATAATTGCGGCCCGACAGGCCGAGCTTGGGCTTGACGGTCGCGCCGAGCAGCGGCCGGCCGAACTTGTCGAGCCGCTCGCGCTCGACCACGATGCCGGTCGCCGGCCCCTGGAAGGTCTTCACATAGGCGACAGGAAAGCGCATGTCCTCCAGCCGAAGCGCCTTCAGCGGCTTGAAGCCGAAGACGTTGCCGATGATCGACGCCGACAAATTGGAGATCGAGCCGGGTTCGAACAGGTCGAGATCGTAAGCGATATAGGCGAAATACTGCCCCGGCCCGTTGGGCACCGGATCGACGCGGTAAGCCTTGGCGCGGTATTTTTCCGTTGCCGTCAAACGGTCGGTCCACACCACGGTCCAGGTCGCGGTCGAGGATTCGCCGGCGACGGCGGCGGCCGCCTCGATCGGGTCCACGCCATCCTGCGGGGTGATGCGGAAAACCACGATGATGTCGGTCTCTTTCGGCTCGTAGTCGGGCTCCCAATAGCCCATCTTCCGGTATTCCATAACGCCGGATCTGTAGCGATCGGCGCCCGTCACGGTTTGCGAGTTGGTAGCCATGGCATTGTTCCTTTCGGTTTTTTAAGGGCGTCCAGTCGTCAGGCGGCCCTGGCGGTTGCGATCTGCGGGTCGAGCTTGCCGGCGGCGTAGCGCTTGGCCATGTCGTCGAGTGAAATCACCTTGATTTTCGAAGCGTTGCCGGCCGTGCCGAAACGCTCAAAACGGTCGCGGCACAAAGTGCGCATCGCATCCATTGAGGCTTTCAGGAATTTGCGCGGGTCGAATTCGGTCGGGTTTTCGGCTGCGATTTTGCGAAACTGGCCGGTGATCGCCATGCGGCAGTCTGTGTCGATATTGACCTTGCGCACGCCGTGGCGGATGCCGCGCTCGATTTCCTCGACCGGTACACCATAGGTCTGGGGCATCTGGCCGCCATATTTGTTGATCACGTCCTGCAATTCCTGCGGGACCGACGATGAGCCGTGCATGACCAGATGGGTGCCCGGCAGCTTGGCGTGGATGGCTTCGATCACATGCATGGCCAGGATGTCGCCATCCGGCTTGCGCGTGAATTTGTAGGCGCCGTGCGAGGTGCCGCAGGCTATCGCCAACGCATCGACTTTGGTGGCGGCGACGAAATCGACTGCCTGGTCCGGATCGGTCAGTAACTGGTCCTGGCTGAGCGTGCCTTCCGCGCCATGGCCGTCCTCGGCCTCGCCCTGGCCGGTTTCGAGCGAGCCGAGAACGCCGAGTTCGCCTTCCACCGATGCACCGACGGCATGGGCCATCTTTGCCACCCGCGCCGTTATGGCAACATTGTAGTCATAGTCGGCGGGGGTCTTGGCGTCGGCTTCGAGCGAACCGTCCATCATCACCGAGGTGAAGCCGTGGCGGATGGCGGACAGGCAGGTGGCCTCGTCATTGCCGTGGTCCTGATGCACGCAAAGCGGGATCTGCGGATACATTTCGGCAAGCGCATCCATCATTTTCGACAGCATGATGTCGCCGGCATAAGAGCGCGCGCCGCGCGAGGCTTGCAGGATGACCGGGGCGTCGCAGGCGGCCGCCGCCTCCATGATCGACAGGCCCTGTTCCATATTGTTGATGTTGAAAGCCGGGACGCCGTAGCTTTGTTCAGCGGCATGGTCGAGTAATTGGCGAAGGGTGATGCGAGCCATGGTCAGGCCTCCTCTTTGATCTTGGCGGGGGCAGCGCTGCCGGCGAGCGTGCGGCCGATGGCGGCAGCTGTGTCGGCCATGCGGTTGGAAAAGCCCCATTCATTGTCGTACCAGGACATCACCCGAACGAGGCTTCCCTCGATGACCTTGGTCTGGTCGAGCGCGAAGGAGGACGACGCCGGGTTGTGGTTGAAATCGATGGAAACCAGCGGCTCGTCGACGATGGAGAGGATACCCTTCAGGCGGCCCTTGGCGGCGGCCTTCATCGCCTCGTTGACCTCCTCGACCGTGGTCGGGCGCGACGGCACGAATTTGAAATCGACCACCGAGACGTTCGGTGTCGGCACGCGGATGGCGACACCATCGAGCTTGCCCTTCAGTTCAGGCAGCACCAGGCCGACGGCCTTGGCGGCCCCCGTCGAGGTCGGGATCTGCGACAGGGCTGCGGCACGGCCGCGATAAGGGTCCTTGTGCATCGTATCCAGCGTCGGCTGGTCGCCGGTGTAGGAATGGATCGTCGTCATGAAGCCGCGCTCGATGCCGATGGCGTCGTTCAACACCTTGGCGACAGGACCGAGGCAATTGGTGGTGCAGGAGGCATTGGAAACGACGATGTGGTCCTTGGTGATCTTGTCGTCATTGACGCCGTAGACGACGGTGAGATCGGCGCCATCGGCTGGAGCAGACACAAGCACCCGCTTCGCACCGGCAGCCACATGCGCCAGGGCCTTTTCCTTCGAGGTGAAGATGCCGGTGCATTCCAGCGCGATGTCGACGTCAAGCTCGGCATGCGGCAGGTCGGCCGGATTGCGCAGCGCCGTCACGCGGATCGGCGGCAGATCGTCGATTTCGAGCGTGTCGCCCTTGACCGTCACCGTACCCGGAAAGCGGCCATGCACGCTGTCGTAGCGCAGCAGATGGGCATTGGTCTCGATCGGGCCGAGATCGTTGACCGCCACGACGACGATGTCGGTGCGGCCCGATTCCAGGATGGCGCGCAGGATGTTGCGGCCGATGCGGCCGAAACCGTTGATTGCAACTCGGACTGCCATGTTTACTCCCTTCAGATGAGCTTGCGCGCAGCTTCGACCACGGCTTGCGGCGTGATGTTGAAATGCCGGTAGAGGTCGGGGGCGGGCGCGCTCGCGCCAAAGCCGGTCATGCCGATGAAGACGCCATTGTCGCCGATCCAGCGATCCCAGCCGAGACGGGCCGCCGCCTCGATGGCGATGCGCGGTGCCGACCCCAGCACTTGGCCCCGATAGGCCGGGCTCTGCTCCTCGAACAGTTCCCAGCAGGGCATCGAAACGATTGCGGCGGCAATGCCGTCTTCAGCCAGCCGGTCGGCCGCCGCCACCGCGATCTCGACTTCCGAGCCGGTGGCGATCAGCGTCACCTGCCTCGCTCCCTCCGGTTCGCGCAGCACATAAGCGCCACGGCCTGAAGGCAGTTCATCCTCATGCGCCTGGCGCAGCATCGGCAGGTTCTGGCGCGACAGCACCAGCACGCTTGGGCGGTTGGTGCTTTTCAGCGCCAGTTCCCAGCATTCGGCTGTTTCGATGATGTCGGCGGGGCGAAACAGATTGAGATTTGGCGTCGCCCTCAGCATCGCCAGATGCTCGACCGGCTGATGGGTCGGGCCATCTTCGCCAAGCCCGATGGAATCATGCGTCATGACATAGATGACGCGCTGGCCCATCAGCGCCGACAACCGCATCGCGCCGCGGGCATAATCGGCAAAGCACAGGAAGGTGCCGCCATAGGGAACGAAGCCGCCATGCAGCGCCAGACCGTTCATCGCGGCGGCCATGCCATGCTCGCGGATGCCGTAATGGATGTAGCGGCCGGCATAATCGCCGGGCGAAACGGTGCTCATGCCCTTGGTGAGCGTCAGGTTCGAGCCGGTCAAATCGGCTGATCCGCCAATGGTGAGGTCGGTAGCATTATTGATTACGCCGAGCGCCATTTCCGACGCCTTGCGGGTCGCGACCTTGGTTGCCTGGTCGAAATGCTCGCGCCGGAAGGCGCGCAACGCCGCCGTCACCGTCGCCGGCAGTTCACCCGCAACTGCCCCAAGGAAAGCATCGCGCTCGGCCGACGCTGCAAGCCGTTCCTGCCATGCAAGGCGCAAGGCCTTGCCGCGCGCGGCGACCTGCGCCCATGCCGCGCGAATATCCTGCGGAACCTCGAAGGGCGCATGCGTCCAGCCAAGAGCTGCGCGCGTTGCCGCGATTTCGGCGTCGCCCAGCGGTGCGCCATGCGTCTTTTCGGAGCCCTGAAGAGTAGGGGCACCCTTGCCGATGACGGTCCGGCAGGCGATCAGCGACGGCTGCTGCGCCATCCGCGCGGCCTCGATAGCATGCGCCACGGCCTCCGGGTCGTACCCGTCGACGGATTGCACATGCCAGCCGGCAGCAGTGAAACGGGCCTGCTGGTCCATCGAGGTCGAAAGCGAGGTCGGTCCGTCGATGGAGATGCGGTTGTCGTCCCACAGCACGATGAGGCGGGCAAGTTGCAGATGGCCGGCGAGGTCGATGGCCTCGTGGCTGATGCCTTCCTGCAGGCAACCGTCGCCGGCGATGACATAGGTGAAGTGGTCGACGAGACCGTCACCGTAGCGCGCATTCGCCATGCGCTCGGCCAACGCCATGCCGACCGCCGTGGCGATGCCCTGGCCAAGCGGCCCGGTGGTCGTCTCGATGCCCAGCGCATGGCCATGTTCCGGGTGGCCTGCGGTGCGGCTGCCCAACTGGCGGAACTTCTGCAGCTGCTCGGCCGGCATGTCGGCGTAGCCGATAAGGTGATGCAGCGCGTATTGCAGCATCGAGCCGTGGCCGGCCGACAGGACGAAGCGGTCGCGGTCGGGCCAGTCGGGCCGCACCGGATCGAGCTTGATGAAACGCCCGAACAGCACGGTTGCAACGTCGGCCATGCCCATCGGCATGCCGGGGTGACCGGAATTGGCCTTCTGCACGGCGTCCATCGCCAAAGCGCGGATGGCGTTGGCCATTTCGCGTTCGGTGGTGGTGGTGGCGGCGATCTTGCCCGCTGTGATGTTCATGACAGGTCTCCTCAGGGCGCGCGATGCTTGCGCTCGATCCGTTGCAGGATGAGCGGCGTCAAAATGAGTTGCATGGCCAGGTCGAGCTTGTTGCCCGGCACGACGATGGAATTCGGCCGCGACATGAAGCTGTCGTGGATCATCGACAGCAGGTAGGGAAAGTCGATGCCGCGGGGGTTGGCAAAGCGGATGACCAGCATCGATTCGTCGGCCGTGGGTATCCAGCGCGCGATGAACGGGTTCGATGTATCGACGATGGGCACGCGCTGGAAATTGATGTCGGTAAGCGCGAACTGCGGAACGATGTAGCGCACATAGTCCGGCATGCGGCGCAGGATCACGTCCATGACCGCCTCCGTCGAATAGCCCCGGCTTGAGCGATCCCGGTGGATTTTCTGGATCCACTCCAAATTGATGACCGGAACGACCCCGATCTTGAGATCGCAGTATTTTGCGAGATCGACCGTTTCGCTCTGCACGCAGCCGTGCAGGCCCTCGTAGAAAAGCAGGTCGCTCGGCGGAAAATTCCGCCATTCGGAGAACTTACCGGGCGGCGTCGAATAGAGCTTCGCCTCTTCCTCGTCATGCACATAGGTACGGGTGCGGCCGGTTCCCCGGCGGCCATATTCCTCGAAGACCTCCTGCAGCGTCTCCAGTTCGTTGGCCTCGACGTTGAAATGGGTGAAGTTGGGGTTGCCCTTCTTCTCCTCCTGCGCGACCTTCGTCTTCATCGCGGCGCGGTCGTAGCGGTGGAAGGCGTCGCCTTCGATGAAGGCGGCTTCGATCTTTTCGCGCCGGAAAATCTGCTCGAAGATGCGCTTGACCGACGTGGTGCCAGCGCCTGACGAACCGGTGATCGAGATGATGGGATGCTTTGCGGACATTGGCTGACCTCAGGCGCGGAACAGGCCGCGGGTGCCGAACAGGGGGGCTCGTTCGCCGATGCAACTCGGCCCGGTGTGGTAGCGGGAAATGAGTTCGACTTCGCCGGCGGAGCCGAAGACCAGGGGCACGCGCTGGTGCAGGTCAGCGGGCACGATATCGAGAATTCGGTCGACGGAATCGGTAGCACTCCCCCCGGCCTGTTCGATAAGCAAGGCGATCGGGTTGGCTTCGTAGACCAGGCGCAGACGGCCGTTGCCATAGCCCTCGCGCGCATCGCGCGGGTATAAGAAGACGCCGCCGCGCATCAGGATCCGATAGGTTTCGGCAACCAGCGAGGCGATCCAGCGCATGTTGAAATCGGCCCGGCGCGAACCGTCCTCTCCCTTCAGGCAGTCGTCGATATAGAGCCGGACGGACTCTTCCCAATGCCGGTAATTCGAAGCATTGATGGAAAATTCCCCGGTTTCGCGGCTAAGGGAGATGCTTTCCTGCGTCTGGATGAACGTGCCCATGCGGGGCGAGTAAATGAAGCCATGGGTGCCGCTGCACAGAGTGAGCACCAGCGCCAGTTGCGGGCCGTAGATGAAAAATCCCGCCGCAATCTGATTTCGGCCAGGCTGGAAAAAGGGGGCGGCCGGCGTCTCGGCCGCCCCAGAGGCCGCAGGGAGGAGCGAGAAAATGGTGCCGATGGAGACATTGGCGTCGATGTTCGAGGAACCGTCCAGCGGGTCGATCGCCAGCGCCAGCGACGCGTTGCGATCGAGTACGATGGGAGCGTCCTGTTCTTCCGAAGCAAACAGCGCCACCGGCGTGTGGCGCACGGCTTCCAGAAAAATCTCGTCGGCATGGACATCCAGTTGGCGCTGGGCGTCGCCATCCGCATTGATGGTGCCGCGTGCGTCGGCGAAGGCATGGCCCAGGGGACCGAGTTCGATTTCCTTGCTGACCTTGAGGGCGGCACTGCTGAGCGCCTTGATCACATCCGCAACATCAAGACGGCCGGTCGCTGTAACGTGCGATGCCAGGAAAGCTTCCAGTGTCGACCCTTGCATTTGATCCTCCCTCGGTGCGCCGGAGCCTTTTCGGGGGCGGCGTTGACAAAAGAAGGCATTGAATCGCCCGGTGAGTAAACTTTAATCCCCTTACATCCGCGATAAGAAATGCTTACTATGGGGAATGCGAAACGTTACCCTGCGCCACCTCCGGACCATTGCCGCCATTCATCAGCAAGGGCGAATCGTCAATGCAGCCAAGATGTTAGGCCTTACCGGCCCGGCGGTTACCCTTCAGCTCCAGCAGGTCGAGGAAGTCGTGGCATTGGCCTTGTTCGAGCGCACCTCGCACGGGATGCGTCCCACTGACGCAGGACAGGCGTTCGTCGAGGCGGCCCTGGCCATCGAAGAGCGGCTGCGCCTGCTTCAGGAGCAGATCGACGCCATTGCGGGCGTGCGCCGCGGCAGCCTCATTCTCGGGGTCGTCTCCACGGCCAAGTATTTCGCGCCGCAGCTCATGGCCGGGTTCATGCGCGCCTTTCCCGACATCGACATCCAGTTGGTGGTCGGCAACAGGGCCGAGACGATCGCGAGCCTGAAGCGGCGCGCCATCGACGTCGCCGTGATGGGGCGGCCGCCGCGCGACGTGGCGGTCAATGCCCATGCCTTCGGCGACCATCCGCTCGTCATCGTCGCAGCACCGGACCACCCGCTGGTGGCGGTGCATGACATTACCCGAACGCGGATCGCCGCCGAACACTTCATCGTGCGCGAGCCCGGCTCCGGCACACGCATCTCCTTCGAGCGCTTTTTCGCAGACACGCCCGCACGGCTGGACGAGACAAACCTGCAGATGGATTCCAACGAGACCATCAAGCAATCGGTCATGGCGGGTCTTGGCGTTGCCTTCATATCGGCCCACACGATCGCTTCGGAAGTGGGCGCTGGCCGTCTTGCCGTGCTGGATGTCGTCGGGCTGCCGATCCGCCGGCAGTGGTTTTCGGTCGTTCGCGACGACCGGGTCATCACGCCCGCCATCGCCGCCTTCCAGGATTTCCTGGCGAAGAGCGGCGCAACCTTCCTGCCTGTATTTTCCAAGCTTTATTCGGAGCAGTCAGCCTGATTGGACCGGCTTAAGAGCAGCAGGTCACGTCCGACGACGGACCACCCTTATCTTTCCGCTGCCGCCACCGCCGCAGAAGAACCGGTCGCCCCCGTCGGACTCCAGCCCCGATACCCCCACATCCGGCGGCATGATGTGCTTTTCGAGAACTTCCCCGGTTTCAGGATCGATCCGGCGCATGTCGCTCTCGTCCCCTTCCCAGGTGGCGTGCCAGAGTTCTCCGTCCACCCAGCTAACCCCGGTGACGAACCGATTGGACTCGATCGTGCGCAGGACCGCGCCCGTCTCCGGGTCGATCTGGTGGATCTTGCGGCCGCGATGCTGCCCGACCCATAGCGTCCCTTCGGCCCAGGCGAGGCCCGAATCGCCGCCGTTTCCGGGCGCGGGGATGCTGGAAAGGATGGCCCCGGTTTCCGGGTCGATCTTGTGGATGCGGTCCTCGGCAATCTGAAACAGATATCGGCCGTCGAAGGCCGTTCCCGCATGCGCGGCGATATCGATGCTGCGTTCGATCTTGCCGCTGACCGGGTCCAGCGCGTTCAGCCTGTCGCCAGATGCAAACCAGACGTGACGGCCATCGAAGGTGACGCCGCCCACCTGATCGACCTCTGGAAAAGGACCGTACTCCTGAACGACTTCAGCACGCGAAGGTTTCATCTGTCATACCCCTGGGTCGTGATCGTCATCCCCTATTCTAGCCGCTTGGCAGCGGACCGGGGAGCAACAATGTTGTCGGGAAACCGGGAACGGGCGGCGTCATCCAGCGGCGCGCGCGGCCCCGCCCGAAGGACTGCACCTTGCCTATAGCCGAAAGCTGCTCGAGCGCCCGCTGCACGCTGCGCGGGCTGATGGCGAGCGCAATCGAAAGCGTCGTGCTCGACCAGGCCTCGCCATCGCCAAGCAAGGCAAGGACGCTTGCATGCTGTTCTTCGGTGTTCGGCGCCAGCACGACCACCTCGCTCGCGCCGCACGGTGACAGGATGAAGCCCCGGTCGGTCGCATTCACCTGCGCCAGAGCGCCAAGTTCCGCACGCAGCCGCCCGATCTCCACCCGAAGCCGGGCGCGATGCGATTCATCGGCATGCCTTGCCCGAAACGCGCGCCTGATGAGCACATCCCTGGCCACGTCGCTTGGCCACCCTTCGGCCAGCGCCCGCGCCAAGGCAAACAGGACCGGCCGGGTCGCCAGCGAGACCGTCGTTCCGGCGCGCCTTGCGACGTTTCGGCAGGCGTCCATGACCAGCGCATCCGAAGCCAGCAGCGCCTCGACCTCTTCCAGCAGGAGAAACCGCTCCTGCCCACGCGCGATGGCCCGCGCCGCCGGTTGCGTCATCAAGAGCGAGACGCTTGCCACCTCCGCCTGCAAGGCGGGGATGCCGGCGGCCCGCGCCGCGTGCGCGGCCGTGGCAAGCGCAGCGCGCGCCTTTGCCGTCTGCACGCGCCGGATCGCAATGCCTGCCGCCGCAAGCTCGTAGCCGGCTCTCAAGGCGGGCGGGAACGGTGCGGGATCGATTTTGGCGAGCAGGGATTCAGCCTCTTCGAGATGCCCGATCAGCAGCAGGCGGCGGGCCGCGAGGCAGCCGGCGTGCGCGGCATTGAGCCGGTCGCCGCGTCGTTCAAGCACCAGCCGCGCCGCGTCGAGCGCCTTGGTGGGCCAGGTAAGGTCGCGCGAGACGAGGGCGATCTCGGCTTCGGCCACCACGCACCGCGCCCGCTGGATCGAATCCGTCGGGCCGAACGCGCGCCCGGCCTGTCTGAGAAGATCCTTGGCCCGGCCGAGATCGCCGAGTTGCGCCATCGCGATGCCGCGCAACGCCAACGCCGGTGCATCGTCGCGCAAGGCCACCCGCTTCAACGCGCCGAGCGGGTCCCCGACGGCCAGAGCCTGCGCGGCAGCGGTAATCAGCGAGTCCATCGCAATCCCGTCACACTTGTTACTCCCGCCCTTCGGTTTCCGGTGCCAAGCTACCCCTGTCCAACGCAATTCGTGAAAACTAGGAGATTTCAAAAGCCATGACCAGATCAGCCGAAAATGGAAAAACTACCGGACAGCCTGCCATGCAAACGCCGCCGGTGGTGTCGCCGCAGGCGTGGGAAGAAGCCCGCGAAAAACTGCTCGTGAAGGAAAAGGCCCAGACCCGCGCCCGCGATGCGCTGGCTGCCGAGCGCCGGCGCATGCCGTGGATGACCGTTGAGAAACCCTACGCGTTCGAGGGACCGGCGGGCAAGGCCAGCCTGCTCGACCTGCTCGACCTGTTCGACGGCAGGCGTCAGTTGGTCGTCTACCGCGCCTTCTTCGAGCCGGGCGTGTTCGGCTGGCCCGACCACGCCTGCCGGGGTTGCTCGCTGGGAGCCGACCAGGTCGGCCATCTCGCCCATCTGAACGCCCGCGACACCACGCTGGTCTACGCCTCGCGCGCGCCGCAGGCCGACATTGTGCGCCTGAAGGCCAGGATGGGCTGGGACATGCCCTGGTACACCATCACCGACAGTTTTGACGCCGATTTCGGTGTGGACGAGTGGCACGGCCACAACGTGTTCATCCGGGAGGGCGACCGGATTTTGCGCACCTACTTCATCAACAACCGCGGCGACGAGGCGATGGGGACGGTCTGGAGCTATCTCGACCTGACGCCGCTTGGCCGGCAGGAGGTCTGGGAAAACTCGCCGCAGGGCTATCCGCAGACCCCGACCTACAAATGGTGGAACTGGCACGACAATTACGCCGCAGAGGCAGAACCCGACAAGAAGTGGGCCGAAGTGTCGGATGCCGGCGAGGCGGCGTTTAGAAACAAAGAGACGGGTGCGAAGCCATGAGCCACGCCTGTTGCGGCGGTTCGGGCGAAACAGGCGGGCAGCCGGCCCGCCGGCCCGCCGCCTCGCCAGGGACGGCCGATTGGCTGGCGCTTTGGCTGGCTCTGGCGGCAGCGCCGACCTTCGCCATCATGGCGCTCATGGTCAGCCTTCCGGGCGGCGACCCGGCCGGGATGATCTGCGCGGCCGCACACGGATCGCCACTGAACGGAATGGCCACGATGTACCTGCTGATGTGCGCCTTTCACGCAGGCCCATGGGTGAAGCTGGCGCGGAGGCGCACGACGCTCTAACCGGTGCCGTTACGGATATCGCTCGGAGTCATGCCGAAGCGGCAGCGAAAGGTGCGGTTGAAATAGGACAGGTCGCAAAAGCCGCAGGCATAGGCGATGGCGCCGATCGTCGTTGCCGGTGGCGTCTGGCGCAGCAGCAGGCGATAGGCATGTTCCAGCCGCCGGCCGAGGACGAAATCGGAAAACGTCGTGCCCTCGTCCTGGAACAGCCTTCGGATGTAGCGCGGCGATATCCGGTTGCTCGCCGCGATCCGCTGGATCGAAAGGCCCGGATCGCATAGCTGCATTTCGATGTCGGACCTGATCGCGCCAAGCCGGGCGGCGCGGATGCCGCCCCGTTCGCCGGCCGCCGCGACATCCGGCATGGTGGCCGCCATCGCCGCCATGAGATCGCGAACATGACCGGCCGCGATCTGGCCGACATCTGACGGAGCCGCCCGTTGCCATGTCTGCAACAGGTCGACATAGCCGAGCAGCAGGCGCAGCGTCTCGTTTCGCCTCGACACCACAGTCATCGACAGGTCTTCGCCCCCCGGCAGCAGCGGCGTCAGGCTGTCCACGGGGATAGCGATGTTGGTGAACCGCGTCTTCTGTTTCGAGTGGATGACGCTGCATTCGCCGCCGCGCAGGAACAGCGCATCGCCGGCGTCGAGCCTCTGCTCCTTGCCGCCCTGGGCAATGTGGAGCGGCGCGTTGGCGGTGATGAGAAAGAGCATGTCGATGCTGTCGTCGGCGATCAACCGGCGCGTGCGCGATACGCAAACGGGGGTGGTCGTCACCGATGCGAGGGCGGCGCCCGGCAGCGCGCAGAGCGTGCCTTCGGCATGGAACGGCTGGCCTTTCGCTGGCTCGATGTCGAGGCGAACCATTGTCTGCCCGAACACCTCGCGCCACATCGGCAACCTGTCCGCCGCCGACAGGGAAGCGGTCGAAAGATGCTGTGACGAATAAAGAGGCTCCGGCTCGCTCACTTGTTCCCCGCAAGGCACAGACGATCATGCCATATGAGGCCTTTAGCGTCAATTCGGTGCCGTCTGGTCCATGCCCGGTTCCGCCTGGTCCGAGACATCGAGTGTATCGCCGTGGCAGCCTGCCGTCTTGCGATGCGAGCGGAGCGGCGCGTGGGTTCACCGGAAGCGACGGCGACAGGGCAGGGGGCAGGGCGCGCCGGAAATGCCGGCCCCACGTCCGGTAAAAGCCCTGCGGGTGCTCCTGTTTTTCCTCTATTTCTTCGGCTTCGCCGTCGCGATCCCGATGATCGTCGTGGCGGTCAAGTCGATCACCAAATACGGCATTTTCGTCTGGGCCGGCATGCAATTCTTCCTCTTCGGCCGGGTCGCTTCCTGGGTGAGCGCGGTGCCGGCGGTTCCCGGCATCGCTCCGGTGGCGGTGGAAACGCTGATGCAGCGCCTGCTCGGCATCAACGAGCAGGACGTTCCCTACACGATAAGCCGTGGCACCCACAAACGAGATCGTCGTCGACTGGCGCTACGCCGACGCCGTATGGCTGGACCTGATGCGCGTGCACGGCATGCGCAAAGGCTATCGGCTGGTGCTTCGCTTCGACGAGGGCGCACACAATGTCAGGGCGCAGGACCGATATGCTTCCTTCGACTGGTCGGCCGGGCGCGGACCGGACCTTGCCTCTCTCAAATGGAATATCTCCCTTGGCATCACCTTCTACGAATACCAGCACGAGCGCGTCTTTGGCCTGCAATTCAGGGATGGCAAGCCGACCTTCGACCTCGGCTACGCCTATACGTTCAACCTCAACGAACTGAAGCAGCCGATGATAGTGTGCAAGCAGGAGCCGACATGAAGCAAACCAGGCCAGCATCCGGCATCGCAAAAGGCATTTACCGGGCTTGCCTCGCGGCAGCCATGACCGCTTTGATGGCTGCGGCGGTGTTGCCGGCCATAGCGCAGGACGAGGAGCAGCCGCGCTGGTTCGGCGCGCGCTTCGACAACAGGACGATCCTCGCCTACGGCATACCGGACAGCGACTATGTCGTCTTGTCCTTCACCTGCCAAACCGGCGCGCCCGTCGTGAAAATCGGCGTGCAGGACGAGGAAGGCGGCGGCAAGGACGGAGCCCTGCTGCTCGTTCGCCTGTCGGCTGACGCGCAGCGCGTCGAGTTTTCCGAAAAGGCGGTGGAAAACCAGGATTCGGGCGGCATCGAACTTCACGCCGACCTGCCGCTCGACGAGACGCTCAGGCGCATACTGGCCTCGCAAGGACCGCTGGAAATCACGGTCGACGGGCGCACGCAACGCTACGCCATGGATGGCGCGGCCAACGCAGCGGCCGCGATGGTCGCCGCGTGCGATGCTCCCAGGCCAGCGAACGATCTCGACGTGACGGTGACCAACAAGGCCACGAAGCCGTTGCAGAGTTTCGCCTATTCGCAGGCCGGCGTGAATTCCTTCGACAGCGACGCGTTCGGCTACAAGACGCTGGAGCCGGGCGCGAGCAGGACATTCACCATTCCGGGCGGCCGCGACATCTGCACCTTCGACCTCTCAGTGCTTTTCGTCGAGGGCGACGACGAAGAATGCTGCAGCATGGGAGAGCCGGCCGGCACGCAGAATTTCTGCGAAAACAGCGGGTTCGTCGTCCATGACTAGGCGTATCGATGGCGCGCTTGGCGTGGCGGCACTCTTGCTGCTCGGTGCGGTCGGCGGCCCGGTCATGCCGGCAAAGGCGGCGAGCGGGTCGGCAGGTTTCGATTGCGCCAAGGCCACGCGCCAGATCGACAAGGCAATCTGCGCCTGGGATACGGTCGGTTCGCTGGATGGCGAGATAGCGGCAGCCTACAAGGCCGCCCTTGCCACGCAGGCTGGTGAAGCCGCCTCGGTCAAGGCGAGGCAGAAGGCATGGCTTGTCGAGCGCGACAGCCGCTGCGCGCTGGACAATGTGACACCCAGTCCGGGTAGCGAGGAGGGCTTGAGCCCGCGAGAATTCGGCCAGTTGCTCTGCCTGCAAGCCGTCTATCCGCCGCGCATCGCGCAATTGCTCGACCTCGCCGTGCCGCCTCTGGTGCCCCTTGATGTCAAGACGGTTCCCATCGAGCCGCTGAAGGCGGCCTATCCCGACGACTGGCGGCAGACTGGCTATCAGGCGCAGTTCTCGCCCGACAAGGCCCTGATGGCGCTGGGTGTCGAGGATGGCGCCGGCTATATCATGCAGGTCTGGCTCTACCAGCCGGCGAGCGGACGGCTGGTCGTCGCTTCCCCGCGCACGCATGAGGGCTCGGGGGAAAAGCCTGACGATATTTCGGACCTCAATACGTGGTTCTGGGGCGATGACGACCGCTTCTACGTGCGGGCGCGCCGGCCGCGGGGCCAGGACGCCATGTTCGGCGCCGACATGGAGGGCCATGCGGAGATGCGCGACGTGCCGCCCGACGTGACTGCCAAAATCGCCGCATACGAAGCGGCGCGCGGACCGGTGCCCCAGAACAGCGAAATCCCCGAGGCGAAACGCCCGCCCGGCTTCGACGACGACAGCTATTACGAACAGGAAGGCGGCGCTTTTACCGCCTGGGCACAGAACAAGGGGCACGGTTCCTTCAACCTTTTGGCCGCGCGCGACGGCGACGAGGAAGCGCGCCTCATCGCCTCCGGCGGCTGGGAGTTGGAAGATTTTCAGTTCGATCCGACCGGCACGAGGCTGTTCTACAATGGCGAGGACGGGCTCGTCGTCACCGACCCGGCCACCTCGACCACGCGCCGGGTGAAGGGCACGCGGGGCGGAACGACTGAAACCCGGCCAATCAACATGTCGGCCGATGGCGAAATCCTCGTCTACGCTTCCAACGGGGCCTGTACGCGGGATGCGGGCGAGGAGATCGATCCGGACACGGGCGACAGCGGAGACGGCAGCGCCAAGCGCGTATGCCTGGCTTACCTGCCGCCCGTCGGCGAGCCTCGCGCCAAAACCGTCGCCGACACGGTTCCGGCAAAGCCGAACGCCGCTGCCGCCGATCCATGGGTTGGGGAATGGGCGGGCAGCGGCGAAGGCAATCTGGCGGCTACCATCAGGCGCGGCGCGGCCAAGCCTGACTATCTGGTGATCGACCTCACGACGGCTGCCGAAGGCTGTTCGGGCGCGGTCACGCTGTATGGCAAGCCGCAGGGCAGGGCGATGGTCGGCGAAAGCTACGACCCGACCGAGCCGGCAGCGCCGGTCTGCCGGGTGGAGTTGTCGCTTTCCGAAGGCGGTGCGCTGAAAACGAAGGTGGCGGGGCCGTGCACCTTCTATCACGGAGCCGCTTGCGGCTTCGGCGGCAGCCTAACGCGGGGTGACTGACGGGCATGGCATTAAGGCGGAGGCGGAGGATAGCATGCATCTGAGATCGATTTTGGTAGTGGGCGTCTTGCTCGGCTTCCTGTCCGTCGGGCCGGCCGGGGCGCAACAATTGGCCGCCGACGAGCAGGAGTTTCAGCAATTGGTGGCCGCCCTGAAAGCCAATGAGGCGGAGAGGCAATCGGCCATCGCCGTCTGTACAAAACAGGGCATCGGCGAAAACCCGGCCGGGGCGGCTCAGTTCATGGGCGTGCCGGTGGATAAGGCGGCGCAAGCGTGGTGCACCCGCATGACAAACGGCATCGCCAATGGCCAGCTTGGCCTGGCCGATATGAATGCGCTGAACGAAGGGACGGTCACGCCGGCCGCGCAGGCGGTACTGACGACCGTCTCGGAAGGCAAATAGAAATTCCGTGCGGTTGATAAGCCGGCGCAGGAATCCGCTTCTTGATAAGTATTCCACCCCAGTCTACGTTCGCAGCAATCAGACCTGTGATAACAGGCAATATAACCTTGGAGGGAGGCTGCCATGCACGTCATCGATCGCAGATATTTTCTTAAACTGTCCGCCGGGCTGAGCGCTCTACCCTTCTACGCGACGCTGGCCTGCGCCGCCGGAGCGGATATGGAAAAAGCCAAGGCCCAGGGGAAAGCCGTATTCTACGCCAATATCACCTCTGTCGATCCGATCATGGAAGCCTTCGAGAAGGCCACCGGCGTCAAGGGCGAATACACGCGCGCATCCAGCACCAAGTTCATCCCCACCATATTGACCGAGTTTGACGCCGGCAAACTTTTGGCCGACGTATTGCAGTCGCCGCAGCCCATGCTGGATTTGCTCAAGGAAAAGGGCGTTTTGGAAGCCTACCGCTCACCCGCCGCCGAAGGCTACCCGGACTGGGCCGTCAAGGACGACAGCATCACGCTCTTCGGCATCGAGTATGTTTCCTACCTGTTCAATACCGATCACGTGAAGAAGGCGGATGCGCCTGCCAGCTATGAGGCCCTGGCCGATCCCAAGTGGAAAAACCAGATCGTCATGGCCAATCCGTCCAACCACCCGTCGACCATCGCGTGGCTGGTCGGGCTGAAGGAAAGCGTCTTCAAGACGGAAGACGACTGGATGACCTTCGTCAAAGGCCTGGCGGCCAATCAACCGATGTTCGTGGCCTCTTTCGGGCCGACACCCGCTCCCATCGAGAGCGGCGAGAAGCTTATCGGCATCTCCATGCCCAAATATATCGTCACCAAGGCGCCGGCGCCGCTGGACTGGGGTCCGCGTTCCGGCCAGCCGCTGTTGGGTACGTCACGGGCTATCGCGCTCACTTCCAAAGCGCCGCACCCCGACGCCGCGCGCGCTTTCATGGATTACTGGCTCGGCAAGGAAGCCATGGGCCTGCTCGCCAAGGATGTCGGCGAATATGTGCTTGCACCGGGCGTCTTCCCGGCCATCGAAGGCATCGACAAAGTGGACGTCAAGCCGGTACGCGACCTGTCCGACGAGGAGATCCAGAAGTGGGGCCGCGAATTCGGCACCATTTTCAATACTCGTTGATCCAGCAGAAAAAGAACCGACATGGAAATACGGATCGAGGGCCTGTCCAAGCATTACGTCTCGGAGGGAAAAACCGTAAAGGCTCTCGATCAGGTCGACCTGACCATTCCCGCCAATGAGATCTTCACGCTGCTGGGCCCCAGCGGTTGCGGCAAGACAACGCTGCTGCGCTGCATCGTCGGGTTGGAAACCCCTGACGACGGCGAGATCAGCATAGGCGGCGAGATCGTGTGGTCCCGCGCCAAGAAAATAGCCATTCCGCCCGAAAAGCGTGGCCTGGGCATGGTGTTTCAGACCTATGCCATCTGGCCGCATATGAGCGTCTTCGACAACATTGCCTATCCGCTGCAGATCAAGGGGGAACGCAAGGACATCATCCGCGAGAAGGTCGCGCGCACCCTGCGTTTCGTGCAGCTTGAGGGCGTGGAGAAGCGCTCGGCCACCAAGCTGTCCGGCGGCCAGCAGCAGCGCGTGGCGCTGGCCCGCGCGCTGATTGCGGAGCCCAAGGTCATCCTGTTCGACGAGCCGCTCAGCAATCTCGACGCAAAGTTGCGCGAAGAAACCCGCAAGGAATTGCGCAGTTTCATGAGCAAGCTGAACATCACGGCGGTCTATGTTACGCATGACCGGGTCGAGGCGCTGGCGCTGTCCGATACCATCGCCGTCATGCGCGCTGGGCGTATCGTCGAAAAAGGCTCGCCCCAGAAAATCTATTTCAACGCCGACCACCGCTTTGTCGCGGACTTCATCGGCCGTGCCAACCAGATCGAGGCGGTGGTCGAGAGCAATCAGGACGGCCACACGGTGGTGCGGACCGGGATGGGCCGCATCCAGTGCCGGCCACGCGACCTGGCCGAGGGCAGCACGGCAACGCTGTGTATCCGGCCTGAATTCATACGCGTCACCAGCAAGGATCGCGGCGAAGGCCAGAACGTCATTCAGGGGAGGATCGAGGCGCTGGAGTTCGTCGGTGAGGTCTATGAGGCCGATATAAGCGTCGGCGAGGAGCGTCTGCTGGCGCGGATAGATCCCGATATCGACATGACGCAGGGCGATGAAGTCAGCATCAGCCTCGATCCGGCCCACTGCCTGCTCCTGTCGGCCTGAAGGCGCGGCATGAACCAGTCGCGCCCCGTCCTGACATGGTCGCTGATCGTTATCGTCGGCCTTTTGACGCTCTGCCCTGTATTGATGTTGCTGCTGGGCAGTTTCTCCGAGGGGCTGACCGCCTTCGGGACGTTCACGACCAGCAAATATGTCGATGCCTACACCGATCCCTTTCTGCTGGAAGTCACCTTCAATACCGTCGTGTTCGTGGTGGGATCGTCGCTGTTTTCGACGGTGCTGGCCGTGTTCCTGGCCTATCTGAATACGGGCACCAATATCCCCTTCAAAGCCGCCTTTACCGTTTTGTCCATCGTGCCGATGATGATCCCGCATCTGCTGTTCTCGGTAAGCTGGGCGCTGCTGCTCAACCCGTCCAACGGGCTGATCAATCTCGTTTTGATGAATACGCTGTCGCTGGAAAGCGCTCCCTTCAACATCTATTCCCTGGGGGGCATGGTGCTGGTGGAGGGGCTGTTGAACATGCCCATCGCCTATCTGATCATCGCGCCGGCCATGGCGTCCTTCGACGTCTCGCTGGAGGAATCGTCGCGCGTCTTCGGGGCCGGCTTCTGGCGCACGCTGGTGCGTATCACGCTGCCGGTCCTGCGCCCCGCCATCCTGGCGGCACTCGTACTGGGCATAGTGCGCAGCCTGGCCTCCTATGCCGTTCCGCGTGTGCTGGGCACGCCGGGACGCGTCGACGTTTTGGCAACCTACCTGTACGAAATGATCGCCACCGGCTTCGCGCCGGACTACGGCAAGGCGGCGGCACTCGGCATGAGCGTCTTGTCCGCCTCCATCGTCCTGATCGTCGTCTACCGCGCGCTGACGTCCGAAAGCGGCAAGTATGTGACGATCTCCAGCCGTGGTTTCAAGCCAACGATGATCGAGCTGAAGCGCGCGCGCATGCCGCTGTTCATCATCGTCGGCCTGCTATGCCTGCTCATGATCGTGCTGCCGGTGGCGGTGCTGCTTTACACCTCCTTCATGCCGTACTCCATGGTGCCGAGCGCCCGCGCCTTCTCGATGATGAGCTGGAAGAACTGGGTCGATGTCCTGCGCGATCCGCTTTCGCTGCTTGCTCTGAAGAACAGCCTGTTCCTGGCGATCGTGGGGGCCACGCTGGGCGTGCTGCTGTCGCTGTTCGTGGCCTATGTGATCGTCAAGATACGCACCCGCGCTTCGGGCCTGCTGGAGACATTGAGCTTCCTGTCGTTTTCGTTCCCCGGCATCGTCATCGGTATCGGCTTCATGTGGTTTTTCGTGCAGACGCCGCTCTACGCGACGCTGACGGCGCTGCTCCTAGCTTATATCGCCGCCTATCTCCCCTACGGGGTACGGCCGCTGGCCAGCGCCTTCGTGCAGGTGCATTCGCATCTTGAGGAATCGTCGCTGGTCTGCGGCGCAAGCCCACTGACCACCATGCGCCGCATCATCGTGCCGCTGCTGATCCCCGGCGTGGTATCGGCGTGGATCTTGATGGCGACCATGTTCATGCGCGAACTGACGGTGTCGGTGGTGCTGTCGCGGCCCGGCACCGAAGTGCTGGCCGTGCAGATACTGAGCTTCGCCGAAGACGGCCTGTGGGGCAAGCTGTCGGCGCTGGGCATCATCATGATCCTGATTTCCACGGCCCTGGTCCTGCTGGCGCAATATAGCGGCAACTGGTTCAAGCAGCGGCAGGCCAAGGGCACTTAGGCTCAGGAAGCGGGTTAAATGACGCGCTCGAAATCCTTGTCGAGCGGCCAGAGCGGGCGCGGCACATGGCTGTACGGTCGCCGCTCCGCCCGCGGCGTCGCCAGCGCGCCCGCGTCGCAGACGATGACCTTGCCCGCTATCGGCTCGAAGGCGGCACGGAAATGCTGCATCGACTTCAGGACCAGCACGCGGCGCGCCGTCGGTTCGATCCCGAAAGCGCGCAATTGCTGAAGATCGACCATCTGTTGCGCTTCTGAAACGACCAGCACTTCGATCCCGTCGACGTCGATGACGGCGGTAGGCCCGAAACTATGGCTAAGCCCGCCCTGTATGGGGCCGTCGCCGACATAGGCGCCGTCCGAAAGCCTGGCCAGCACACCCGTCACCGTCAGCGGGCCGCCGCCGAAATCAGGCGCGCCCTTGCCCCCGATCGTCACCGTCACCGTTTCGCCCTGCCTGTGGCGGTGCAGTTCGGCCGCTGCCTCGGCGTCGATCATCGGCGCGAACACGGCACCTTTTACCCCCGCATCGATCAGGCCCTTCAACAGCGCGGTCGAGTCGCCGTAGGAACCCGCGCCGGGATTGTCGGCATAATCGGCGATGACAAGCGGCCTGTCGCCGCGCCAGGCGAGCGCCTCGGCGGCGGCCTCGTCGACCTCGATGAAAACGGTGCGCTTCTTGGTCCGGCCCTGCCAGATCCTGTCGGCCAGTTCTTCCGTCACGCGCCTTGCAGCTTCTTCGGCGTCGGGATCGCGGCTGTCATAGGTCGCGAGCACGGTCGGGCCGACACAGGGCACGTCAGCCCCCGTAAAACCCGAATTGACGGAAACCGCGAGCAGCCCTTCGGCCTCGGCCGCGCGGGCGCGGTCATAAAGGGCCAGTGTCTCGGGAACATCGCTGCGGCCGGAATTCACTTCGTCCAGCATCGGCACATGCGCCCTGACGGTTCGCGGCGCAATTTCACCCCGCATCGCGCGGTCCAGGATGCGGGCGGCGTGCGCGCCGATCTCACGCATGTCCACATGCGGATAGGTCTTGTAGGAGACAAAGATCTGCGCGTCCCGGACCATGTCTTGCGACACCATCGCATGAAGGTCGAGCGTTACCGCAATGGGTATGTCCGCCCCAAGCTCGGCCCGCAGCAGGCCCAGCAGGTAGCCCTCCCCATCCGGGCAAAACGCGGGCACCATCGAGCCGTGCAGGCCGAGAAGCACGCCGTCGAGACGGCCTTTGTTGGAGCGCGCCGCCTCCACAATAATACCGGCGATGTGGTCATAGGCCGCCTTCGTCACCCGCCCGCCGGGTACGGCATGTGCCGAAATCGCATGGACGACGTTCCAGCCTGCCGGCTCGGCCACATCCATGAACCCGGCGAGTTCCGTATTGGCGTTGCGCCGGACGCGGATCGCCTCGTCGCCAACGTGCAGGGCATCCACCTCGAACTGCGGCAGGTCGGTGGCGTAACGCGAGAACGTATTGCTCTCATGCATGAATTCGGCAGTCAGGACAGTGAAGGGCATTGGCAGTCTCTATTGTGCGAGGCGGACGCGATGGCCGCGCCCGATCTGGATAAGCTCGCTCGGCTCGGGCACTTCGTCAGGGTTCGGGCGGCGCGATATGTCGGGTGAAAAGCGCGCGGCGTCGGGCACGGAGGCGGCTTTCGGCAAGGCACGCGCACCGGTCAGGATCGCATCCGGGTCGGGGACGGAGCCGATCAGGCGGCGCGTATAGGGATGTGTCGGACGGCTGAAAATCGAATGCCAGTCGCCTTCCTCCACCACGCGGCCGAAATACATGACCGCGACCCGGTCGCTGACATGCTCGACCACGCTCAGATCGTGGGAAATCATGATGTAGCTCAGGCCCAGCGTTTCCTGCAGATCCATCAAAAGGTTGATGATCTGCGCCTGGATGGACACGTCCAGCGCCGACACCGGCTCGTCCAGCACCAGGATCTTCGGATCGAGCATCAACGCCCGCGCGATGCCGATGCGTTGTCGCTGCCCGCCCGAAAATTCATGCGGATAACGATCGACATGATCCGGCGTCAGGCCAACGCGCACCAGCATCTCGGCGACGCGGTGGCTGGCTTCGCTGCCCTTGGCGATACCATGCAAGGCAAGCTGCGCGGACAGCATCCGGCCGATGGTCTGGCGCGGGTTGAGCGACGCATAGGGGTCCTGAAACACCATCTGCGCGATGCGGGCGCGTTCCTTCCTGTCGGGAGCGCCGGGGCCCGTCATCGGTTTTCCCTTGAACAGGATCTCTCCCGAGGTCGGCTCTTGCAGGCCCATCACGGTCAGCGCGGTGGTGGATTTTCCGCAACCGGATTCACCGACGATGGACAGGCATTCTCCTTCGTTCAGGATCAGGTTCACGCCCTGCACGGCGCGCAGCGTCCGCCTTTTCCCCAAAAGCGATTTGCGCGCCAGCGGGAAGTGGACGTTGAGATCGCGGATTTCCAGCAGGGGCGTGCTCACGCGGTCGCCTCCTGAGGCAGGGCGCGCGGCGTGGTCAGCGTCGGCGCGTCGCGCCCGCGCTCCGCGCTGGTCACCATCTGGTCGAGTTCGGTCAAGCGGCCGCGTTCGGCGAGCGTGCGCGAACCCAGGCGCGGGCGCGCCGCAAGCAGGCCCCTGGTATAGGGATGCAGCGGATTTTCAAACAGCGCCCTGGTGTCCTGCTCCTCGACCAGCCGCCCCTGATCCATGACGCCGACGCGTCGGCACATATTGGCGATCACGCCCAAATCGTGACTGACCAGCAGCACCGCCGTTCCCTCGGCCCGGCACAGTTCGGCAATCAATTCCAGCACGCCCGCCTGCACCGTCACATCGAGCGCTGTGGTCGGCTCGTCCGCGATCAAAAGGTCGGGACGGCAGGCCAGCGCAATCGCGACCATGACGCGCTGGCGCATCCCTCCGGACAGTTGATGGGGGTAGGACCGGGCGCGCTCCTCGGGCGACGGCACGCGAACGCTTTCCAGCGCCTCGACGGCTTTCCTGCGTGCCTCCGACCACCCCAGGCCCCTGTGCACGACGAACATTTCCGCGATCTGCCGGCCAATCGTGGCCAGCGGATTGAGCGCCGTCATGGGTTCTTGAAACACCATCGCCATGCGGTCGCCGCGCAGGCGGCGCCTGGCGCGGTTGCCAAGCTTCAGCACGTCCTGGCCCCGGAACAGGATCGAGCCGCCGGTCACTTCCAGCGGGCGCTTCAACAGCCCCATTACCGACAGGCCGGTGATGCTTTTTCCCGAACCGGATTCGCCGACGAGCCCGTAGGTTTCGCCGGGCAGGATGTCGAAAGAGACGCCGTGCAGGATTTCGTTGTGCTTGCCGACGCCGATACGCAGGTCGCGCACCGACAGGATCGGATCGGAAAGATTGCCGCTCATGCCTTCTCGGTCCTCATATGGGGATCGAGCATGTCGCGCAGCCCATCGCCAAGCAGGTTGAAGCCAAGCACCGTGATGAAGATCGCGAGGCCGGGGAAGACGGCGGCCCAAGGGGCTGCGCGGATCAGTTCGCGGGCATCGGACAACATGTTGCCCCAGCTTGGCTGCGGCGGTCGGATGCCGACGCCGAGGAAGGACAGCGCCGCCTCGGCCAGGACCGCGCCGCCGATGCCAAGCGTTGCTATGACCAGGACCGGACCGAGGATATTCGGCAATATCTGCGTGCGCATGATGTTGGTGTCGCCGAAGCCCGCCGCCCTGGCGGCCTGCACGAAACCCTGGTTCTTGAGCGACAGGGTGGAACTGCGCGCGATGCGGCAGGTCCATGACCAGTTGGTCAGGCCGAGCGCGATCAGCAGGCTCGGCAGGCCCGGTCCCAGCACCGCCATGATGGCGAGCGCGAAAACCAACGACGGGATCGCCAGCATGACGTTGGTCAGCCCGTTGACCAGATCGTCCCACCAGCCGCCGAAATAGCCCGCCGACACGCCGAGCGCCGTGCCGATGAACGAGTTGATCAACTGCGAGACGAGGCCGACCGTCAAGGATACCCGCGCGCCGTAGAGAACGCGGGAAAAGACGTCGCGGCCCTGCCCGTCCGTGCCCAGCAGGTGCTCCCAGCTTGGCGGCATTTCGGAAACCATCAGGTCGGCGTCGAATACCGGATCGTATGGCGCGATCCAGCCGGCGGCGAGCGCAGCAACCACCACGATCACTACCAGCGTCAGCCCGAAGACAAAATTGAAGCGCAGCCGCATGGATCAATCCACCTTGATGCGCGGGTCAATCACGGCATAGGCGATATCGACCAACATGTTGATAACGAGGAACCACAAAACGATCACGATGACCGTGCCCTGAACGACGGGAATGTCGCGCGTCGCCACGCTGTCGACCAGAAGCGAGCCGATCCCCGGCCACGAGAACAGCTTCTCGATCACGATCGCCTGCCCCATGAGCGAGCCGATCTGAAGGCCAAGCGTGGTCAGGATCAGCACCAGCACGTTGCGGGTGACATGCGTACGCACCAGGCGCGACTCGGTCAGCCCCTTGGCGCGCGCCGTGCGCACGAAATCGGCGTTCATCACGTCCAGAACACCCGCGCGGGTCGTTCGCGCCAGAAGAGCCATCGGCGATACGCCGAGCGCGATGGCCGGCAATATGACGTGCCGGATGCTGCCGGCCTGGTAGCCGAAGCTGGGCAGCCAGCCAAGCTGCAGCGCGAAGAAATACATCAGGAGCAGGCCGAACCAGAATTCGGGAAGCGACAGGCCCGAAACCGCCACCATCATCGTGCCGGTATCGAACAGGCTGCCCGGCTTCAGCGCCGCGATAAACCCGAGCGGAATGCCGATCCCTGCGGCAAAGGCCATGGCCGCCAGAGCGAGCTTGATCGAGGGCCAGAGCCGCGGCTCGATCACGTTCCAGACCGCCTCGCGGGTCCGGTAGGAAATTCCAAGGTCGAAATGCGCCAGTCCCCACAGATAGTCCCACAGGCGCACGGGCAAGGGCTTGTCCAGCCCGAACTGCGCATTCAGATGCGCCATGACATCAGCGTTGGTGGCGTTGCGCCCCTCCGCCATCAAACTCGATATGAAGCTGCCGGGCACGACGCTGAATATCACGAAGATAATCAGGACGACCGCCAGCAAGGTCGGGATCATCTGCAGCGAGCGGCGAAAGATGAAGCGCATCATAAGCGGGTTCTGCCTCCTAGAGCATCGGACCGAAAAGTGGAAACCGGTTTTCGGATTATTCCGATGCTCCATCAAAGTGTTAGAGCGTCCTTTGTGCGTTCAATTGAACGCACGGTGCTCTATGGCGGGCGCCGTACGGCTGGCGGGGCCGTATGATCGGTCCCGCCAGCCAACAGGCTACCCTGCTACTTGCGCGATGCGGGTGCGGTGTCGTCGATCCAGATGTCTTCGTAGTCCTGGATCGCCAGTTCCATGGCGTTCGGCTTCAAACCGTGCACCCATGGCTGATAGGCCATCACGGCCTTGTTGTAGTTGAAGAACCAGAGCGGAGCCTCTTCCTGCAGCAGGTTGTTCGCCTGCTTGAGAAGTTCGTTCTGCTTGGCCTCGTCGGTTTCATTACCCGCCTGGTCGATCAGTTTGTCGAAGTCGACATTGTTGAACTTGACGTAGTTGCAGGCGGTCTGCGGCGTTGTCGAATAGAAGCAGGTCAGATATTTCAGCGGATCGGGACCCGACGAGTTCGACCACATATAGGCATCAAAATTGTCCGACAGGATCTTGTCGGACAGAACCGAGCTTTCCACAGGATCTGTCGTGACTTCGACGCCCACCTTGGCCAGCATCGGGATGATCGCCTCGACGATCGGCACGCCCCAGCTTTCATTGGAGGTCGCGGTGACCGAGAATTTCAGGCCGGTTTCAAAACCCGCTTCCTTCAGCAGTTCCTTGGCCTTTTCAGGATCGTAAGCGTAGGGCTTGGCGTCCTTGTCGAAGGCCGGAGATGAAATCGGCAGCCACGACACCGCTGGATAGGCCTTGTTCTTCAAGAGCTTCTCGACGATCAAATCCTTGTTGATCGCATAGTTGATCGCCTGCCGGACGCGCTTGTCCTTGAACGCATCGAGCTTGGTGTTGAAGCCGATATTGCGGGTGTAGACTTCGGCCACTTCGAGGATGTGGTCCTTCAGCGCCGCATCCTGGCCATAGGCTTCATATTGCACGGGTCCGAGGACGTTGACGTCGATTTCGCCGTTGCGGAAGGCGACGTCACGCGCGGCGGCTTCGCCCATCAGCATGATGGCGAGCTTGTCGAGATGCGGCTTGCCCTGCTCATAGTAGCCGTCGAACTTCTCGAGTTCGATCTTCGAGCCTGGAACGTAGTTGGCGAGCTTGAATGGCCCGAGCCCGTTCGGCTTGGAGGCGAGCTGATCTTCCGGATAGTCCTTGGAATAGATCGGCGCGAAGTTCGACATCAGGTTCCAGCCCGGCTCGGCCAGGTTGATGAAGGTGATCTCGACGGTCTTGTCGTCGATCTTCTTCAGCCCCGAAATATGATCGGCCTTGCCTGCCTGGAATTCGGCGACGCCGGCGATCTGCAGCATCTGCTCGGCGCCCGGCAGCGCCTTCTTGGGATCGGCCAGACGGTTGTAGGACCAGATCAGATCATCGGCGTCGAACTTGTCGCCATTGTGAAAGGTCGCATCCTTAAGCTTGTACGTATAGGTTTTGCCGTCCGCCGACTTCTCGACCGATTCCGCCAGAGCGAGCTCGGGCTTGCCGCTTTCCGGGTTCCATTTGTAGAGCGAGGCGTTGATTGCCTTCGCGACGATTTCGTCTTGCGTATGCGGTGTCGCCGTTATGTCGAGCGAAGTGATGGAATTGCCGTAAGGCGCGACGTACACGAATCGCCCGCCATCCTTTGGGGTCGCATCCTGCGCCAGCGCGGCGGTCGCCGTTCCGAGCGCGAACGCCGCTATCAGGCCAAATCGGGTCCACATCCTAGTTTCCTCCCTGTGTGGTTCGTTTAATGGTCTTCCTGTTGGAGCCGGACCCGCCTGAGCGAACGGCTCAACCTCTTTCATAGACGATACGTCCGTCCAGAATCGTTACCTCGCAGTGTGTTTGCCGCAGGATTTTTTCAGGGTCGGCTGTCAGGAGATCGCTCGAAAACACGGCGATATCTGCCAACATCCCCGGCTCCAGCCGGCCTTTGATCTTTTCCTCACCCTGCGAATAGGCGCCATTTTCGGTATAGGCGCGCAAGGCCTGTTCGCGCGTCAGTATCTCGGACGCGTCCATCACCGTGCCCTTGTGCGTCTTGCGCGTCAGCATGGCGTAGAGATCCGGGAAGGGATTGGGCGAGCAGACCGGCGAATCACTGCCGGTGGACGGCTTCATCCCCAGGCGATCCCAGGTCGCGATCGGATAGGACCGCAAGCCGCGTTCCGGCCCGAGCACCAGGACGTAGGCATCGCCGAAATCATAGATGAAGGCCTGCTGCGGCGCGGGCAGCACGCCCGCCTTCAACATGCGCTGGTTGAGCGCATCGTCGACATAGCCGCAATGCTCGATCCGGTGACGGTGGGTGTGGTCCGGACTGGCGGCGCGCACACGCTCATAGGCGCGCACCAACTGGTCGATTGCGGCGTCGCCGATGCCATGGCAGACCAGCGTGTAGCCAAGTGCCGCATAGCGATCGACCAGTTCGAACAACTGGGCGTCGGGCAGCATCTGAATGCCGACATTGTCGGGCTGGCCGATATAGGGCTTTCGCATCCAGGCCGTTCGCCCGCCTGCCGAGCCGTCGGTGAAGATCTTCACGCCGCCGATGCGGAACAGGTCGCTGCCGCTGCCGGTGACGAGGCCCATGGCATGGCATGGCTCGACGATGGACGACCCCGGATCGCCCAGCAGCGTCGCCCATACCCGGACCGGCAGCCGCCCGCTACCCTCGGCCTGTTGATAAGCCTCGATCTCGGTCATACCGTCGATCTGGCCGACAGCCGCGTCCATGCAGGACGTGATGCCGAACTGCAAAAGGTGATGGCCGCCCGCCTCGATAGCCTCGATGATATCGGCAAGAGACGGCGTCGGCTGGACCTCATAGACGAGATGCTGGGCGTTCTCCGCCAGCAGTCCGGTCAGTTCGCCCCCCTCGCGCTCAATGAGGCCGCCATCCGGATCGGGCGTGTCGATGTCGATCCCCGCCAGCGCCATCGCCCGCGAATTGACGATGGTGACATGGCCGCAGGCGCGCGTGACCGAAACCGGGTGGTCGGGCAAGGCCGCGTCCAGTTCCCTTAGCGTGGGCATCTGGCCGTCGGGATAGCGGGTCTGGTCAAATCCGCGCGCCGTCACCCATTCGCCCTTAGGCGTCTGGGCGACACGCGCCTGAAGGGCGGCAACCAGCGCGCTGCGGGTAGGTGCTGCATCCGGCGTCGCATCGACCTTGCCGCGCAGCAGCCCCGTCGAGATCAGATGCAGATGCGCATCGTTCAGACCGGGCATCGCAAAGCGGCCGGCCAGATCGACGACCTTGGTATCCGGGCCGATCGACGCCTTGATGTCGGTGTTCGAGCCGCTGGCCAGCACCTTGTTGCCAAGGACCGAAATCGCCTCCACGACCGGATTGCCGTGGCCGGTCCATATTTTGCCGCTATGCAGGACGAGGTCGGCCTTATCTACGGAACTCATATTGCTTTCTATTCCCCCCAGGCACGCGCAAGGCGTCGCCAGCTTTGGTTGACGAAAAGTGCCGATCCGTCGCCGTGCACCGGCCGGACAGCCCTCGCACCCGACCTCATCGCGTATCTCACAAGCGCATCGATGGCTGCCCCCACATCATCCCCCGGAGTTACGATGCCGCTCAGTCGTGTTCAGTAAGCTGGGTAGATCTGCTTGTGTCAACGGCATCCGGAAATTCTGCCGGATCGACAGCGGAATTCAAAACGGTACCCTCCCGGACGCCAGCTTGCCTGCCAGCTTGTTCGTTTCACGTTGCGGTGTCTGCCGGCCCGTGGCCAATTCGGTTTTCGCAACACGCTATGCAAAATTTGCATAGCGTTGCAATTAGAATGAAATACATTGCAAGTTCGGGGAAAATTCCGGCTCAAAATCGGCTGTCTGCCGCAAACAAGGGGGGGCCCGGTGGAGATCAAATGGCTGGAGGATTTCGTAACGCTTGCCGAGACATCGAGCTTTTCGCGCGCGGCCGAAATCCGCAATGTCACCCAACCGGCCTTCAGCCGACGCATCAAGCAGCTTGAAACATGGGTCGGCGCGCCGCTCATCAGCCGCGCCACCATGCCGGCCGAACTGACGCCGGCCGGGCGCAATTTTCTCCCGATGGCCCAGGATGCGATCCGGATGTTTTATTCGGTGCGCGAATCGCTGCGCCCGCCCGCCGAACAGGGCCTTGTCCGCTTTGCCTCCCTCCACACCTTGACCATCACGTTCTTTCCCGACTGGCTGCGGGAATTGCAGCGCACGACCCGCAAGTTCGGCACGTCCTTCATCGCCGACAGGGGCGGCATCGAGGCGAACCTCGCCGCGCTGACCGATCATGAGACCGACTTTTTTCTCACCTACGCACACCGCGAAGTGCCGTTTCACCTCGACCGCGACAAGTTCGCCTTCCTGACCATCGGCGCGGACCGCTTGATCCCCGTTGCTGCGCCGGAGTTGCGCCTCGACAAGCCGGTGCATGCGGCAGGTATTCTGGACAGGCCGGACACGGTGACCCGGCCTTTGCCCTATCTGGGCTACGGTCACAGTTCGTTCTTTGGCGTAGCGCTTGGAAGGCTGTTTTCGAAACACTCACCCTTCCGGCGTCAAACGGTGCACGAAAGCACGATCAGCGCCGGCCTCAAGGAACTGACGCTGGCGGGTGCCGGCATCTGCTGGCTGCCGGAAAGTCTCGTCGAGAAAGACATTTCCAGCGGCGGTCTCGTCGCCTGTTCAGCCAACCCCACCTGGACGCTCGATCTCGAGGTCCGGCTGTATCGCAGCTCGGACGCAACCCGCAGCCCGATGGTGGAAGCGATCTGGCAATCCTCCAAGGTGCTGGCCGCTAAACGCCTCAGCTCCGCATGAAGCGGTAGGCGCGTAGCACTTCGAAATAATCGCTGGACGCAAAGGCGACGGCACGCGGCCCATGCCCGCGCACGCCGGGATACCAGGAGGCGCGATAGGCATCGACGGGATTGCTGAATTCGATGACCATCTCGATCTGATCGGGAATTAGCGGCACAGCCTGACGCGCCCGCTCGCCGAGCGCCTTTTCGACGCCCTCGCGGATCGCAGCGCGCGCTGCCGCCGGTGCGATGGAAATGGTGGATGCACCGACGCCCTTCAGCGTCTCGACGGTAACGATGCCCGGCGCGAGGGCGCGGGCGTCCGCGCAAATGCCTTCGTCCCCGCTGAGAAACACCGAGCGCAAGCCGTAGCGCGCGGCACACAGCGCGTTCAACGTGAATTCGGAGGCCGTTTCTCCGTTCAGCGTCAGCCTCGATATGCGCAATGTCGATGTGTGGGCGAGCGGGTTGTCCTCAGCACCGGCCTTGGAATGGTAGCCGGTATAAAGGACCGCATCGAAGCTTTCGTCGGCCCCGAACATCATGGCGTCCGGGTGCCCCGACCAGCCCCGCACGATGCGCACGCAGGCCGGCATGTGTTCGAGGATGAGGTTGCGCCCGCTGTCATGCGCATCCTTGATGATGATCTCGGTCGCGCCGGCAGCCTGTGCGCCCTCGCAGGCCGCCAGAACCTCGGCGGTCATCAGTTGGCGGAATTCCAGATAATCGGCATGCGTTTTTTCCGCTTCATTCCAGGCGTTAATGCCTGCGGTGCCTTCGAAATCGGCCGAAATGAAAATCTTCATGCTCAAGGGGTCCTCTCCAACCAGTCGGTCAACGCCGGAAAAGTGCGGCCGTCTCGCCCGACAGTACTTTCAGCAGCGCACAGGGCATTCAGGACGGCCTCGCTCGTTGCTTCCACAACTGCTTCGAAAACGATGTCGATATATCCGTCATCCATGCGCGAAATCGAGATGAACGGCGAAGACGCAGTATGCGGCAGCGGATCGGCGGTGGTGAAGGCGATGGCGATATCGCCGCTGCCGTGCCCAAAATAGGAACCGAGACGGGCGATGCCGGCACCCGCACGGCGCGCAACGCGGTTCAACTGCCGGTCGTCAAGCGGCAGGTCCGTGCCGAGAAGGACGATGATCGATCCGCTTTCAGGCCGTATGAGCCCTTTTGGATCGGCCCTGCGGCCGTCCGGGAGAACAAGGTCGCCCGTCCTGCCGAAATTGGAGAGCACCAGCGCGCCGAGCGTGAAGGCGCGGGACCCGATTTCGAGCGCACGGGAGGCGCTGCCAATACCGGCCTTGAAGCCGAAGGACGTCATGCCGGTGCCCGCACCGATGCTGCCCTGCCCGACCGGGCCCGCGGTCGCGGCGTCCAGCGCCGCCTCGGCGTCATGCCGGGTGACAGCCATGGCCTGGATATCGTTGATGCCGCCGTCGTTGCATTCGCATACGACAGGGTTGACCGTGCCGGTTTCGCGCCCGATCTGCGGGTTGGCGGCAATGGCGCGCCGGATCAGCGCCTCGGCACATGGTGCGACCGAGAATGTATTGGTCAAAAGGATCGGGGTTTCGATCGTGCCCAGTTCGGCCAGTTGCATCAGCCCGGCGGACTTGCCGAAACCGTTGATGATCTCCACCGCCCCCCTGACCTTGGAGCGGAACAGGTCGCCGCCATGCGGCAGCACGGCCGTGACGCCCGTTGCCAATCCGTTCCCGACAAGCGTCTTGTGGCCGACCAGCACGCCCGGCACGTCGGTAATGGCGTTGTTTCGGCCGGGCGGCAGCCGCCCCACACCAAGCCCCAGATGCCGTGCCGCGCCCATTCTCAGGTCCCGTTCATCAATCAAAAGCCGCTCACCGGGCAAAAGCCGCTCATCAGGCAAGGGCCGCCTGTAGGTAAATTTCCTGCAGGCGGCGTGTCAATGGACCAGGCTGGCCGTTTCCGATCTTATGGTCGGCAATACGGACGACCGGCGTGACCAGGCTGGAGGCCGATGTCAGGAAGGCTTCCGCCGCCGAAAACGCCTCTTCGGGCGAGAATGCGCGCTCTTCGAATACGATGCCCTCACCTTCACACAGAAGCTTTACCGCCCGCCGCGTACAGCCGGGCAGGATGGTTTGCGAGTTGGCGCGGGTCACGACACGGCGGTCGTGAGTGACGATGAAAGCCGTCGCCGAAGCGCCTTCGGTCACCTGTCCGTCTTCAACGAACCAGACATCGTCGAAGCCGTCCTTGGCGGCTGCGTGCTTTGCCAGAACCTGCCCCAGCAGCATGACGGTTTTGATGTCGCGCCGCATCCAGCGCGGATCGGGGGCAAGGGCCACAGTGATGCCTTCGGCCTGGGGCTTGGTGCCGACGAGTTTCCGGGCGCTTGTGAAGGCGACGAAGGTCGGCTCGAGATCATCGGCAAACAGGAAATTGCGTTTGGCCTGCCCGCGCGAAATCTGGAGATAGACCGTTCCTTCATCCAGCCCGTTGCGGGCGATCAGTTCCCTCTGGATGACCTCTATCTCGGGCAGCGTCATGGGCATGGGAATGCCCATTTCGGCAAGGGATCGCTTTAGGCGGCCAAGATGGAAATCATTGTCGATCAGCCTGCCGCCGATCACAGCGGTCACTTCGTAGACCGCGTCCCCAAAGAGAAACCCGCGATCGAACAGGCCGATGCGCGCCTCGTCTTCGGGCATGTAGCGCTTATTGCAATAGACTTGCACCACTTTGGCCATCCTCGATCACGCACTCAACTGACGTGTCTCGATAGATGCCGATGCGGGCCGGCAAAGGCCAATTCAAAAAATGCAATTCACCATGCCGATACAAGCATCTGCGAAGTCATGCCTGCCGAGCTACCGCATGTCGCCAATGCGCTTGCGCAGCCAGCCTGAAGCGATCTCGGCGATGAGAACCAGTCCGATGATGACCAGCAGGATGGCGGCAACGCGCGTGCTTTCCATCTGCTGCGTCGTGCGCTTCAGATACCAGCCCATACCGCCGCCGCCGAAAAAGCCGACGACGGTAGCGGCGCGGAAAGCGACATCCCACGTGTAGATGGCGATGCCCGTGAAGGCGACGCGCACCTGCGGCAGGACCGCATATTGGAACACCTGAAGCGGACTGGCGCCGACCGAGCGCATAGCTTCGACCGGGCCCATGTCGATCGCTTCAAGTTCGTCCGAGAACAGCTTGCCCGCAAAGCCGATGCAGAAGAGGGTCAGCGCCAGCGTACCGGCCAGCATGCCGAAGCCAAGCACGGTGACGAACAGGATCGTCCAGATCGTCTCGTGAATGGAGCGGCTGCCCATGATGGCGAAGCGGCCCAGTGGATAGGCAATCCGCTTGCTGATCGTGATGTTCCGCGCGGCCAGCCAGGCCAGCGGAACCGAGCAGACCACGCCGACGAAGCCGCCCAGCAGCGACATTTCCAGGGTGCGGAGAACGGAACGCAGGAAATCCGCGTCCGACACATACTCCATGTCCGGCGGGAAGTAGCGGGTCGCCAGGATCTGCGCCAGTCGAGGGAAAGCTCCGAGGATGCGCGACAGGTCGATATTGAGAAAGGCGATCGAGTAGCCGAGGAACGCCAGCACCGCCAGCATGACGGAGAAGCGGATCGTCGATGCCGGATGGCGATAGCGCGACCATTTGCGTGGCGGACCGGGGATCGGGCGGATGTCGGTGGCAGTCATGGACATCGTCGCCTCCTCAAATGACGGCTTTGCGAGCGTAGTGGGAAATGACTTCGCCGATGGCGATCAGCACCAGCACGGCCAGCACCACCAGGGTGACGCCGCCATAGTTGAACATGGCCATCTGCCTGAAGAACACCAGGCCAAGCCCGCCCGCGCCAACCAGACCCATGATGGCCGACCGGCGGATGTTGATGTCCCATTCGAAAATGATGGTGCCGATGATGACCGGCATTATCTGCGGCACGATGCCGTAATACATGACCTGGAACTGGTTGCCGCCAACGGCGCGGATCGCTTCCACCGGCTTGGGGTCGATGTTCTCGATCGCCTCTGCGGTAATCTTCGAGATGAAGCCGACCGAGCGCACCGCGACCGCCAGGATGCCGGGCAGCGCGCCAAGGCCGACCGCACCCACGAACAGCAGCGCCCAGATGATCTCGTGGATCGACCGCGAAAGGACCATCAGGAAGCGGCCGAGCGGGTAGATGATGTATTTGTTTGGCGTGACGTTGGCCGCGCCGAACCACGCGACCGGCAGCGACAGGAAGCAGCCGAGGATGGTTCCAAGCGTCGCCATCATCAGCGTTTCCAACGCCGGGACAACGAGCTTGGGCAATAAAGACCAGTCGATCAGAAAGAAGCGTTTCAACGTACCGACCACGCCGAGCGCACCGCCCATCCGCGCCCAGTCGGTGTCGAACATGATCGTGTCCCAGAAGCACCAGGCAAGCAGCACCAGCGCCCCGGCAACGAGCAGCCAGTTGTTGATGCGGCGGCTGCGCTTGTGCGCGAGATAGGCCTCGTAACCGTGCCCGGAAACCGTCGCCATGCTCATCACAGCACTTCCATGGCGTAGATCTCGTCCAGATCCTGCTTGCGCATGCCTTCGGTCGGACCGTCGAATTTCTTGTAACCGTCCTGCATGCCGATGATGCGATTGCAGGTTTCCAGCGCCAGCTGGACATCGTGGATGTTGCAGAGCACGGGCACCGAAAACTCGGCCGCAAGTTCCCGGATCAACCCCATGACGTCGCGTGAAATCTTGGGGTCGAGCGCCGATGTCGGCTCGTCGAGAAGCAGGATTTCCGGCTTCTGCATGAGCGCGCGGGCGATGCCGACGCGCTGGCGCTGCCCGCCGGACAACGCATCGGCCCGCTTGTCCACATGGTCCGAAAGGCCGACACGTTCCAGAAGATGCAGGGCGCGATCGATATCCTCCCCGGCGAAGGCCTTGAAGAAGCTGCGTACCGCGCCCGTATAGCCAAGGCGGCCGGACAGCACATTGTCCATGACCGACATGCGGTTGACCAGGTTGAACTCCTGGAAGATCATGCCGATGCGCCGCCGCAGCCGCCGCAAGTCGCCGCCATTGAGCGTGCGAACCGACTGGCCAAACAGGATGATGTCGCCATCGGAAGGCTCGACCAGCCTGTTGATGCAGCGGACCAGCGTCGATTTTCCGGCCCCGCTCGGTCCAATGACCGCGCAGAAATCGTCGGCGCCCACCTCGAAGTCGATCCCCTTCAATATCTGCGGGCCATTGGCCGTATAGCTGACCTTGAGGTTACGCACTTCCAGAATCGACATCGCCGCCATCCGATTGGACTGAGAACCGCGGGACCCGCAGTTCTCAGCCGTGATCATTTCGTGCCTCACTTGCTTGCGGCCTTCTCGGCGGCAACCAGCTTGCGGATAATGTCGTAGTCGCTGTCCTTCATGGCAACGAATTTCGTCGAGTTGATGCCATCAAAGAACGGCTTCGAGGCCGGGTCCTCGTGCAGTGTCAGAAACGCATCGCGGATCGAGGCCTTGAGCGGCTCGCAGAGATCGCTGCGATAGACCATCGGGTCCTGGGGGATGACATCGGATTCCCAGAGCACGCGGAAATCTTCCTTCTTTGCGAGCCCCCGATCGATCACATTGTCAAGGCGGTGGGTCGCGACGAAGGCGTCGTCGACGCGGCCTTCCTTGACGGCGAGCGCCGATTGGTCATGGCCGCCGGTATAGACGACCTTGGAGAAATATTTCTCGAGTTCGGGCCCGGTGCCGATCTTCTCGCCAAAAACCATACGCGGCAGAAGATTTCCCGACGTACTCGCCGGATCGGCGAGCCCCACGACCGATCCCTTCAGCGACTCGATGCTATCGAATTTGGAATCGGCCTTGACCAGAAGCACGGCGCGGTAGCCCGGACCCTCTTCCTGGAAATGACCTTTGGTCTTGGTGTAAGTGGCGAAAACCTCGAGCTTGGGGTCTTTCTCCTTGGCGAGCACGTAGGAATTGGGCCCGTGCACGCCGATCTGCACCCAGCCATTGACCATTCCCTCGATGACCGAGGCGTAGGATGTCGGCATGAAAAACTCGACGCTCTTGCCGGTCTTCTCCTTGAGCTTGTCGAGGAGCGGCTTGTAGATGTCGAGTTCCTGCGTCGTCTCCTCGGTCGGAATGATCGAAAAGACGAGTGCCTTTGGGTCCTTGCATTCCTCAGCGAGAGCGCCGCTGCATGTGTAAGCGATGACAGCACCGATGGTTGCCAGTCCAACGACAGAGCATTTCAGAAAAGTCATGTATTCCTCCCATGAACACGGTGATGCGGCGTGAGTACCGGCTACCCGGCAGCACCAGCCGCGATGTTTCGATTATGCGACAGCCATGCGTCTTCCCTTGTAAAAACCGCCAGCTGCCAGCAGGTCCTCCCGATTTCCAATAAAATTCTGGCCACGCTCCCCATCGAAGGCCAGGTCGATCAGTTCTCGCCACTCGGCATCGTCGATACCGTAATGCTGGGGATCGGTCGCGACATCAAGCTTGTGCAAGGTTGCGGCGAGCTGGTCGGCGGCGCCGTGGGCGTCCGCATCGAAGATTGCGCGCAGCCCTTCGGCACAGAGCCCGCCCTGACCGGCAACGCTGCGGATGATCATCGGCAACGAGAACGAGCAGGCGATTCCATGCGGGACGCCGTGGCGCAACGTGATCGGGTAAGACAGCGAGTGGGCAATGGCCGTCTTGGTGTTGGAAAAGGCAAACCCTGCCGAGGTCGCGGCGCGCGCCATGCGCTCACGCAATTCGACGTTGAGCAGGTCGTCGGCGAGATGCGGCAGCGTGGAAAGAACCCCGCGCGCCGCCGTAACCGCATGCGCCATCGAGACCGGATTGGCGTTGCGGTTCCACAGGCTCTCAAGCGAATGCGACAGTGCATCGAGGCCCGTCTGGATCGTCAGGCCGCGCGGCTTGCCCGTCATCAGTTCAGGGTCGACGAGCGATACTTCCGGATAAAGGGCGGGATGCGCGAGCGACAGCTTCACGCCGCCGGCATTGTCCCAGACGGTGCCCCAGCAGGTGACTTCGCTTCCGGTGCCGGCCGTCGTCGGAACGGCAACGAGCGGCCATGGCTGGATCGATTCGGCACCGGTCCGCTTCCTCAGATAGGCGTCGACCGCGTTGAAATCGCCCCGAGCCGCCGCGAAGACCTTGGCGGAGTCGATCACCGACCCGCCGCCGATCGCCACAATGAGCTGCGGCTGCGCCGACAGGTTCGCAAAGCGTTCCGTCTGCGCTTTTAAGAGGGCAATATCGGGATTGGGCGCGATGTCGTCTATGACCAGCACCGGTTTTCCGGCTTTCGTCTCGATCTGTTCGCGAAGGGTCTGGAAGTAGGGTTCGCCGTAGGTCACCAGCGCGTAGCGACGGCCGCCGATGACATCGGCCAACATCGAAAAGCTACCGCAACCAAAGCGGACTTCAACTGGATTGCGATATGACCACACGGTAGAAATCCTGTCCTGAAAACGTTCGGTCAGGGCAGTCTGTCTAACTCTTGATCCATTGACTAATACAAATTTCCGTCGATTATCATTGACTGTGGCTATAGTATTCACCCACCTCCGCTCCTTCCACGCAGTGGCCGAAAATCACGGTTTCACGGCCGCCGCCAAGGCATTGCGCATCAGCCAGCCGACCGTGACCACGCAGGTCAAGGAGCTTGAGGAGCGCTATGGCGTCGAGCTGCTGGTGCGGCGCGGACGGCGCGTCGAACTGACCGAAACGGGCGCGACCCTGTTCGATATAAGCCGGCGCATCATGAGCCTGTCCGAGGAAGCCGAGGAACTGCTGCTCAGCAGCGGAAAATTGACCACCGGCCAGTTGCGCGTCGCCGCCGTCGGGCCGTTCCACGCTACCGAAATGATCGCGCGTTTCCTGGCGCGCTATCCCTCCATCTCGGTCAGCATGCTTCTGGGCAACTCCTACCAGACGCTGCAAAGGATACTCGATCTCGAATCGGATGTAGCGGTCGTTGCGCATGTCGTCGACGATCCGCGCGTTCATTCGGTCGCCTTCAGCACGCATGAGGTGGTGGTGTTCATCAACACCGATCATCCCTGGCGCGACCGCGAAAGCATCATGATCGCCGAATTGGCCGAGCAACCGCTGATCCTGCGTGAAACCGGATCGACCACCCGCCGCGCCTTCGAGGCTGCCGCGCAAAAGGCCAATGTCCCCATCAAGCCCCTGCTCGAAATCGGCAGCCGGGAGGGCGTCTGGAAAGCGGTCGAACGGGGCCTTGGCATCGGCATCGTCGCGGATTTCGAGTTCGTCGCCCACCCTCGCCTCAAGGTCGTCCATATCGCGGACGCAACCATCCGGACGGAGTATCGGCTGGCCTGCCTGGTGGAACGCCAGCATTCGCCCAAGATAGAGGCCTTCATGCAGTCGGTCCTTGCTCCTTGAGCAAACCGTGGACGCATCCTGCATAGCCGCGCTGCGCTATAGCTTATTTCTATCTCGACAATTCAGAATTGCGATTTTCCAGATGGGTCGGTTTGGTCCAAAAGGAGTGCGACTGAGATGAAACGCGAACAGATCGTTCGCCTAGCTCGCAGAGAAGATCGCCATGAACCAGATGTCCCCCGTCACCGTATCCGTCAATGGGCGCGATTATCCTTGGCCGCGCGTGCCGGCGATTGCGATCTGCCTGGACGGCTGCGAGCCGGCCTA
>NZ_JBTMXB010000026.1:0-63622 GCF_054489405.1 Mesorhizobium sp. A623
TGCTGCGCTTCATTGTCCGTCTCCAAAAGTGGGCGGACTCTACCAAAACATGGAGGAAGTTTAGGGTCTAAGGTCACACGCATCAATCTGATCTTTGGTTTCGAAAGCAAGGCCAACGGTTCCGCCGTTTGCGAAAGTGGCAGGTTCGCCATTGATCGGCTTCGTCAACATGAAACTAGCACCGTCTCGGATGTAGACGATGCGACCCTTCGCGTCGGCCTGACCCACATCTCCTCCCGACGCTGCCCGCGTTACAATTCGCATCACGTCGTCCGGGGAGTGCCTAATTTGGTTAACAGAGCGAGGGCGCGAGCGGTATGCTTTTTGTCGCAAAAGCACTTTCTCTCGGTTCTCCAAATAATGCTGACGGTACCGCTCAAGCATATACTCGTGATTGTCGCGATAGTAGGCGGCTTTGGCCACAGCAACCTGTGCTTTGTGTTTGTCACGATAGGTTTTTCGATAGGCTCGCATTTTTTCTGCATTGGAGTGGCTCCAAAGGCGGTCTCTCTCTCGGCATCCGTCGCGATTGGCTAACTTCCATCGGTTCTTAATTTCCCGCGCATTTTCCGGGTGAGCCTCGCGCCATTTTTTTGAAGATGCCCTGCAGCGGGCCTTCTTCAATTCGCTCTCAGCCGGTGTTAGTATCGCTTTCACGACGGTCGCTCCATTTGGAGCCCCCGATTGCCGACTATGCCTGCAATACGTGATTCGTTCCACGGCCCTGGCGAACAAGAGGACTGATCCCTCGCCATGGCGCCCAACCCTGTTGCCCCATCCGCCGGCAAAATGGGAGCGTCAATCCTTTTGAAGGCGTACCCCAGGGCCTCCCGTTATCATTTCGCCGTCGGCAAGGAAGACGACCTTATTGGCCTCTAGCGCGCTCACCATCGCGTGCAGATTGTTTTGGACCGGGACAGATCGACCCGCTTCAAAGTTTCTCACTGTCGACAAACCTACCTTGGCGGCTCGCGCTAGATCATCCTGGGAGAGGTTTGCCAACGCTCGGCCGGCTCGACATTGTTCGGGGGTCACGTTCGCTCCTACAATCAATTCCGTCATCTATAACGAAAACCGTTTGACATTGCCAGATACAACTAATAGCGTTGTCATTAACGTTAATCGTTATATAAGGGAGTACGCACTATGACGAACGACGCCACGCGGGCGACCGCTGAAGCTATGCCTACAATCAACCGCAGACGCTTTCTGCTCCATACGGCGACGACTGGTGCCGCTCTTGCTGTCGCTGTTCCGGCGACCGCTGCCGAGCCAGAATTGTCGCCGCGCGAACAAGCTATCTGGCACATGCGTGAATTGGGTCGCCTCGTTCGTGAGGGCGGAGGTCAGGATGTCGTCGTTCAAGCGATTGGCAAATATACCTGCAATGAAGATTGCCGCCTGATCGGCATCCACTTTAGCGGACGCTTGACTTGCGATGACAACATGTTCGCCCCGAAGGGTGATGCATCATGAGCGCCGCTCCCGAACTGCTCACCTATTACGATCTGGAAAGCGAACTGAACGACGCGGTCAGCATGTCGGAAGTCGCCTGCGATCTAATTGAAAATGCACAATGCGCGGCGAACAGAACTGCGAGCGGCTACGCTCTGACGGCCGGCGAAATGCGCCTCATGTCGTTCTCGATTTACCACGCCAACAGTTTAGCGCTGAAACTCAAGAAGAAGTGGGACGAGGTTCACGATGTGGCGGGGAGGACGCGGTCATGTGCCGCTTTGTCCCCCAAGGCGACATGGGCGCTGCCAAATTGATGGATTGCAGCTATCAGGCCCAAGCCATCATCCACCTATGTCAGTTCGTCGCCAACCGCATATCGGACGATGACCAGGCTGTACGGCTCGGAGCCGAGATAGATCTGGCTCTTGCTGTGGCAGGTGAGTTTCTCGGCATCGTGCACGACGCCCTCGAAACCCACGAAGGCTTGAAAGGCGGTGCGTCATGCGACTGATCCGCTTCCTTGCCGCGCTCGTCTTGCTCAAGGCGGGGTTCGCTGCGCTGGATGCTGCCGTCTGGCTTCATCACCGGGTTGCAGAAAAACCCGCTGATGGCTCGCGGCCGGACCCGTATCGCCCCATCGAACGCATACTTCTCGGCTCTATCGTCAGCCTTGGCATCTGCCCCTTATGGATATGGATCAGTGCGAGGGCAGGACAATGAGTCAGCGCGGCGTTTATCAACAGTTAATCGAACAAGATTAAATAGGGGGACAGAAGGGAGGGCGGAATTTTCTTGATTTCCCCTATCATATTGAAAATACACGATAAATAGCATTTAAGTGGTGCGGGTGGCCGGAATCGAACCGGCACTCCTTTCGGAACTGGATTTTGAGTCCAGCGCGTCTACCAATTCCACCACACCCGCACAGGCGTTGCCCGTCCCTGCCTGAAGCGAGGGACCGGCTGCCGGAACGCGCGCCCCGCACCCTTTCAGGCTGCGGGAACAGTCACCGACAGTAGATGGCGCGAACTACACGGCCCGACCCCTGTCCGTCAACTGGATTGCATCTCTCGTTTCCGGCAAAGCAGCCGTTACCCCTCTCTGCCGGCCCGCCAGGCCCCGTTTTCGATTTCGTGAAGACGCCGCCATTGTGCGGCACCGGGATTTTTCCTATTCAGGCGGCGCACTTCGAGGGAACACCATGCTTCGCGGACTTTATGACTGGACCTTGTCGCTGGCGGCACGGAAATCCGCCGAATGGTGGCTCGCCCTCATCGCCTTCGTGGAAAGCTCGGTCTTCCTGGTGCCGGCGGACGTACTGTTCCTGCCGATGGCGCTTTCGCGCCCCAGCCGCGCCTATCGCTATGCGCTGATCGCCACCGCCGCGTCGGTGCTGGGCGGCATCGCCGGCTGGTTCATCGGAAATTACGCCTATGATGCCGTGGCCCGGCCGATCCTCGAATTCTACGGCAAGTTCGACGAGTTCGAGCACCTGCGGCTGTCTTCGGGCGACGGTATCATCCTGCTGATGCTGGTCACCTCCGGCCTGGCGCACCTGCCGCCCATCAAGGTGGTGACGATCCTGGCCGGCGTGGTCGGCTTTCCGCTCGGCTGGTTCATCGTCTCGGCGATCGTGGCACGCGGCGCGCGGTTTCTTTTCCTGGCCTGGCTGCTGCGCCGATACGGCGAACCGATTCGCGACTTCATCGAAAAGCGGCTGGGCCTGATTGCGGGCGTCGCGGCGGCGGTCCTTATTCTCCTCTACTTGCTCGTCAAATATGCCATCTGAACATTGCCGCAAGGCAACTGGAGCGCAGTCATGATCTCGACCCTCGATGCCGCCGAAAGCCGCCGAAAGCTGACGGCCCTGTTCCTCGCAGTCGCGATGGCTGCCGTCGTCGGCTCGGCGCTCGGTTTCCAGTACATAGGCGGCTACATCCCCTGCAAGCTCTGCTACGAACAACGCATTCCCTATTATGTCGGCATACCGCTGATGGTGCTGGCGGTCGGAGCGTGTGCGCTTCGCCTGCCGGCCTGGCTGTCGCGCATCCTGCTCGCCATCGGCGGCCTGCTGATGCTCTACGGTCTCGGTCTGGCTATCTATCATTCGGGCGTAGAATGGGCCTGGTGGGCCGGCCCGACCGACTGCACCGACGTCGCCGGTCCTGTCGACACGGGCGGCAACGGCGTGCTGGATGCGCTCGAAAAATTCGTGCCGCCATCCTGCGACAAGGCGGCGCTGCGCATCCTCGGCCTGTCCATGGCCGGCTGGAACGCCATTGCGAGCCTGATCCTGGCCTTCGTCGCGCTGCGCGCTGCATTTTCTCGCGATTGAGCCGCCAGATGGCCGGCATTCCGTATGCCAGAACGACTTCAAGGTTCGAGTTCGACATCCCAGTAGAGATAATCGAGCCAGCTTTCGTGCAGATGGTTCGGCGGAAACAGGCGGCCATTATTGTGCAAATCGTGCACCGTCGGCTGATAGGGTTTCTGGCGGGGCCACATCTTGGCCTGGGCCGGCATCAGGCCACCCTTGCGCAAATTGCAGGGCGAGCAGGCTGCCACCACGTTCTCCCACGTCGTTGCCCCGCCGCAACGACGCGGGAGAACGTGATCGAAGGTGAGATCCTCCGGCGTCCCGCAATATTGGCACTGGAAGCGGTCGCGCAAAAATACGTTGAAGCGAGTGAAGGCGGGGTGCCTTGACGGCTTCACATAGGCCTTCAGGCTGACGACACTCGGAACTTTCATCGAGAATGTCGGCGAAGAAACCGCGTGCTCGTACTCTGCGACGATGTTGACCCGGTCGAGAAACACCGCCTTGATGGCATCCTGCCACGACCAGAGCGACAAGGGGTAATAGCTGAGCGGACGGTAATCCGCGTTCAGCACCAGTGCAGGAAGCCCATTCGCAGAGACGGCGACCGTCACGTTCCCGACCTCCTTCGCTTTCGATCCGAACGTCACCGATACTGTAAGCCCGACATGACAGGGATGTGAAGCGGATTGTCGGCTGGACGATGCGGTAAACGGCCTGTCTGCAACGTTTTTTTAGCGTCTCACGCCGGCGGAACGGCCTCGCGGCCCTTCAACTCCCGGTAATAGGCCCAAAAAAGCCGGGCAGCGACCCCGCGCCAGGGCGACCATGATTCGGCAATAGTGATCAGCGCCTTTTCCGGCGGGCGTGGCGCAACGCCAAGCGCATGGCCGACCGCCGTTTGCAAGGCGACATCGCGCGCGGGGAAAATATCGGGATGCCCGGCGGCAAACAAAAGGTAAACCTCGGCCGTCCACGGGCCGATCCCCGGCACGGCTACCAGCAAGGCCATCGCTTCTTCCGCGTCGAGCGAACACAGGTGATTGAGGTCGAGGCCATCGGCCACAGCCTGCGCAACCGCGACCAGGCCGCGCTGCTTCGGGCGCGACAGCCCAGCCTCGCGAAACACGGCCTCGCCCGACGCAAGGATTGCCAGCGGCGTCAGCGGATCGACCAACCGGGTCAATCGGCCAAAAATGGCATCGGCGCTGGCGCGCGACACCTGCTGCGAAATGACGATCGAGGCAAGGCTGTGAAATCCCGGCTTCGACAACCGGAGCGGGACCTCGCCGGCCTTGTCACGCACGGCTTTCAGGCGCGGGTCCAGCAAGCAAAGCGCGTCGAGGCCGTTGCCTATGTCATCGAGCGTTGCAATGCGCTGCATGGTTCCCTTGTCCCGTCCTTCGGGGCAAAGTAGCAATCGGCGGAAGCACCGCAACCCGATTAACGCCGAAGGATGAACCTCCTGACATTCCGCTTCGCGCCCAGCCCCAACGGCGAATTGCATCTCGGCCACGCCTATTCCGCGCTGCTCAACCAGAAACTGGCGAAAAGAACCGGCGAACGGCTGTTGCTGCGCATCGAGGATATCGACACGGCACGGTGCACGCCCGCGTTTGAGGCAGGCTTTTTGCGCGACCTGGAGTGGCTTGGCATCGAGTGGGAACGGCCGGTGCGGCGGCAATCGGAGCATTTCGCCGAATACGAGGCCATCCTTGAACGGCTGATTCGCGAAGAACTGGTCTATCCGGCCTTCATGAGTCGAGGCGAAATCCGCGCTTTCATTGCCGGCAGCGACAGCAAGGGGCGGGACTGGCCGGCCGACCCGGACGGCGTGCCGCTCTATCCCCCTTCGGACAAGACGATCCCGGCGAGCGAGCGCCGCCGGCGTATCGCCGAAGGCCACCCTTTCGCCTGGCGGCTGGATATGGCGGCAGCGATCGCGCGTATCGGCAGCAAGCTGGCATGGACCGAATATGCCGACGAGAGCCTGACAGCGGAAGTCAGCGTTGAGGCCCGCCCGCAGGACTGGGGCGACGTCATCCTGGCCCGGCGCGACCTGCCGACCAGCTATCACATGGCGGTCGTTGCCGACGATGCGCTGCAAGGCGTCGAGCATGTTGTGCGCGGGCGCGATCTGTTTCTCGCCACGTCCGTGCAGCGCGTGCTTCAGGAACTGCTCGGCCTGCCGCAACCCGCCTATTTTCACCACCGGCTCATTCTGGATGCCGACGGCCGCAAGCTGTCGAAAAGCCTGCGCGACACCAGTCTTGCCGCCTTGCGGGCAGACGCGGTCACGCCGGACCGCATCCGGCAGATGGTCGCAATCTGACCGCGCCGAAACCGTCATCAATTCCCGTTATCCTATGGTTCAACCGTTTCGCTTTGCTTGTTGCGAAGAACCGCACTACAGGCAGCCCTCCTTCTTCCAGCAATGGCCGGGCCGAAATGCACAGTCTCAAGCGGTTCATTCCCGCCACTTTCGTCATTTTGTGGGCGACCGGTTTCATCGGCGCGCGCTACGCCATGCCCTGGGCGGAACCGTTCACCTTCCTGTCGATGCGCTTTGTCGTGGCTGCGGCGCTTCTGGTCGCCATCGCCACCCTGATCGGCGCGAAAAGAGCAAATCGCGACGAGGCCATGCACGCCATGATCGCGGGCATGCTGATCCACGGCGTCTATCTCGGCGGCGTGTTCTGGGCAATCCATCGCGGCATGCCGGCCGGCCTCTCGGCGCTGATCGCCGGACTGCAGCCGCTGACTACGGCCGTGCTGGCGGGCAAATTGCTGGGCGAAAAAATCCTGCCGCGCCATTGGATCGGCCTGGCGACGGGCTTTGCTGGCGTCGTCGTCGTGCTATGGCCGCGGCTCGGTGAGATGGGCAGCGGCATCACGGCGGAAACCCTTGCCGCCTCGGTCGTGTCCGTGCTCGGGATAACGCTGGGCACGATCTGGCAGAAGCGCTTTGCGGTGAGCGGCAATCTCGCTGCCACCACGGTCTGGCAATATGTCGGCGGGGCACTGGTGGTGGCTTTGGGCTCGCTTCTATTCGAAGCGCGCACGGTCGTCTTCAACGGGGAACTTTTCTTCGCACTCGCCTGGCTGGTGCTGGTACTGTCCATCGGCGCGGTCTTCCTGCTGATGGTGATGATCCGCAACGGCGAAATGTCCAAGGTCGCCTCGGTGTTCTACCTCGTGCCGGCGGTAACGGCGGTGATGGCCTGGGCGCTGTTCGGCGAAAAGCTCGATCCCATCCAGATCGTCGGCATGGCGATCACCACCTTTGGCGTGGCGCTGGCGACCGCTCAGCCCGGAACCCGCGCCCTCGCCTCGAGATAGCGGGTGATCGCGGCGTTGAACTCGCCGCCGAGGATGAAGATCGCCGAGACGATGTAGAGGAACACTACCGCGATCATGATCGAGGCGAGACCTGCATAGGTCGTCACATAGGAAGAGAAATGGTCGAGATAGGTGGCGAAGATGGTCGATCCGATCAGCCAACCGACCAGGGTGAAAACGATGCCGGGGACGATGGACAGGAAGCGCCTTTTGCCGAGCGGCAACCAATAGTGCACGGCGAACAATCCGCCGATGATCACCATCGACGCGATGATGTAGCGCCATAGCGTGAAGGTGCCCATGTAGGGCTTGATCCATTCGAAATGGGCCTCGGCCAGCCGCGCCAGGATTGGCGCCAGGACCAGCAGCACACTGATGATCACGAACCCGACCGTGGCGATGATCACGAAGAAGAGGCTCTGCGCCCGCCTGTAGAGGATGCCGCGCGTTTCGACCACGCGGTAGGCCCGGTTGAGCGACGTGCGCAGCGCCTCGATGCCGTTCGAGGCAAAATAGCCCGCCAGCAACACGCCATAGGTCAACAGGTCGGTGCGCTGTACGGTAAGGACGTTGAGCACTTCGCGGGCGATCGGCTTGGCGATCTGCTCCGGCCAGGTATCGAACACCAGATGCACGGCCGTGTCGGCAAATGCCTGCGCACCCAGGAACGAGGCCAGCGTGGTCGCGAAGATGAGGAACGGAAACAGCGCCATCAGCGCCGTAATGGCCAGATGACTGGACATGGCCCAGCCGTCATCGTTGTTGAAATGACCAAGCGCATCGTAGACCACGCGTTTGAAGGCAACGATGTTCCTCAACAAGAAAGCTTCCTGCGATTGTTTCCGGGCCGCGAATATGGGAAGGGATTGCGGTAAATGGCAAGCCTTCAGGGAGCAACGGCTTTCAGGTGAAAGAGTTGCGCACAATCATCGTCACCGGTGCTTCGTCAGGGGTCGGCGCTTATTGCGCCCGGGCCTTGCGCGCCGATGGCTGGCGGGTATTCGCGACGGCGCGCAAAAGCCGCGACATTGCAGCACTCGAAGCCGAAGGCATCGAAGCCTTACCCCTCGACTACCGCGACGCTCACTCGATCGAGACGTTGGTGGCGACGGTACTGGAGAAAACCGGCGGCAGGCTCGACGCGCTCTACAACAACGGCGCTTATGCGCAGGCCGGCGCCGTCGAGGATATTCCGGTCGAATTGCTGCGCGAGCAGTTCGAGGCGAACTTCTTCGGCTGGCACGATCTGACCCGACGTATCGTGCCGGCGATGCGCAGGCAGGGACACGGCCGCATCGTGCATTGCTCGTCCATCCTCGGCCTCATGCCCCTGCCCTATCGCGGTGCCTATTGCGCGTCGAAATACGCGCTGGAGGGGCTGATGCTCAGCATGCGCCAGGAATTGGCCGGCACCGGCATTCATGTCTCGCTGATCGAGCCGGGTCCGGTCGTCTCCGACCTGCACGACAACGGCATGCCCTTTTTCATGGACAGGATCGATCACGAGAATTCCGCCCACCGCCAGGCCTATCGCAGGCAGATGGACCAGTTACGATCGGGACCGACAAAAGGCCGGGCAAAGGCCGGCCCGCATGTCGTCTATGCCGCACTGAAGCACGCGCTTCTTTCGCGGCGTCCGCGTCCACATTATGTAGTAACACTACCCGCGAGAGCGGGCATCCTTCTCAAGCGCATTCTCCCGGCATCGCTGTTTTACCGGCTTGTCGCCAGAACCAACTGATCGAACTGGAACGGCCATGGGCACTGTCTTCAATATCTTCGCTATCCTCGTCATGGTTGCGGTCGTGGCCGTGCTTGGGCGCGGCCTCTTCAACATGATGCGCGGCGGCGACGCCATGACCTCCAACAAGATGATGCAACTGCGTGTGCTATTGCAGTTCATCGCTATCGTGCTGCTGCTGCTGGCCGTTTATTTCACGCGCAAATAGCAATACCCGGATCGGATTCTGGCCTTGGTCAAACTCAACAAGATTTACACCCGCACCGGTGACAACGGCACGACGGGCCTGGGAACCGGAGAGCGGCGGCTGAAGTCCGATGCTCGCGTGGACGCCTACGGCACTGTGGACGAGGCCAATGCCTGCATCGGCATGGCCCGCGTCCACACGGCGCAAACCCACCCGGTGCTGGACGCCATGCTTGGCCGCATCCAGAACGACCTATTCGATCTCGGCGCCGACCTTTGTTGCCCCGACGACGGCAAGCCGCTCGACTACGAACCGTTGCGCATCACCGCGACGCAGGTGGCGCGGCTGGAACAGGACATCGACCTCCTCAACAAGGAATTGCAGCCGCTGCGCTCCTTCGTGCTGAACGGCGGCTCGCCGGCCGCAGCCGCGCTGCACCTGGCCCGCACGGTGGCCCGGCGCGGCGAGCGCCTGATGGTCGGCCTGGGGCAGAACCCGGCCGAGCCGGTCAATCCCGAAGGCATCAAATACATCAACCGGGTTTCGGACCTGTTGTTTGTCGCGGCGCGCACGGTCAATGACAACGGAAATGCCGATGTGCTATGGGTGCCGGGCGAGAACCGCTGACATTTCCGCCGGCGAGCGGGGGAGTATTCGATGTTTATCCCGCTCTACGACACCAACCATCTGCGCACCATCCGGCTGCAATATGTCACCTTCATCCTGATCGGCATCAACGTCGCGGCTTACCTCGCAACGAAGATCGGCGGTGAAAACTTCACCAATGCCGCCGTTCTCGGCCTCAGCTTCATCCCGTCGGTGATCCATAATACGGCGGAACTGTCGCCCCAGTTCGTCATCATTCCCGAAAACCTGAGCTACCTGACCTATTCGTTCCTGCACGCCGATATTTTCCATCTCGGCGGCAACATGCTGTTCCTGTGGGTATTCGGCGACAATGTCGAGGATGCGCTCGGCCATTATCGCTTCCTTCTTTTCTACGTGGCCTGCGCCATCGGCGGCGCTTTTTTCCACGGCCTGGTCGCGCCTGATTCCCAGGCGCCGCTTATCGGCGCTTCCGGCGCTATCGCGGGCGTCGTCGTGGCCTATCTCATCCTTTTTCCGCGCGTGAAAATCTGGATTCTGGCCTTCGGCCGAATCCCGCTGCGCATCCCGGCCTATATCCCGCTGGCGCTGTGGATCCTGCTCCAGTTCGCTATGTTCGTGCTCGGCGGTGAGGACCAGATTTCCTGGGCCTGCCATATCGGCGGGATCATTTCCGGTGCCGTGCTGGTGTTGTTGTTGCGACGCCGCAACGTGCCTTTGACGGACGAGGCCATCGTCGTGCCGGTTGCCATCGACCCCGAGCAACCCGTCGTCCTGCAGCCGGCCGACCGGCAACCTCCATCGCGCTGGGGACGGCAATGATTCAACCGATTTTGGTTGCCTCGGCATATTGACGTATAGACGGGCCACAATTACCGTCCGCGCGCTTGTGGAAGCCCCCTCCGCCACTGAGACGGCTGAACAACGGAATTTCCATGAAAAATGTCGGCTTTCGACAACTTCGAGGGAGCGCGTGCTGCTACGGCTCGCTCCAAACCATCGGATAAAGGTGACAAGCAGATGAAAGTCCTGGTGCCCGTCAAGCGTGTTGTCGATGCGAACGTGAAGGTCCGCGTGAAGGCCGATGGGTCGGCGGTGGAACTTGCCAACGTCAAGATGGCGATGAACCCGTTCGACGAGATCGCGGTCGAAGAAGCGATCCGGCTCAAGGAATCCGGCAAGGTCGAGGAGATCATCGTCGTTTCGGTCGGACCGCAGCAGGCGCAGGAAACGCTGCGCACGGCGCTCGCCATGGGCGCCGACCGCGCCATCCTGGTCAAGACCGACGAGCAGACCGAGCCGCTCGGCGTCGCCAAGGTGCTGAAGGGCGTAGTCGAGGCGGAACAGCCCGGCCTGGTCATCCTCGGCAAGCAGGCGATCGACGACGATTCCAACCAGACCGGCCAGATGCTGGCGGCGCTGCTCGGCTGGGCGCAGGGCACGTTTGCCTCCAAGATCGAGCTTTCCGGCGACAAGGCCAAGGTCACGCGCGAGGTCGATGGCGGCCTGCAGGCCCTGGAGTTGACGATGCCCGCCATCATCACCGCCGATCTTCGGCTCAACCAGCCGCGCTATGCCTCGCTGCCCAACATCATGAAGGCCAAGAAGAAGCCGCTGGACGAAAAAACCCCGGCCGATTTCGGCGCCGACGTGACGCCGCGCCTCAAGATCTTGAAGACCGAGGAACCGAGCGGCCGCAAGGCGGGCGTCAAGGTCAAGAGCGTCGCCGAACTGGTCGACAAGCTGCGCAACGAAGCCGGCGTGCTCTGAGGATTTGAGGTGAGGCCGGGCTGCAAATGGCGCCGTCCTCCGCTTCCGGTGCTCACGTACTAAAGTACGCTCCGCTCCGGTCCTCGAACGTCACCATTTTCGCTTCGGCCTGACCTCAAATCAGGCACCCGATGAAGTAAGGAAAAAAGAATGGCTATTCTTCTGATTGCCGAACACGACAACGCTACCCTTTCCGACCAGACCGCCAAGGCGCTGTCGGCCGCCCTCCAGATCGGTTCGGACGTGCATGTGCTGGTAGCCGGCAAGGGCGCGAAGGCTGCGGCCGACGCCGCCGCCAAGCTCAAGGGCGTCACCAAGGTGCTGCTGGCCGAAGCCGACGAACTCGCCCAGCAGCTTGCCGAACCGATGGCAGCCCTGGTCGTGTCGCTGGCCGGCGGCTACGACACCATCGTCGCTGCGGCGACCTCGACCGGCAAGAACGTTGCGCCCCGCGTCGCGGCCCTGCTCGACGTGGCGCAGATATCCGAGATCATCGAAGTGGTTTCGCCCGACACCTTCAAGCGGCCTATCTATGCCGGCAACGCCATCCAGACGGTGCAGTCGGGCGAGGCCAAGAAGGTCGTCACCGTGCGCACCGCCGGCTTCCAGGCAGTTCCCGAAGGTGGCTCCGCCTCGGTGGAAACCGTCAAGGCCGCGAGCAATCCCGGCCTTTCGACCTTCATCGAAAACAAGCTGTCGGAAACCGACCGTCCGGAACTGACCTCGGCCAGGATCATCATTTCCGGCGGCCGCGCGCTCGGCTCCGCAGAAAAGTTCCAGGAAGTCATCCTGCCGGTGGCCGACAAGCTGGGCGCGGCGGTGGGCGCGTCCCGCGCCGCCGTCGACGCCGGCTATGCGCCGAACGACTGGCAGGTCGGCCAGACCGGCAAGGTGGTCGCGCCCGACCTCTACATCGCCTGCGGCATTTCCGGGGCGATCCAGCATCTTGCCGGCATGAAGGATTCCAAGGTCATCGTCGCCATCAACAAGGACGAGGAAGCCCCGATCTTCCAGGTCGCCGATTACGGCCTCGTCGCCGATCTTTTCGTCGCCCTACCGGAACTCGAAAAGGCGCTTTGACGCTTTCCTTCTAACCGTATTACACTGGTCCGCGAAAGGCGGGGAGGCGAACGCCTCCCCGCCTTTCTAGTTGCGCTGCACAAAAAACAGGCTAGTTTGCACTGCACAAAAAATGAGCGGCGGGTTAACGGGATCAGGTCATGAGCAAGATTGAAACGATCGGCATCATCGGGGCTGGCCAGATGGGCGGCGGCATTGCCCATGTGTCGGCCCTGTCCGGATATAACGTGCTGATCTACGATATCTCCGTCGACCGCATCGAAAAAGGCATCGCCACCATCAACGGCAACATGGCCCGCCAGGTTGGAGCCGGCAAGCTGGAGGAAAAGATCCGCAAGGACGCCATGAGCCGGATCTCCACGGCAGCATCAATGGCCGATCTCGCCGGCGCGGATTTGGTCATCGAGGCGGCGACCGAGGACGAAACCGTCAAGCGCAAGATTTATGCGCAGCTTTGTCCGCAGCTCAATCCCGAGGCGATCCTCGCCACCAACACCTCGTCCATCTCCATCACCCGCCTTGCGTCGCAGACCGACCGGCCGGAGCGCTTCATCGGCATCCATTTCATGAATCCGGTGCCGCTCATGAAACTGGTCGAACTGGTGCGCGGCATTGCGACCGAGGACCAGACCTTCGAGGCGGCCAAGGCCTATGTGACCCGGCTGGACAAGGCGATCACCGTGTCGGAAGATTTTCCGGCGTTCATCGTCAACCGCATCCTTTTACCGATGATCAACGAAGCGATCTACACGCTCTACGAGGGCGTCGGCTCCGTCGAAGCCATCGATACCGCCATGAAGCTCGGCGCCAACCATCCGATGGGGCCGCTGCAACTGGCCGATTTCATCGGCCTCGACACCTGCCTGTCGATCATGCAGGTGCTGCATGACGGCCTGTCGGATTCGAAATACCGCCCCTGCCCGCTTCTGGTAAAATATGTCGAAGCGGGCTGGCTGGGCCGCAAGACCGGACGCGGCTTCTACGACTATCGCGGCGAGCATCCGGTTCCGACGCGCTAGAATATCACCGCGCCAGTTATAAATCACCGGGAGAGCACGTCTACCCATTCCTTGTGGCGCTGGAACTGGGCGGCAGCGAACGGGCATAGCGGAATGATTTTCTTGCCTGCCGCGCGGGCGTCCTCGACGGCCCTTGTCACAAGCCGCAATCCCGCGCCCTGCCCGCGAAAGGCGTCCGGCACGCCGGTATGATCGATGATGATCTGTTTTTCGCCAACCTTGGTGAAAGTCATCTCCGCTTCGGCTCCGTCCGGCCCGCGCAGCACATAACGGCCCTTCGAGCCATTGTCTTCCAGTTCTATCTCCGGCAGTTGTTCCGTCATTGCTTCCTGTCCTTCCTTCGTTCGCGGCAAGAATTACACTCCAAAAGTGAACAATGCGAACGGCATGGTTCACGGTGAAGAGGAACCGATTCAAAAAAAAGCCCGCGCCGGATAAGCGCGGGCTTTCGTCATTCAAGCTACCGAAGCGCGGTGCTACTGCAGCATCATGCGCTGCTCGTCGCGCTTTTGCGCATAGCTGCCCTTGTCATAGGGAGCCTGCTTCTCCAACTGGTCCTTGGTGAAGGCCGTATAGAGATATTTGTTGCCGTCCTTGTCGGTCATGAACTTCAGATTGTCCATGCCGACGGCAACTTGCTTCTCGCCCATGCCGAGGAACCCGCCAACGTCGACGATCACGGCGTCGACCTTGCCGTCGGTTGAAAGCGCGACATCGCCGATCTCACCAACATTGGCGTTGTCGGCGCCATAAACCGTCGTGCCCACCAGCTCCTTGCTGGTTATGTCACCGACCGGCATTTCGGTCAGGGCCGACTTGTCGATCGCAGCCGTTTGTGTCGCATCGGCGGTGGCGTCCGCAGCCGGCGCTTCCTGCGCCGTATCCGTGGAAGGCGCGACTGTCGTGGTATCGGCCGGGGCCGCAGCCATGGGCGCCGGAGCGGTCACGTCGCTGGAGGCCGCTGCCGCAGGCGCGGGCGCGGGATCATAGGCCTTGCGGTCGAAGGCCGGCAGCGCCGTCAGTTCTTCCTTGCTGCCTTGGACAACCAGCCAGCGGTCGTTGTCCTTGGTCGCCCACTGCGCCTTGTCGTAGTCGAAGGCAACGCTCTTCTGGCCCAGGCCGAGGAAGCCGCCAACCCCGATGACGAGCGACTGCGCCTGACCATCCTTGGCCACCACGATGTCGTTCACCTCGCCGATATTCTCGGCATCGTCGCCGGTACCGTTATAGACGTTCTCGCCGATGATCTGGCTGGCAAGGTTACCCTCCACCTTGACGACCGGGGCGGTATCCGCCGGAGCCGTCTCCGTCTGTGCCGTATCTGCCGAAGGGGCCGTTGCGGTGCCGTCTGCCGGCGCCGCAGGAGCCATGGCGCTGTCTGCCGGCGCTGTGGTTGTGGTATCGGCTGGAGCGGTAGCGGCCGGCGCCTGTGCAGCCGTGGGCTCATAAGGTGCTGGATCGAAGGCTGGCTGCGCCTTTAGTTCGTCCTTGCTGGTTTCGGCCACCAGCCAGCGGTCGCCGTTCTTTTCGGCCCACTGAAGCTTGCTGAAGTCATAGGCGACCTTCTTTTCGCCAAGGCCGAGGAAACCGCCGACGCCGATGACCATGGCTTTCGCCTTGCCGGCATCATCGAAAACCACATCGCTTACCTTGCCGATGCTTTCGGCATCGTCTGCGGTTCCGTTATAGACAGATTCACCGATGATACTGGTCGTGAGGCTACCATTGGCGGGTGTTACGATGGCAGCGGGAGCCGTTGGCTGCACCGCCGGGGTCGTGGTTTCAGCCGGCGCCGTGCTGTCCTGGGCGTAAGCACCCGATACCAGAAGCGTTGCTAATGCGGTCGTAGCCATAAGTGTGCGGAACATGATAGTCTCTCCTTGTATGTGAAAACGTGCACGCCGCGTCCGTTGAACCGTCGCTGGGAATGTCGGGCGCGGCATCTGCAGGTTCACAACGTCGCGACCCACTTCTTGTTCCGAATTTGCTGGGGTCGAATTGCTTCGAGTGTGCGGCCGGCCCAATCCGCCTTTTGGAAAAGGCAACTTTCCCGGCTTCGCGCCGTTCATCGAACAGCCGGCCATTCGCGCCGGCTTTATCGCGCGACGGGAGCGGCCATGAAATTTGCGGCAGTGCTAAACAGGGACGGGGGAACCCTCAGAACGACCGATCTCCCTGCCTTTTGCGAGCGCATGCGCGAAACGCTGGAAGCCGCCGGCCACTCCCTCACCGTCGATGTCGTGGCAGGCGGCGATATCGCCAAAGCCCTCGACCAGGCGGTCGCCAAACGCGGTATCGACGTGGTGTTGGCAGGCGGCGGCGACGGAACGATTTCAGCTGCTGCGGCACGCCTGATGGGAAAACGCAAGGCGCTCGCCATCCTCCCTGCCGGCACCATGAACCTGTTCGCGCGCGGGCTCGGCATTCCCCAGGACATGGACGGTGCCATAAAGGCGTTTGCCGGCGGCAGGATCATGCCGATCGACATGGCGAGCGCCAACGGCGAACCTTTTGTCCATCAATTCTCGATCGGCATGCACGCCAAAATGGTGCAGTTGCGCGACAGGATGGAGTTCGGCTCGCGGCTGGGCAAAATCCGGGCTTCAGCCCGCGCGGCGTGGACGATCCTCAACGACCCGCCATCCATGCAAGTGACGCTGGCCATCGGTGAAACGAAGACGAGGCTTCGCACCAGCGCAATCGGCATCACCAACAATCTGTTTGGCGAAAGCACGCTGCCCTATGCCGAAAACCCCGCCGGCGGCACGCTCGGGGTCTATGTGACCACGACGCGGCAGCGGGGCGAACTGATCCGGTTCTTTCTCGGCGTCGCGCGCGGAAAATGGCGCGACAACCAGCATGTCGACATCACCCGGACCGACAAAGTGGTTCTGGAAATCCATTCGGCCAGCAAAAAGTTGTATGCGGCCATGGACGGGGAATTGATAAAGCTGAAGCCGGAAACCGTCTTCGAAATCCATCCCGGCGCGCTCAACGCGCTGGTGCCGCAGGCCACGCCATCCAAGGCGGAGTAAAACCTGTTCCACAGGCCCGCATGGTCAGCCTTTCGGAATCTGCCCCTGGCTAGTGCCAGTGTCGCCGGCAGGCGTCGTGTTGTCTATCGTTTCGCCATAAAACTCGGCGGCTCCCCATGCTATGGTGGCCAGAACGAGCGCGATAATCAGGACCCAGAGAACCCGAAGGCCCCTGCCCCCCTGCCTGGCTTTCTGCCCGGGAATGATTTTGGTCATCGTCGGCCTCCATGTCCTTGTGCTCATGGAACGCCTGGGCACGCAGGATAATGGTCGCCTGCCGGTAAGGTTCCGGGCACGCTCTATTCCGGGCGATCCGGTCCGGTGTCACCGTCGGTCTTTGTGTTCTCGCGATAGATCGCATAGGCGGCGGCAGCTATTGCAGGCATCAGAAGGGCGCCAAGCCCTCCCTTGCCGCGCAGCAGCGTCGGCACGACCGCCAGTGCGGCGGTAACGCCGACCGCCGTCATGTCGGTCTTGCGGCGCTTCACCTGCCGTTCACGCCGGCTGCCGGCGGTAAGCTTGAAAATCAGGAGGATCAGCCCGCCCAGAACCAGAAAGCCAGCCCCGAAACAAAGGGCAGCGGTAACGGCGCCATGGATACGGGCCACATAAATGTAGGCCGCGCCGACCAGAAAGCCCACTCCGCACAGTGCAGCCACCGACGAAAGAGCATAGGCGATGAGGGCCAGGCGCGCACGCCGCAGGGCGGCAACCGTTTCGCCCGAGGCCAGTCCCGCGATCAGCGATGCAAGCGTCCCCATGGGCGGTTAGCGACGCGTAAGCAGGGCAAAAAGGAAGCCGACGCCGGCAGCGATGGCCAGCGAGGTGACCGGCTTTTCACGCACGCTGGCGACGATCTGCGCCTCGATATCCTGCGCGCTTCCGCGCAGCGATCCCAGCGCTGCTTCGCCCTGCGCCCGAAGTTGCTCGACGCCTTCCGTCGCTGCGCGCTTGGCCGCGCCATAACCGTGCTCGCCGGTCGCGGCTAGCTGCTTGGTAAGTTGCTCTATATCGGCCTTGAGCTGGCGGATATCGGCTTCCATATCCGCATTCGGGTTGCCGATATTCTCGGACTTTCCAGTAGCTGCCATTATCTGCTCCTTCATTTGCCCGGTATGAACGTCCGGTGCGGGCCAAGGTTCCGTCGTTCCCCATTGAAGGGGTGCCGATGCGATTATGTCGCGTTGCAGCATTTTGTGAAGCCGGAGTGTCATTTTTAAATGACGCTCCGCCGAATTTCCTCCATGAGGAGCCGCCAACGGATGGAGTTAACCTATTTGTCATCATTGCTTGACGGCCTGCGCATTCTCCTCCTCGAAGACGAGTTGCTGATCGCCATGGACGTGGAACAGCTTTGCATCGACCATGGCGCAAGCGAAGTCACGATCGTGCGAAGCCTGGACGGGCTGGATCAGGCCGGCATTGCCGGTCGGTACGACGCCGCCATCGTCGATCTGATGCTGGGAGGCGTCTCCACCCTCGATTTCGCGCAACGCCTCAAGGACTGCGCGGTGCCGTTCGTTTTTGCGACCGGCTATTCGGAAACCGACGAAATCCGGTCGATCTTTCCCGGCATCGCACTCATTGAAAAGCCCTATGCCGGCGCCGATCTGGTCGAAGCGGTCGCGGCGAGCTTCCGCCGGCCGAGCCCTCAGTTGGTCGATATGCCCATTACCTGAGCGGAGATCGCATCCGGCCCGTACTCGTCCTCGCCGGATATTTTCAGGATTTCCTGAAGCTTCGAGCGCGCGCGGCTGACCCGGCTCTTGATCGTGCCTACCGCGCAGCCACAAATTTCCGCAGCTTCTTCGTAGGAGAAGCCCGACGCTCCAATCAAAACGATCGCTTCGCGCTGGTCTTCCGGCAACCGTTCCAGCGCGGAGCGAAAATCCTTGAGGTCGAGTTGCCCGTGCTGGGCAGGATGAACGGCCAGCCGCGCGGTCATGATGCCGTCGCTATCCTGCACCTCGCGGCCGCGCTTGCGCATCTGCGAATAAAATTCGTTCCGCAAGATAGTGAACAGCCAGGCCTTGAGATTGGTGCCCATCTGGAAGCTTTCATGCTTGTCCCAGGCCTTCACCAAAGTCTCCTGGACCAGATCGTCCGCCTTGTCGGCGTTCTGCGACAGTGACACCGCAAACGCTCGCAAACTCGGAATGGATGCGAGCAAATCCGTCTTGAATGCCTGTGAGACGGCCATCGTCACCCCTTCTTCGCTGAGGGCTCGGCCTGTTCCAACTGCGTGAGCAACTGGGCGAAGCGATCCGGCACCTCATCGGAGACCAGATCGTCGTAATATTGCTTCAATTTTCGGCCGATTTCTGAATTCGGCCCCAATGGATCACCAAACGGGCCTCGACGCACGGCGCCCGCCGGATATTGTGTTTTTTCTTTCATCAGTCCCCCAACAGGCCCAAAACGCTATTCCCCGCTTGTTTATGCACATACAACGCCCGATAACGCCAGTCGGCGAAAGAAGTTCCCGCCTGACGGAACTTTTTACACCGCCTCACGTTTGTAAGACCGGGCTTGCAATCCGACCGGTCTGCATCCTGTTCGAAGACGTCATTTGAGGGAAACATCAACCATGAGCCTATCCGCGACAATTGCACCGCATCTGCCATTCTTGCGCCGCTTCTCGCGCGCGGTTTCCGGTTCGCAGGAGAGCGGCGACGCGCTCGTAGCCGCCATGCTCGAAGCCATCATCGCCGATGTGGAGATCTATCCGCAAGCTTCCAGCGAGCGCATCGCGCTCTACAAGATTTTTGCCAAGCTGTTCACGTCGGTCGCCATCCGGGTTCCGCAAGAACAGGCCCAGTCGGCATGGGAGCAACACGCCGCCGCCAATTTGAACGCATTGGCGCCGCTGCCGCGCCAGGCTTTCCTGCTGGTCGCAGTCGAAGGCTTTTCGGAACAGGAAGCCGCCGAAATTCTAGGCGTCGGCGAAGACGATTTTTCGGATCTGCTTTCGCAGGCCAGCAACGAAATCTCCCGCCAGGTGGCAACCGACATCCTGATTATCGAAGACGAACCCCTGATCGCCATGGATATCGAAGAGATGGTGGAAAGCCTGGGGCACCGCGTTGTCGGCACCGCGCGCACCCACAGTGAGGCGGTCGCGCTTTTTGGCAAGACCCGCCCGAAAATGGTGCTGGCGGATATTCAGCTTGCCGATGGAAGTTCGGGCATCGATGCCGTCAACGAAATCCTGTCGTCGACCTCCGTCCCGGTCATCTTCATTACGGCATTCCCCGAACGCCTCCTCACCGGCGAGCGCCCGGAACCGGCGTTCCTGGTCACCAAGCCGTTTAACCCCGATATGGTCAAGGCACTGATCAGCCAGGCCCTATTCTTCGACAGGCAGGCAAAAGTGGCGGCCTGACCGGTCAAGACTTTACGGCGGAACAATTAGCCTGGCATCGCGTTTTGCCTGTAACAATTGCAAGGGTGAATCATGCTTTATTGGGCGCTTGTATTTCTGGTGGTGGCAATCATTGCCGGCGCGTTGGGTTTTGGCGGGATAGCAGGCGCATCGGCGGGACTGGCCAAGATTCTTTTCTTCATCTTCCTGGCGTTCCTGGTGATTTCGCTTATTGCCGGCATTTTCAGGCGAGCATGAGCGCCTGGAGCATCCAAGGGAATGTTCTCGTGCGGACTGCAGGACACTCCAATGCCAAACTGGAAGCCGCCCCCCTCAAACGGTTTCCAGCCGCCGCCGGGTGATATTCTTCGGGATGTCGCCCGGCGGAACTTTTATCGCAACTCCTTTCCGGCTTGGACCGAGGTCCACTGGAACCCTATCCCGTCACAGCCGTTCAGCTGGTCATGTAGTAAACTGGTTGGCAGATGATTTCCGAAGCCGGAGACGGCCATAAAGCCCATGCAGGCGATGAAATCGTCGCGTTGCCCGCTGAGAGGGAAGCGCAGCTCGACCGTGCCTTGCTTCACGCGCTGCGCAATGCCGGTATTTCAGTGCTCTATCAGGATCGCACCCTCAAAATTGTCTGGTCCCGCAATATGCGCACGCCATTGGCGACGGAAGAGACCGCCGGTGGGGCGATGACGCCCATGCAGGGGGAGCGGATCGACGCTGCCCGCCGCGATGTTCTGGCTTCGGGTAATCCCCTGCGCCTCGAGATAAACGTCCCCGGCCCCAACGGCCTGCGGTGGTTCGAGATATGGATCGATGCGGACCGGGATGACGATGGCTCGATCGTCGGCGTGGTAACGACGAAAGTCGAGATGACGGAACAGAAGCGGCGCGAACAGACGCTGAAGACCCTGCTGCGCGAAGTCAGCCACCGATCGAAGAACCTCTTGGCGATCATTCAGAGCATCGCCACCCAGACCGGACGCTATTCCGACACCCTTGCCGAGTTTCTCGCGCGGTTCCGGGGGCGCCTGCATTCGCTGTCGTCGTCGCAGGACCTGGTGACGTCGTCGAACTGGCGCGGCGCGGAACTGCATGAACTCGTTTCCGGACAAGTCAGCCGTTATGGTGCCAATCCGAAGCAAAGCCTGCGGTTCAGTGGCGACAATCCTTACCTCAATCCCAACGCCGCGCTGCATATCGGCCTTGCCATGCACGAATTGGCGGTCAATTCGGTCAGCTACGGCGCACTTTCACAGCCCGACGGCTTTGTGGAAATCACGGCGCGGCTGCTTACGTCCGACACTGGCGAAAAAACGCTCTCGCTGGTCTGGATAGAAATCGTCGGCATCAACACCCGCCATGAGCACAAGAAGTTCGGCAGCGTTGCTTTGGAACGGATCGTGCCTTCGTCGCTGAACGGAACATCGTCGCTCGAGATCGTGGGCGGCCGGCTGGAGTATCGGTTGACCGTTCCGCAAGGCAATTTCGAAACGGATTAGGACCAATTCCGCTCTGTTAACGTACCATTTACCATAAATGCCGATGCTGCCCTTGCAGGCCGATCGTGGCTATTCATCGGATGGAGGCGGGCTTGACTGTCACCGATATGAACAGACTGGAACATGCCGCCCGCCTTTCGATGGGCGGGTTCGCCGATGCCGATGCGCCTGCCAAACCCTTGCCGCACACCGGCAATCTTCGCGTCGCGGCACTCGCAGTCGTTGCGATAGCGTTGCTCGTGCTGGGCGCATTCGTCTGGGCCTAGGCCTGCAGCGCAACCGATTTAAGCTCGCCCCGAGAAAAAACCTTGCAGGCAATGAAATCGCGCGTGGAACATTCCGTGCGTCAGAGCGTTCCTGAACCCAACAACTGCAGACCCGATCTTCGAAGGCGGGAGAGCCTTTTCACCAAGCTGTATCGCCCTTCAGAGGGTGCTAGGCAGATTCCACGGCCGCATGATATAGAGGCGCCGGGACGGTCATCGAGAGACAGAAAATGAGAGGAGTGCGTTTATGAGGAAAATAGCTCTTGCCCTGGTGGCGATAGTTGCATTGAGCGGTTGCACCACGACCGAACAGGACGTTGGTGTCGGAACCGCAGCCGGCGCGGTAATTGGCGGTATTGCCGGCGGCGGCAAGGGCGCGCTGATCGGCGCGGCCGTAGGCGCTGGTTCAGGCCTTTTGGTGCGCAACCTTCGTAATGGCTATTGCCAGTACAGGGATCATAACGGCCGCATCTATACCGCTCGCTGCAGATAATCCGCTATTATAGCGCTACCAATAAAAGGCCGGCTCGACCGGCCTTTTTTTCGACGGTTACTCGGGCAGCGGGATAATAATTGCGACCTTCAGCCCATCCTGCTTGAAATCGCGGATGATGGAACCGCCCAGTTCGCGCGTAATATTGATGTCGATCAGTTTGGTGCCGAAGCCCGTCTCGACAGGAGCTTCCAGCTGCTTCTGACCCGTTTCCTGCCAGTCGAGCATGAGCTTGCGGCTGCGCGAACGCCCTTCAAGCCGCCAGCGTATCCTGATTGCGTCCGCCAGTTTGCCGGCATCGCCATATTTCAAGGCATTGGTAGCCAGTTCGTGAAAAGTCAGGCCAAGCGCCTGCGTCGTCGTCTCATCCAGCAGGACCTGCGGCCCAGCCAGCAGGCTGTCCGGCAAATCCTTTCCGAAAACCTGGCCAAGCTCGATGCGCAACAGGTCGCCCAGGTCCGCCTTCTGCCAGCGCGAGCGCGTCAGCATGTCCTGGGAAGCGGCCATCGCCTGCAACCTTGCCGAGAACGACGACGCGAATTCGCCGATCCCGTCTGATCCCGCCGCGGTCTGGCGCGCGATGGCAAGAACGCGCGCAATCAAATTCTTGATGCGGTGCTTCATCTCCTGAAGCATCAGTTCCTTTTCCAGCAGGCTCTTCTCGGTTGTCTCATGCAGCGACGACGCCGCCTCGTAGGCCCGTTGCTGGAAGCGGGCAACCAGCGCGATCGCACCCGCAAGCAACAGGCCCAAAAGCCCCAGCATGACGGGTATGGCGCCAGACGACGGCGGCGAGAACGTGCTTGTCGGCCGGAAAAGAACTTTCCACTTCCTGTCTGCCACGGTGAGTTCTCTCGTCACCAGAAGCTTCTCGCCGAGGCCAGACGACGGCGGCGTCTCGGACCGGAACAGAAGATTGTCCTTGGCATCGCTATCATCATAAATTTCGACATTGACCGGCAGCAACGGCGCCTTGTTGAGCGCAACCTGGAACAATTGCGCGCTGCGGAAAACCGCATAGAGAACGCCACTGGGAGCGTGGCTGGCCGCCACCCCCTGACCCGACGCCCCACCTTGACCCGGTGTCGGTTCCGCCCCAATGCGTAAAAACGCCAGGAACCCGGTAAACAGATCGCCGCTTCCCGAGACCTTGCCCAGGGTAAGCCGCCCGGTTGCGTGCGGCTCATCGTCCAGCAGGGCGCGCTTGATCGCCGGCTTGCGCAGGGGATCGGTCAGCATGTCATAACCTAGCCCCGCCATCTTGCCGCTGGCCAGAGGTCCGAAAAGAACGGTAGGCGCCCGCCAGTCGGATTTCGAAGTCGGAAATATCGCCCGGTCGAGCCCGTAATTGGCGCGGATTTCCTGCTCCGCGCCTGCTTCGTCGCCGGCTTTTACCAATCGCAAATAGCCAATGCCGCGCAGCCCGGCAAAATTCTGGTCGACATCGATGGCCCTGAAAAACCCATCGAACTCGTGACGGGAAATTTCCCCGTGGCGGGCATCGATCAGGGCCTGCGTCGTTCGCAACAGGGACAAATGCAGGTTGATGCGGCTCTCGATGCGGGAGAGCGCATCGTCGGCGGTCGCCTCGAACTTGATACGGGCCGCTTCCTGCGTCGCGAAATAAGCGAACCCCGCCATGGTCAGGCTGATAAGCGCTACCGCAACGAACGCGACGATCGGAAAAAGCTTCTTCAACTGCAGATTTGACCCATGAATACTCCAAGCCTTCTTATCCTGTTCACAGGCTAACACAAAGCAGGAGGTTTCACGCCAAAAATGCACGCAATAGTTGTCCAAGACACGTTATAGGCGAATCGATCAGGCAGCGATCTTCAGGGCGCCGGGGCCGGGAATTGCGCCGGGCGGGCATTTACCCAGGATGATCATGCCAAGCACCTCGTCCTGGGTGACGTCGGTGGTGCGGGCCGTGCCGACGACCTGCCCGTTTTTCATGACGCAGACCCGGTCAGCCAGATCGAAGACGTCATGGATGTCGTGGCTGATCAGGAATATGCCGATGCCGTCGGCTTTCAACTGCTTCACCAGTTCGCCGACCTGCGCCGTCTCTTGCGGGCCAAGGGCGGCCGTCGGTTCGTCCATGATCAGGATACGGGCGTTGAACAGGATGGCGCGCGCGATGGCCACCGACTGGCGCTGGCCGCCGGATAGCTTGATAACCGGTTCCTTGAAGCGCTGGAAGCGCGGGTTGAGCCGGCCCATGACCTTGCGCGCTTCCGCCTCCATAGCGCCGTCGTCCAGCGTGCCCCAACTCGTCATCAGTTCCCGGCCGAGAAAGAGGTTAGCTGCGGCATCGACATTGTCGGCCAGCGCCAGCGACTGGTAGATCGTCTCGATCCCGTATTTCTTGGCGTCGCGCGGGTTGGAGATCGAGGCTTCCTCGCCATTGACGAAGATATGGCCGCCATCGCGCTTGTAGGCGCCGGACAGGATCTTGATCAGCGTCGACTTGCCTGCCCCATTATGGCCGAGCAGCGCCATCACCTCGCCCGGGAAAAGATCTACGGAGGCGTCGTCGACGGCACGGATGCCGCCAAAGGCGATGGAGATATTCTTCAGGTCGATAAGCGGCGTACGGGTTTCTTCCATGATGAATTCTCCCTACACGCGCTTTTTGTAGACAGTGTCGAGCCACACGGCGAGAACCAGAACCGCGCCTACCACGATCGATTGCAGCGGCGAATCGATGCCCAGCAGCACCATGCCAGACTGGAGCGACTGCATCAAAAGCGCGCCAAGCATGGCGCCGATAATCGTGCCGGAGCCGCCGGCCAATGACGTGCCGCCGATCACCGCAGCCGCGATCACCAGCAATTCGTCCAGCGTACCCAGCGCATTGGTCGAAGCGTTGAGGCGGGCCGAGGAAATCGCGGAACTGACCGCCGCCAGAATGCCCATGATCATGAACACCTTGACCGTTACCCAGCGCGTGTTGATGCCGGCAAGTTCGGCGGCTTCCGGATTGCCGCCAATGGCAAAGACATAGCGGCCAAAGCGGGTGCGGCTGGTGATGAAGGTCATGACGATGCCGACCGCAATTGCGATGAGCACCGGTATGGCGATGCCGTGGGCGATGAACAGGCCGCCTTCGGGGAGGGTTATGTTATTCTGCTCCGCATATCGGCGCACGATGCCGATCGGCCAGGGATAGGAATTGGCGACCCAGACCGCACCGAGGATGGCGGCGCAGGAGACAGCGCCCAGAAACGTTTCCGCCCATACCGGGCGCAAGGGGAATTTGAAGCGCTTGCGCTGTGCCCTGCCGTTGAGCAGCATGAGCACCACGGCGACACAGGCGACGATTGCCACCACCCAGCTCCAGGTAGCGCCGATGGAACCGCGCGGACCGCCGCCCATCAACTGGAAGGTGGCGTCAAGCGGCGCGACCGTCTGCCCGCTGGTGATCATCCATGCCATGCCGCGCCAGACCAGCAGGCCGCCCAGCGTGACGATAAAGGAAGGAACTTCAAGATAGGCGATGATGACGCCTTGCAGGCCGCCTATGGCCATCCCCAGCAAAAGCCCGCAGGCGAGCGCGATGATCCAGATGAACGGGTTGCCCGATTGCAGGCCGACCACATGGATCAGGAGCACGGCCTGCGCCACGCCCATGACCATCCCGATCACGCCTTCGGCGGACCCGACCGAGAGATCGATGTTGCGCGTGACAATGACCAGCACCATGCCCGTTGCCATGATGGCGACGGACGACGTCTGCACCGAAAGGTTCCACAAATTGCGCGGTGTCAGGAAAAGACCGCCCGACAGGAGGTGGATGCCCACCCAGATGACCAGGAGGGCGCCTACCATGCCTAGCATGCGCGTATCGAGTTCGGTCGCCTTCAGGAAACGGGCCACCGCACCGAGTTCGGAAGCGCGCGCGCCTTCAGCCGGTGCGCTCGTCGTCGTGTCGGCCATGGTTTCCTCCCACCGGCTGTCGGATCGCAATGCTACTGGCTTTTGGATTTTTCTTAAAGGCCGTCGCGCCCACGAGAGCGCGACGGTCGACCAGCGACGGTTTCTCGCCGCCGGTTTTTAGTTGCAGGCCGCGACGGTGCCCGCCTTGACCCCGGCGCAGGCCGCGTCCTTGGAAATCCAGCCGGCGTCGATGACGACGTTCAGATTATCCTTGGTGATGGCGACGGGCGTCAGGAACAGCGACTTGACCGTGTTTCCGCCAGGCGTGGTGAAATCTTTCACGCCGGGAATATCGGTCATGGCCTTGCCGTCCGCGAGTTGCGAGGCGATTTCGGCGGCATTCTTGCCGAGTTCGCGCGCGTCCTTCCACACCGACACGGTCTGCGTGCCGAGCGCGATGCGGTTGAGGGCTGCATGGTCGCCGTCCTGGCCCGAAACCGGCACGGTGCCGGCCAGCCCCTGCGCCGTCAGCGCCGCGACGACACCGCCGGCGGTGCCGTCATTGGCCGCCACCACCGCATCGACCTTGTTGTCGTTGGCGGTCAGGAACTGTTCCATGTTCTTCTGCGCATTGGCCGGCAGCCAGCCGTCCGTATAGGCCTCGCCGACATTCTTGATCTTGCCTGAATCGATGGCGTCCTTCAGCACTTCCATCGAGCCGGCGAAGAGGAAATCGGCGTTTGGATCGGCACCCGAACCCTTGATGAAGACGTAGTTGCCTTCCGGCTTCACCTTGAACACTTCGCGGGCCTGCATGCGGCCGACTTCCTTGTTGTCGAAGGTGAGGTAGAACACGTCCTTGTTCTCGATCAGGCGGTCGTAACCGACGACCGGGATGCCCTCGTCCAGCGCCTTCTGCACGGCCGGGCCGATGGCCGAGGCGTCCTGCGCCAGAATGATCAGCGCGGTGGCACCCTGCGAGATCAGGCTCTCCACATCGGTAAGCTGCTTGCCCGGGCTCGATTGCGCATCGGCGGAGATGTATTTGTCACCGGCCGCCTCGATCGCCTTCTTCATCGCGGCCTCATCGGTCTTCCAGCGCTCTTCCTGGAAATTCGACCACGAGACGCCGATGACCTTGTCCTTCGCCTGTGCCACCGACACCAGTGTCATCGACAGCGCAGCGCCCGCCAGAATGGCGGCAGTGAATTTCCTCATGACATCCTCCCTGCGCCGCGTGTGGCGCGACCTTGTTGATCCGGATCGCTCCGGGCCGGCAATGAAGCCTTTATTTCGGGCTTCGAAAAAATACTCACCCAATGCCCGAACGCTGTCAACAGCGTTTCAATCGTTTCATCGATTTTTTTCGTGACCCGAAATAATCAATGACAGCATCCCTAGCTTCTGCCACTACTTGTAGAAGGGTTCGAACCGTCGGCAAAGTCACGAAAGGGCGATGGCGCTGGAGGAGCAGGCAAAATGACAGTCGGGATGCGCCATGACGACCTGCGGCGGCGCAACCGCGCGATGGTCATTGCGGCGGTGCGCCGGGCCGGCGGGCAATTGTCGCGCACCGAGATCGCAGCCGTCACCGGGCTTAGCCATTCCACCATTTCCGCCATTTCGGCCGACCTGATCGGCGAAGGCATCCTGACCGAGGGCAAAGGTGTTCACCCCGCACCCAGGCGCGGGCGCCCGCAGGTGGGACTGGCCCTCAATCCGGCGGCCACCGCGGTGCTGAGCCTGGTGCTGTCGCTCAATTCCCTTTCCGTCGCGACGATCGACTATTCCGGCACCGTTATTGCCGAAGAGCAGCGTCGCCTCGACACGCGGGCGATGTCCCGCGATGCCTTGGTCGGCGAGTGTCTTGCCATCGTGCGGCGGCAGGTTGAGCGTTCCAACCCGAACGGATCGGGCATCGCGCGCATCGCGCTGGCGATCCAGGGCATCACCGACTCGGCATCGCGCTGCCTTTTGTGGTCGCCGATCACGCCGCATACCGACATTGCCTTCGCCGATAGGGTCGAGGCTGAATTCGGCATCCCCGCCGTCGTCGAGAACGACTGCAACATGATGGCGGTGGCGCTGCGCTGGCGCGATCCGGACCGCTACAGGAACGATTTCATCGCCATCCTTTTGTCGCACGGCATCGGCATGGGCATGGTGCTGAAGGGCGAACTGTTTGCCGGCACGCATTCGTCCGGCGGCGAGTTCGGCCACATGATCCACCGGCCCGACGGGGCGCTCTGCCGCTGCGGACGGCGCGGCTGCATCGAGGCCTATGCCGGCAACTACGCCATCTGGCGCAATGCGCAGCAGGGCAGCGAAAACGACGAGCCGGTGTCGGACATATCGGATGAAGCGTTGCAGGCGCTGGCGGCAACCGCCCGAAAGCACCCCGGACCGGAGCGCGAAGCCTTCCGCAAGGCGGGCGAAGCGCTCGGCTTTGGTCTGGGCAGCCTGTTCGCGCTGATCGACCCGGCGCCGGTGGCCATGGTCGGCATCGGGGCCACGGCCTTCGATCTCATCGAACCGGCGCTGCGCGAGGCCATCGCCAAAACCGCAGGCGGCCATCATTCGAAGGCCATCTCCTTCGACACCGAACCGAACGAACTGCCGCTTATCCGCGAAGGCTGCGCCATGCGCGCGCTGACTTTCGTCGATCAGGAAATATTCGCGCCGGGAACCTCGGATGCCGTGCGGCCGTCCGGCGTATTGCCTCAGCCTTCCTTGATCGCGTAGCCCGCGCCGCGAATGGTGCGGATGACGTCGTCCTGGCCATGACCGCTATTGACAGCCTTGCGCAGCCTTCCGACATGGACGTCGACCGTGCGCTCGTCCACATAGATCGCCTCGCCCCAGACATTGTCGAGCAACTGGCCCCGCGAAAACACGCGGCTGGGCGCACGCATCATGAATTCCAGCAGGCGAAATTCGGTCGGCCCGAGCTTGATCTCGTTCTGGTTGCGATAGACGCGGTGCGTCTCGCGGTCGAGCACCATTTCGCCGACCTTGAGCACGCTGGAAAGAACTTCGGGTTTGGCGCGCCGCAGCAGCGCCTTGACCCGCGCCATGAATTCCGGCGTCGAGAACGGCTTGACCAGATAATCGTCCGCCCCGGTCGAAAGCCCCCTCACCCGGTCGCTCTCCTCGCCGCGCGCGGTCAGCATGATGATCGGCAGGCGCTCCGTTTCTGCACGCATGCGCAGGCGGCGGCATAGTTCGATGCCCGATATGGCAGGCACCATCCAGTCCAGCACCAGAAGATCAGGCACGTTCTCCTGCAGCCTTATCTCGGCCTCGTCGCCGCGCGTCACCACTTCGACCTGATAGCCTTCGGATTCGAGATTGTAGCGAAGCAGCACGCCCAGCGGCTCTTCGTCCTCAACCACCATGATGCGCGGTGCGATCATTCGTGTGTTTCCTGCCTCGTTCGTCAAGCCGCCGGCGTCGGCGCGGTCATTTCGTCCGATTTTGGACGATTGGCGGGAAGCTGCTGCCCGGTCAGCACGTAATAGGCATTTTCAGCGACATTCGTCACATGATCGCCGATGCGTTCCAAATTCTTGGCGCAAAACAGCAAATGCGTACATGCCGTGATATTGCGCGGGTCTTCCATCATATAGGTCAGGAGTTCGCGAAACACGGAAGTATATTTCACGTCAATGCGCTCGTCGTCGTTGCGCAGCGCGACAAGGCCGGCGGCATCATGCGCGTCGTAGCGATCGATGACGCCCCGCACCTGCTCCAGCACCAGTTGCGCCATGCCGTCGATGGAATGCGAAAGTTCACGCGGAACCGCGCTCTGGCCGACGGCGCCGACCCGCTTGGCGATGTTCTTGGCCAGGTCGCCGATGCGCTCCAGGTCGCCAGCCATGCGGATCGCGCCGACCACGGCGCGCAGATCGTCGGCCATCGGCTGGCGCTTGGCGATCAGCGTGATGGCAAGATCGTCCAGTTCCCGCTGGCGCGCATCCATGATGGCGTCGTCGGAAACGATGCGCTGCGCCTGCGCGACGTCGACATGCAACAGCGCCAGCGTCGCCCCGCCGACCATCGCGCCGGCAAGTTCGCCCATGTCACGGATGAGCCGGCTGACCTGCCGCAGTTCCTGGTCAAAGGCCGTGACGGTATGTTCGCTCATAATGCTGGTCCTCGTATCGGTGTCTGGAACGCGCGCTCAGCCGAAACGGCCGGTGATATAGTCTTGCGTGCGCTTCTCGCTTGGCGAGGTGAAAATCTTCTCGGTCTTGTCGAACTCAATCAGTTCGCCGAGATACATGAAAGCCGTCTGCTTCGAGACGCGGGCGGCCTGCTGCATGTTGTGGGTGACGATGACGATGGTGTAGTCGGCCTGCAATTCGTCGATCAGTTCCTCGATCTTGGCGGTCGACAGCGGATCGAGCGCCGAAGCCGGCTCGTCAAGCAGGATCACCTCCGGCTTCACCGCGACGGTGCGCGCGATGCACAGGCGCTGCTGCTGGCCGCCGGAAAGGCTGAGACCGCTGGCATTGAGCTTGTCCTTGACCTCGTTCCACAAGGCCGAGCGTTTCAGCGCCTGCTCGACGCGGCCATCCATCTCGCTCCTGGAAAGCTTTTCGTAGAGCCTTATGCCGAAAGCGATGTTCTCGTAGATCGACATCGGAAAGGGCGTCGGCTTCTGGAACACCATGCCGATCTTGGTGCGCAGCAGATTGAGGTCCTGCGAGCGGTCGAGCACGTTCTGGCCGTCGAGCAGAACCTGTCCCTCGGCGTGCTGCCTTGGATAAAGCTCGTAGATCCGGTTGAACACGCGCAAAAGCGTCGACTTTCCGCAGCCCGACGGGCCAATGAAGGCGGTGACGCTGCGCTCCGGCAGCGACAGGCTGATATCCTTCAGCGCCTTCGACTGGCCGTAGTAGAAGTTGAGGTTCTTCACCTCGATCTTCGTCTTTCCGGCTTTCTCGGCGACGTTTTCGATCATGGTCAATTCAGGGGCCAACATCTGTACCATCTTTCTAGGTCCTGCGTCCGGTGAGGCTTCTGGCAACGATGCTCAAGACCAGAACCGCGAGCGTAATGATGAGAGCGCCGGTCCATGCCAGTTGCTGCCATTCCTCGTAGGGGCTGAGCGCGAACTGGAAGATGGTAACCGGCAGGCTGGCCATCGGCGCATTGAGATTGCTCGACCAGAACTGGTTGTTGAGCGCGGTGAACAAAAGCGGCGCGGTTTCGCCCGTGATGCGGGCAATCGCCAGCAATATGCCGGTGACGATGCCCGACATGGCGGCGCGGTAGCCGACCGAGCGGATGACGATCCAGCGCGGCGCACCGATGGCGGCCCCCGCCTCGCGCAACGAATTCGGCACCAGGTTGAGCATGTCCTCGGTGGTGCGAACGACCACCGGGATAACCAGGATGGCCAGCGCCACCGCGCCGGCAAGCGCCGAAAAATGCCCCATCGGCCGCACCATCAGTTCATAGACGAACAGGCCGATGATGATCGACGGTGCCGACAGGAGGATGTCATTGATGAAGCGCACCACCGTCGTCAGCTTCGAAAAGCGCCCGTATTCGGCCATGTAGGTTCCGGCAAGAATGCCGATGGGCGTGCCGACGAACACGGCGAAGGCTGTCATGATCACGGAGCCGAATATCGCGTTGGCGAGGCCGCCGGCATCGCCCGGCGGCGGCGTCATCTCCGTGAACACGGAGAACGAAAGCCCGGCGGTGCCCTTGTAGACGAGCGCGCCGAGGATAAGCGCCAGCCAGGCAAGACCGATGCCGGCAGCAATCACGCACAGCGTCATCATCACGGAATTGACCATCTTGCGGCGGCGGTGAAGCAGGGGGGATGCAGCCATCGGTCAGGCTCCGGCGCGCCGTTCGATCCGCATCAGCATGAAGCGCGCGGCGGCAAGGATGATGAAGGTGATGACGAACAGGATCAGGCCGAGCGCCACCAGCGAGGATGTGTAAAGCTCACCGTCGGCCTCGGTGAATTCATTGGCGATGGTCGCTGAAATCGTCGTGCCGGGCGCGAATATCGAGGCGCTGATACGGTGCGCATTGCCGATGACGAAGGTCACGGCCATGGTTTCGCCGAGCGCGCGGCCAAGGCCGAGCATGACGCCGCCCATGATGCCGACCCGCGTATAGGGGATGACGACGCGGCGCGTCACCTCCCAGGTAGGTGCAGCCGATACCGTAGGCAGATTCCTTCGCCACCGCCGGCACCGTATCGAACACATCCTTGGTGATCGAGGTGATGAAGGGCAGCACCATGATGGCCAGGATCAGCGCCGAAGTTAAGAGGCCGATGCCGTAGGGCGGCCCGGCAAACAGGCTCGAAAGGACCGGCACGTCTTTAAAGAGGTCGATGAAGAAAGGCTGCACCGTCCTTTGCAGAAACGGCGCGAAGATGAACAGGCCCCAGATGCCGTAGATGATCGAGGGGATGCCGGCCAGCAGTTCGACGGCGATGCCGATCGGGCGGCGCAGCACGCGCGGGCACAGTTCAGTGAGGAAGATGGCGATGCCGATGCCGATCGGCACCGAGATCAGGATGGCGATCGCCGCCGTCACGAGGGTGCCGTAGATCGGCGCGAGCGCGCCGAATTTCTCGGTGACGGGGTTCCAGGATTCGGTGACTAGGAAGGATGCGCCGAACGTCGCAAGCGCCGGCCACGCGCCGACAAACAGCGAAACCCCGACGCCGCCCAGAATGAGCAGGACGAGGATGGCGGCTGCGCGGGTCATGCCGCGAAAAATTGAATCGGTGAGTGCGAAGCGCCGCACCGTGGCGGCTCTCGCCAGCAGCGCGTCCGAACGTGGCATTGGTTCGGCAAAAATGGTCATGGATCGCTCTCGCATTCGGATGAAGCGGGAAGGCGCTGGAAAGCGCCCTCCCGAAACGGATTTTACATGGCCGAATAAAGCGGCTTGCCGTCGCTGCCGACGATATCCTTGGCCCACATGTCCTCGACGCTCTTGACGACACTGTCGGGCATCGGAACGTAGTCCAGTTCGCCGGCCATCTCGTCGCCCTTGCCGTAGGACCAGGCGAAGAACTTGAGCGCCTCTGCGGTGGCGGTCACGTCTTCGGGCTGCTTGTAGACGAGGATCCAGGTGGCGGCGGTCATCGGCCAGGATTCGGCGCCCGGCTGGTTGGAGAGGATGACGCCATAACCCGGCTGCGAGGACCAGTCGGCGTTGGCGGCGGCGGCCGAAAACGCGGCGGCCGTCGGCTCGACCGTCTTGCCGTCCTTGTTGATCATGTCGGCATGGCTCAGCTTGTTCTGCTTGGCGTAGGCATATTCGACATAACCGATCGCGCCGCCGGTCTGGGCAACGTTGTTGGCGACGCCTTCATTGCCTTTCGCGCCGATGCCAACCGGCCATTCCAGCGCAGTGGCAACGCCGACATTTTCCTTCCAGTCGGCGCTGACGTCGGCCAGGTAGGTGGCGAAGTTGAAGGTGGTGCCCGAACCGTCGGAGCGGTGAACGACGGCGATGGCCTGCGAAGGCAGCTTGGCGTCGGGGTTCAGCTTCTTGATCGCAGCGTCGTCCCAGTTGGTGATCTTGCCCTGGAAGATGTCAGCCAGCGTCTGGCCGTCGAGAACCAACTCGCCCGGCTTGATGCCTTCGAGATTGACGACCGGCACGATGCCGCCCATCACCATCGGGAACTGCGCGAGGCCGATGGCGTCCAGGTCTTCACCTTTCATCGGCGCGTCGGAAGCGCCGAAGGTCACGGTCTTGGCCTTGATCTGCTTGATGCCGCCGCCGGAACCGATCGACTGGTAGTTGAGACCGATATTGGTCTCCTTCTTGTAGGCGTCCGCCCACTTTGCATAGATCGGATAGGGGAAGGTCGCGCCAGCGCCGGAAATGTCAGCGGCGTATGCTGCGGAAAGGGTGAGCGTGGATGCTGTGGCCATTGCAACGGCAACGGCGGCAGAGCGGAGGAAACGTCTCATGGGGCCTGCTCCTGTTCGGAATATGGTCTCTCGGCGCCGTTCGTTTCTGGCGTCGGGGAGGCAATAGCCGTGATTTATAACAGTCGCATGACAGGTTCGTGACGATGCCGTAACGCTGCACCGCCCTCGTTTCCAATGGCGTATCCTAGCCGCCGGCGCTTACCCGCTCGCCTTCGCTGTCCCTCCCCAACCAGCGCTGAACCTTGGCAAGAAGTGCCTTGGGGCTGATCGGTTTGGAAAGGTAATCGTCCATGCCGGCCTCAATGCACCGCTCGCGGTCGCCCTTCAGGGCATGCGCCGTCACCCCGACGATGGGGACATGCCGGCCGGTTCCTTCCTCGGCGCGTCGGATTTCGAGCGTCGCCTCGTGGCCGTTCATTTCAGGCATGGAAACGTCCATCAGGATCATCTGCGGCTTCAGCCGATCATACGCCTCGAGCGCCAGCCGGCCATTGGCCACGATCTCGAAGCTTAAACCCGTTTCGCCCAGTATCTGGGTGAAAACGAGTTGATTCACCTCATTGTCCTCGGCGACCAGAATATCGACCTGATGCCCTGCCTCAGTGGCCGCAGCGCCCAGATAGACAGGCTGCCCGTGTGAAGACGCCTGTTGCGGCTGCTCGCCGGCCGGTTGCTCTCGGGGATCATCCTGCTGCGGCTCATCAAGGCCTGCGGTCGCCGCCTCTTCCGGTGCCGACTCGCTGCGGTGCCATTGAATGGCGCCAACCAGGGCTTCGAGCAGCGCCGAGGAGCGCACCGGCTTGACCAGATAGGCGTCGATGCCGAGGTCAAGGCACTCCGCGCTGGCGAGCGAGTGATCGACCGAAGTCAGCATGACGATCGGCGTATGCGCAAGACCGTCGGTGTTGCGCACGATACGGGCCATTTCCTCGCCGCTCATGCCCGGCATCTGGTAGTCGAGCACCACGCAATCCACCGGAACGCCGTAGGCTGCCGCCGCAACCAGCACTTTCAGCCCCTCCGCGCCGCTCGACGCCGCGCAGGAATCGAAACGCCACGATGCCATCTGCTCGGTCAGGATCGACCGGTTCACGGCGTTGTCGTCGACGATCAGCACGCGCGCGCCCGTTACATCGGAAGGCGTGATGCGATTGCGCGACGACTGCTCCGCACTGGGCAGCGTCACGGCAAACCAGAACGTGGACCCCCTGCCCTCCGCGCTTTCCACGCCGATGTCGCCACCCATCAGTTCGACGAGCCGGGAGGTGATGGCAAGGCCGAGGCCGGTTCCCTCGTGCCGCCGCGTCGAAGAGGCGTCGACCTGGCTGAACTTTTCGAAAACCAGCCGACGTTTCTCTTCCGGAATGCCGATGCCCGTGTCGGTGACGGAAACATGCAGGCGGGTGCCATCGACAGCCCGCTCGCCGGTGACATCCACCAGGACATGGCCGTCATCGGTGAACTTGACCGCGTTGCCGACCAAGTTGGTCACGATTTGCCGGATGCGCCCCACATCGCCCACGAACAGGCCGTCGAGGCCCGGCTCGATCCGGACGATCAGTTCCAGATCCTTTTCCTTGGCGCGGGTCGATACAAGCGTCGCCACATCCTCGATCGCTTCGCTCAGCCTGAACGGCGCCGGATCGAGCACAAGCTGGCCCGCGTCGATCTTGGAGAAGTCGAGAATATCGTTGATGATGGTGAGCAGCGCGTTGCCCGACTTGACGATGATGTCGGTGAAGGTCTTCTGCTTCGGGTTCAGTTCGGATTTCGCCAGCAATTCGGCCATGCCGAGCACACCGTTCATCGGCGTGCGTATCTCGTGGCTCATATTGGCCAGGAATTCCGACTTGGCGCGGTCGGCCAGCACCGCCCGCTGCCGGGCTTCCTGCAATTCCGCTTCCCGCTGCTTCAGGTCGGTAATGTCGGTGGTCGAGCCGATCAGATAAAGCGAGCCATCGGAGGCGATCATCGCGCTCTTGCGGGCGAACTGATGACGCATGCCGCCATCCGTCAATTTTACCGCTTCTTCGATCTCCTGCGTCGTGCCGGTGCGCAGCACCGCAAGATCGCTTTGCACGAAGGCCTCGCCATCGGCTCCAAAGATTTCGACGTCGGTCTTGCCGGCCGCTTCCGCCTTGCTGAAGCCGGTAAGGTCGCACCAGCCCTTGTTGACGTAAAATATGCGCAGATCCGACCGCTTGGCGTAGATCGACACCGGGACGTTATCGATGAGGGTGCGGAACACCTCGTTCTCGCGCATGCTTTCCTCAAGGGCCAGCTCGCGCGCCTTGACCTCGGTTATGTCGGTGCTGGAGCCGACCAGATGCACGGAACCGTCCGTTGCCACAAGACGGCTCTTGCGCGTCATGACCTGCCGGATCGTGCCGTCGCGATGGGTTACGGGTTCTTCCACCTCGACCATGTCGCCGGTGGTGCCGACCCCGGTGTCGTCGAGGCTGTAATTGGCCCCCTCTTCGGTGCCGAACAGTTCGCGGTCGGTACGCCCGACCGCTTCTTCCTTCGATATGCCGGTTATGGCGCACCACGCCTTGTTGACAAACTCGATGGTAAGGTCGTCCGCCTTGGTGAAGGCCGCGACCGGCAGTTCGTCCATGATATGTCTGAACAGGTCGATCTGGTGCATCGAATCGCGCAGCGCCGTCTCGCGGTTCTTGAGTTCGGTGATGTCGACGCGCACGCCGATATACGTGCCGTCATCGGTGCGCATATCGTAAACCTGATACCACCGGCCATCGGGGTTCAACCGCTCGAAGCTCGAATAGGGCAGATGGTAGCGGGCGACAGTGGCGTCCAGCCAGGCCTTTGCGTCCACATCGTAGAGTTGGTCGATGGCCTTGTCGCCGCTGTGCCGGAAATAACCGCAGGTTCGGCCAAGTTCCAGCGCCTCCCTCATCGTTTGGCGGGGGCTCCAGGTCGCCAGCATCGCCGGCAATGAATCTTGAAGCTTCTTGTTGGCAAACACGAAATTGTCGTCACGGTCGTAGATCATGACGGCGGTGGGCAGGGATTCCAGAACATCGGCCAGGTACTTGCGTGCCTGTTCGGTTTCCTTTTCGCGCTGCCTGGATTCGCTTATGTCGAAAATGGAGCTGGCAAGGTAGGTCTTGCCGCTCGAAGTCTGCACCCTGTTCTTGCGGACCATGCGGAAGCCTTCGACGCCGTTCCGCAAATAGGCCGATTCGCCCTGATAGAGTTCGCCTGTATCGAGAACCCGCCGCTCGCTCTCGTCGAACGTGCCCATCTCCTCGGGCGAAACGAGGTCCTCGTCCGACTTGCCGATGACCTGGTCCGGGGTCGTGTCGAAAAAATCGGCAAACGCCTGGTTGGCCATGACATAGGTAAGGTCGGCATCCTTGACGAAGATCGGGTTCGGCACGCTCTCGATGACGGCTTGGGCCAGCTTTGCCTTCTCGAGCGCCTGCGTCAATTCGGTTACGTCGTAGTAGGAAATCAGGCGCTTTCCGCCGGAAAGCGCCGTGACCGAATAGATCGTCGTGCGATCCTGGACATGCGCGAGTTCGCGCGGCGCCATGTCACCCGCCCTGACTTCGGCGATCCTGTCCTCGACATAGGCTTCCCAGGCGTCCTGGCTGACGGCCTCCGCTCCTTCTCCGCGATCGAGTTCGAGCAGGCTCCGGAACGGGATGCCCAAGGGCGCCTGTTCGGGCGCCAGCTTCCAGATCGTGTAGAATGCCCTGTTGACGATTTCGGTATTGAGGTCGGCGTCCAGGATAACGATGCCCATTTCGACCGCATCGATGGTCCGCTCGAGGTCGGACAGCAGTTGGCGGCTGCGCTCGGCCGCCGTGACCAGTTCCGCTTCTATCTGCCGGGCATGTGCCGTAGGTGCGGAAGGATCGGCGTCTTCCAGCTTTTTGAGCGACCCGGCAATGCCCGTCACGTTGCGGCCGACTCCGCGGTAGCCGATGAAATTGCCGGCCGAATCAAAGCGGGGGAAGCCCGAGGTGGAAATCCAGCGGCAATTCTCATCGCTATCGTTCAGTTCGTAAACGAAATCGCGGAACGTCCTGCGCTCCTGCAAATCCTTCAGATGCGCAATGGCAGCATCGCTGCCGCTCGACATATGCTTGAGAAAATCGAACCGGAACCGCCCGAGGACCTTCGCCGGATTGGTGCCGGTAGCGGCCGCGAAACCGTCGGAAAGCCAGGAGAACCGCAGTTCGGCATCGGTTTCCCAAAGCCAGTCGGAGCCGAATTCGAGCAATGTCTGCAATTCGCCGGCAGATAACCCGCCGGCTGCTTTCTCGTGCGTCGACATTTCTGCTTGGCTGGCTCCCCGCTCCGGACTAGCCATATCGGTTTCTACTGGTCCAACCACACCCTATTCCCATCCGGGCCATTGCATGCTCTCGGATGCCCCCGCAATCCGCCGTGCAAATGTGCCCAAGAAGGCTTAACGTTCCGCTAACCTTAACGCCGGGGAAGCAACCGGACGGGGGCGCAAGGCGTTAGATCGTAGTGACGAAAGAATGCATCACACCATGAATGTGCCAAGATGGAGCCGGAGACCGCGAGTGCCTAGATATATGTCGCTGGTCGTCTTTCTGGTCGCAGCCGTCGCCGGCTGCTCGCGAACCGACGACGGTACGGTCGTCATCCCGCCGGCGCTCGATGCCCGCCGGATGGATTTCGGGCCTTTCGACCTCCGCCACCCCGGTCACATCAAGCCGGCCGTGACAGCGCCGAACATCGTGGCCGCCGCGCCGGAACCTTTCCCGATTGCCCCCGGCATCACGGCTCGGCACATACGAAGCAGCGTGAAAAGACCCGGAAAAAGCCGAAACAAACGGAACGTTCACCAGGTCCCGGCTTCCGCAGCGGCGCGGCCGCAACTGGCCTGTGAAGCCGCGACGCCCACCGGCAAACGCGTCCGGGTCCTGTGCGAATAGCCACGATTGTCCGCTGATCCATTTCTCCTTGCGCTCTAACCGTCTTCCCCCGCTGTTTACAAGCGGGCAACCCGGCCTCACCTTCTGTCCCCGACGCCGGCAATACGATCGCCCGCTCCGGTTCGCCGGAGCGGGCATTTTTCGTTTGCGCCTCAGCCTCCGAAGGCCGCTTTGCATTCCCACCCAAAAGCAGTGGCCATCAGGCTTGTGCAACCTACCAGCAAAATATCGGCTGCCGTGAATACAGCGGTCGTGAAGATGATCAGCGCCAACCATCCGAACGCTGCTTCTCGTCGGGCTGCTCTCACCTCCTGCGGCGTCCTGTGATCGCGCGTGTAGATGTATTCGTCGTGGTGGTCTTTCATTGGGTCACCCCAGCTTTACGGCTTTAGGAAGCCATGGCTATTTTCCATGCAGCAGATGCGCCGTCCTCTTTTGAGGCGGCGGCCTGTGCAGTTGGTTCGATTTTTGGAAAGTGCCGATTGCGGCAATTACGGGCGCAGCGGCGGAGCCTGCGCGTCGAAGTGGCGGAGCCGGGGCAGATCGACTGCGTCATGGACGAAGCGTGGAATGATCGGGTGCGGCCGCGAGGTGGCCATCCGAACCTCGGCAGAAACAATGCCGTACCCGCCGGACGCTTGGACCGGCCCGCTACGCTCTGCAGCGCGCGACCACCCGGGCATGGAACGACTGTCGAGGGTCAGATTGTATGAAATATCCTGACGAAGGATCGCCAGGTTATTGATCGGCCTCGATGTTACCGCTGGCGACCTGTCGATAGTCAGCCCGGCCGCCGAGGGAAACGAGACTGTCAGGAGCGCGAGGGCTAAAAATACCAGCCAAGTTCCGCGCCTGCATCTGCGGACGAATTCTGTAACGGATTTCACGTCGAACTCGATGGTCGCTGTCTCGCTATCACTCCGCGTCATGAGGATGTGATGCCTTCAACGGCGGCCAGACGCAAGGCGCTGCCATGATCCTATGTGCAGTTTTTGCGATTATCCAGCCCACGCGTCCTGATGGGTGCGCGGGCTTTTTCGTGCGCTTACGCCTGCCTCAGCTACCTTTTTTACCGGTGGTTTGGCGAGATGACGGCGGGCGGAAACGAGCCTCACTCACGCGGTCAGAACAGCTTATTCGATCGCTATCAGACGATTCTCGGAAGAATATAAACTGAGTAATGAACCTTGGTACGCCCAAGGGGAATCGAACCCCTGTTCCCGCCGTGAGAGGGCGGTGTCCTGACCGCTAGACGATGGGCGCGTTCAAGAACCGGCGATATAGGCTGCCGCTTCGCAAAAAGCAACCGACCTCGGCCGCATAAATGCCAAGCCCGAAACGGGCGTCGCCGGCCGCCAAGAATTATTTGTTGCGGATGGCAAAATGGCCGATCATCCGGCGTTCCGTGACATCGTAGATGAAGATGACGCGAGAACCGTCGACAAGCTCCGCCTGAATCGACAGGCGGTTGCCCGAAATCGATTGCGACACCACTGCCGCGCCTACCGGCAACACGATATCGCCGGTGAGTTGTTCGCCGGCCGGCACCTGGATTTCACTCAAGGTCGCCGGAGCCGACTCCTTTGTTCCGCGCGATTTGTAGACAAGGGCGACGATCACCACCATAAGGGCAAGGAACAGCAGGCCCAGATTGACGCCCATGAAGCGGATCAGCTTCCTGCGCACATTCTCGACATGCGGGTCGAGCGGCTTTTCCGCGCCTTTTCCGGCAGCGGCGGCCTCACGCGCAAGTTTGTCTTCGTCGGCATGGGGCCGGGTCATGGCAAAAATTCCGGAACGGTTATCAATGAGCGCTCTTAGCGAACAGGCCGATGAAATGATAGAGGACGACGATGCTTCGGCCCCGGCGGCGGTGATCGCGCCGGTTGTTGTGGTCGCCGATGCCGATGCGGCCGGCCAGCGACTCGATCAATGGCTGGCAAGCCAGCTAGGCCCCGACATGTCGCGCAACCGGGTGCAGATGCTCATCAAGCAGGGAGCGGTGAGCATCGAAGACAAGCCGGTCAGCGAAGCCAAGCGCAAGATGGCGGCGGGCGAGCGCGTGTCGGTGCTCATGCCCGAACCGGAGCCGGCCGAACCGCAGGGCGAGGCCATACCGCTCGCCGTCCTTTACGAAGACGACGAACTGATCGTCATCGACAAGCAGGCCGGGCTGGTGGTTCACCCCGGTGCCGGCAACTGGACCGGCACGCTGGTCAATGCGCTCATCCACCATTGCGGGACAAGCCTTTCCGGCATCGGCGGCGTGCGCCGGCCCGGCATCGTCCATCGGCTGGACAAGGATACAACCGGCGTCATGGTCGCGGCCAAGACCGACCGCGCCCACAAGGCCCTGTCGGAAGCCTTCGCCGACCACGGCCTGACCGGCGATCTCGAGCGCGCCTATGCGGCACTCGTCTGGGGCATCCCACCAAGGGTGAAGGGAACGATCGACGCACCGCTGGGCCGCGCCGCCGACCGCGTGCGCCGCGCCGTAGTGCCGGAGGGCCGCGCAGATGCCCGTCACGCCATCACCCACTACACGATCGAGGAACGCTTCGGCGAAGCCCAGAAGGCGTTCACCACGGCAAGCCTGGTCGAGTGCCGGCTGGAAACCGGGCGCACGCACCAGATCCGCGTCCACATGGCCCATATCGGCCACCCGCTCGTCGGCGACAAGGATTATGGCCGCGCCTTCAGCACCAAGGCCAACCGGCTTCCGGAAGCTTTGCGCGAAACGGTGGCGGCCTTCCCGCGGCAGGCATTGCATGCCCGCCTTCTTGCATTCCGCCACCCGACCACCCACATATCGATGCGCTTCGAGGCCCCGCTTCCGTCTGACATGCAGGAGATGGTGGACGGCTTTCGCCAACTCTGACCCACCATCAAGAATCCTGAATCGATCCGCATAAAACCTGACTGGTATTGTTCACTTTGGCGTGACAGTCTGTTTCGAGTTGAACAAAAGCTGTCTTTTCTGGTTTTGTTCCTGTATAAAGCGATTGTTGCGGATGCGCCTTTTTGGCATCCGTGTCATATGCCCGCCGCGTTTTGGGGGCAGTTCTCTAAGAGAGAGGAGGGCGCTATCATGGCCCAGTCACTACCCAGCGTCGTTTCCGGTGAAGGCGGCCTCAGCCGCTACCTGGAAGAAATCCGCCGTTTTCCGATGCTTCAGCCGCAGGAAGAATACATGCTCGCCAAGCGTTACGCCGAGCATGAAGATACCTCTGCCGCCCACAAGCTCGTCACCAGCCACCTTCGGCTCGTCGCCAAGATCGCCATGGGCTATCGCGGCTACGGCTTGCCGATCGGCGAGGTGATCTCGGAAGGCAATGTCGGCCTGATGCAGGCCGTCAAGAAATTCGAGCCGGAGCGCGGCTTCCGCCTGGCGACCTACGCCATGTGGTGGATCAAGGCGTCGATCCAGGAATACATCCTGCGCTCGTGGAGCCTGGTCAAGATGGGCACGACCGCCAACCAGAAGCGGCTGTTCTTCAACCTCAGGAAGGTGAAGGGCAAGATTCAGGCGCTGGACGACGGCGACCTCAAGCCGGAGCACATCACCGAGATCGCGACGCGGCTGAACGTTTCCGAAGCGGAAGTCGTGTCGATGAACCGCCGCCTGTCGGGCGACGCTTCGCTGAACGCGCCGATCCGCGCCAGCGAGGGCGAGTCCGGCGAATGGCAGGACTGGCTGGTCGACGACCACCAGAGCCAGGAACAGACGCTGATCGAGCAGGACGAGCTGGAAAACCGGCGCGGCATGCTTACCGGTGCGCTGGCCGTGCTGAACGAGCGCGAAAAGCGCATCTTCGAGGCGCGTCGCCTGTCCGAAGAGCCTTTGACGCTGGAGGAATTGTCGGGAGAGTTCGACATTTCCCGCGAGCGCGTGCGCCAGATCGAGGTGCGCGCCTTCGAAAAGGTGCAGGACGCCGTCAAGGCCGCCGCCAAGCGGCAGGCCCAGTCGCTTCGCACCATCGAGGTGCAGCCAGCGGCTTAAGCGGCCCTGCTATAGGACCGCCAACGGAAATGAAAAGCGGCGCCGGAGAAATCCGGCGCCGCTTTTTTCAACAAAGTATCGCCGCTTCCACCGCCGTCATGCTTGGGCTTGTCCCGAGCATCTGCTGCCACCCCTCAAAACGCGTTCAGCGGAAATTTCAGATAGCGCTGGCCGTTGGCTTCCGCTTCAGGCAAACGCCCGCCATTGATGTTGATTTGCAAGGCATGCAGGATCAGGCGCGGCATCGGCAGCGTCTTGTCCCTCGCCTCGCGTAGCGCGACAAACTCCGCCTGCGTCTTGCATCTGGACAGATGGCTGTTCGTCGCCCGCTGCTCGGCGACCGTGCTCTCCCACACCGGATCGCGGTCTCCCGGCATGTAGTCGTGCCCGGTAAACAGCCGCGTATCGTCCGGCAGCGCCATGATCTCCTGGATCGAATGCCACAGCCGCTCGGCGCTTCCGCCGGGGAAATCCGCGCGCGCCGTGCCGCTGTCCGGCATGAAGATGGTGTCGTGGATGAAGGCGGCATCGCCGATCACGTAGCTGATCGAGGCAAGCGTGTGCCCCGGCGAAAACAACACCTTTACCGGAATGGTCCCGATGGAAAATGTCTCGCCGGCGGCGAAAAGCCTGTCCCATTGCGAGCCGTCGGCGGCAAAATCCGGCCAGTTGTAGATGGCCTTCCAGAGCTTCTGGACTTCCGCGATGTTCGCGCCGATGGCGGTCGGCGCGCCGGTCTTCCTGGCCAGATAATGCGCGGCGGAAAAATGATCGGCGTGCGGGTGGGTGTCGAGTATCCAGTCGACGCTCAGTCCGTTCTGGTCCACGAAATCAAGTAAAGCATCGGCATTGGTCGTGGCCGTCGCGCCGGATTTCTCGTCGAAGTCCAGCACCGGGTCTATGATGGCGCATCGCCCAGTCGCCTTGTCCGCGACCACATACTGGATCGACCCGGTCGGCTTGTCGTAAAAGCCGGTTACCTGCGGCCTGGCAGACGATGCGCTCAATCCAACCTCCACTCCTGTCGGCGCAGGAATAATTTTCTCTACCGGTAGGGAATGGAGGTATGGTTATCCGCACAGCCGGCACAGTCAAGCACTGCACCGGCGCATAGGCGGAAAAACGGAAAATCAGGCAGAGGGCTGCTTGGTCTTGCGCATATAGGGCAGGATGGTTTCGAACGAACCGAACCGCTTGGTCGCTTCCTCGTCCGAAATGCCGCCGCCGATGATGACGTCGTCGCCCGGCTTCCAGTCCGCCGGTGTCGATACGGAATGCTTGGCGGTAAGCTGGATGGAATCGATGGCGCGCAGGATTTCCTGGAAATTGCGGCCGGTCGACATCGGATAGGTGAGGATCAGCTTGATCTTCCTGTCCGGGCCGATGACGAACACCGAGCGCACCGTCTGGTTGTCGGCAGGCGTGCGGCCTTCCGAACTGTCGCCGGCGGCGGCGGGAAGCATGTCATAGAGCTTGGCCACCTTGAGTTCGCCGTCGCCGATCATAGGATAGTTGACGGTATGGCCGGTCGCCGTCTTGATGTCGTCCTTCCAGCGGTTATGGCTTTCGACCGGATCGACCGAAATGCCGATGATCTTGGCGTTGCGTTTCTTGAACTCGCCATCCAGCCCGGCCATCGTACCAAGCTCGGTCGTGCAGATCGGGGTGAAATCCTTGGGGTGCGAGAACAAGACTGCATAACCGTCACCGATCCAATCATAGAAATGGATGGTGCCCTGCGTCGTCTCGGCGGTAAAATCGGGTGCCGTATCGTTAATACGAAGGCTCATGGCGTTTCCTACCTATGCTGTTACTGAAATTGGGCTGCCGCTATGCGGTCCCATGTTTTAGCACCAATACAACGGTGCTCAAAATCCGGCCGCACCAAGCATACGGATTATTGAGAATAAATTTCTCACCCGACGGAGCGGGCTAGTATGAATTACCCTTGCTGTGGTTAGGCCGAATCGGCCTCCGATCAACCGCAAGGGGCAGATCAGGCCTTCCTGACCGTCAGTGTCTCTGCCAGGCCTTCCATGCGCAAGGCGAGCGCGCCAAGCGCGCCGGTCAGCGCCGCGTCGTTCTTGTCAGCCTTGGTCAGCGCCTCGTCACGCGTCTTGCGCAGCGTCTGCACTTCGCTTTCCATGCCCTTCACGCGCTTTTGCAATTCCGACAATTCATCCATCACCATGATGCCGGCCATGACGGTGAGCCGCTGGTCGCCGATCTCGCCGAAGGAATCCTTCAGATGCGAGACATAGCGATCGAAGCGCAGCGCCAGATCGGTCAGATGCTCTTCCTGCCCCTCGTCGCAGGCCATCCGGTATTGCTTGCCGTCGATGGAAACCGTGACTTGCGCCATGTCCTCGCCTACCTGTCCAGAACTGCGCGGATGGTTTCCATCGCGGTCACCAGCCGGCGCGAGACTTCCTTGTTGGCATCTTCCAGCCGCTCCGCCCGCGCTTCGGAATTGTCGAGTTCCTGCGCCAGCCGCGAACGGTCTGCATTCATGCGCTGCACTTCGGCTTCAGCCTCGGAATAGTCGCGCTCGTTTTCGAGCCGGGCCACGACGGCATCCTCCAGCCCGTCAATCGCTTTACCAAGCCTGGCAATGACTTCCTTGAGCGTCGTTTCACCGGTCATGGCATTTGTCCCGTCACCTGCCCATCACCGAATCGTTCACATTCAGAACGCGTTACTCTCGAAACATTAGGCGGCGTGTGAAGCATGCGTCAACAAAGCTCTGTCGCCTGTCCCCCGGTAACGAGGGTTTCCGGCGGATTGTATCGCAATTGTTGCGCCAGAAGCGACCTAAATCGATTTAGGTTTTGTTGACTAAAGCGTCTGTCCTGCTATGTGTCGTCTCACCTTTCCCCAATCGAAATTATCCCGGAGGTCCCATGGTTTCGCGCGAACAACATGATCGTATGGCCAACGCGATCCGCTTCCTGTCCATGGATGCCGTCGAGAAAGCCAATTCGGGGCATCCGGGCCTGCCGATGGGCTGCGCCGACGTCGCAACGGTGCTCTTTACCCGCTTCCTGAAATACGATCCCAAGAACCCGCACTGGCCGGACCGCGACCGCTTCATCCTGTCGGCCGGCCACGGTTCGATGCTGCTTTATTCGCTGCTGTATCTCACCGGCTACGAAGACATCACCCTCGACCAGATCAAGAAATTCCGCCAGTTGGGCTCCCGCACGGCCGGCCACCCCGAATACGGCCATGCCGCTGGCATCGAGACGACCACCGGACCGCTCGGCCAAGGCGTCGCCAATTCGGTGGGTTTCGCCCTTGGCGAGCGCATCATGAACGCGGCATTCGGCAACGACCTTGTCGATCATCACACCTACGTGCTCTGCGGCGACGGCTGCCTGATGGAAGGCATCAGCCAGGAAGCCCTCACGCTGGCGGGCCATCTCAAGCTGAACAAGTTGATCCTCATCTGGGACAATAACGACATCACCATCGACGGTTCCGTATCGATGTCCGACAATACCGACCAGGTTGCCCGCTTCCAGGCTTCCGGGTGGAACGCCATGCATGTCGACGGGCTCGATCCAGAGGCGATCGCCTACGCCATCGAAACGGCGCGCCATTCCGACAAGCCGACGCTGATTGCCTGCAAGACGACCATCGGCTTTGGCGCTCCGACCAAGGCAGGCACCAACAAGGCGCATGGCTCGCCTCTCGGCGCCGACGAAATCGCCGGCGCGCGCAAGTTCTTCAACTGGGACTCGAAACCTTTCGAAATCCCCGCCGATATTCTCGAAGCATGGCGCACCGCCGGCAAGGCGGGTGTCAAGGCACGCACAGACTGGGAGGGCCGCCTTGCCAAGGCTGAGCCTGCCAAGCGCGCCGAATTCGAACGCCGCATGAGCGGCAAGCTGCCGCAGAACTTCGATGCGGTCATCGCCGATTACAAGAAGAAGCTGGCAGCCGACAAGCCCAAGGTCGCCACCCGCAAATCGTCGGAAATGGCGCTGGAGGTCATCAACGGCGCGGTGCCGGAAACCATCGGCGGCTCGGCCGACCTCACCGGCTCCAACAACACCAAGACCAGCCAGACCAAGAACATCACGCCGCTCGACTACGGCCAGCGCTATGTCCATTACGGCATTCGCGAGCACGGCATGGCGGCGGCGATGAACGGCCTGACCCTGCATGGCGGCATCATTGCCTATGGCGGCACGTTCCTGTGCTTCTCCGACTATGCGCGGCCTGCCATGCGGCTGGCTTCGCTGATGGGCATCCGCTCGATCTTCGTCATGACGCACGATTCCATCGGCCTTGGCGAAGACGGCCCGACCCACCAGCCGGTCGAACACATGGCCGCCCTTCGCGCCATTCCCAACCACAACGTGTTCCGCCCCGCCGACGCGATGGAAACCGCCGAATGCTGGCAGGTAGCCCTCGAAACTGAAAAGACGCCGTCGACGCTGGCGCTTACCCGCCAGAACCTGCCGGCGCTGCGTACCGAGTTCGTTTCGGAAAACCTCTGTGCCAAGGGTGCCTACGAGATGGCGGCGGCCGAAGGCGGCGACGCTGCCGTGACCATCTTCGCTTCCGGCTCCGAGGTCGAGATCGCGCTTGACGCCCGCAAATTGCTGCAGGGTCACGGCCACCCGACCCGCGTCGTCTCGGTGCCCTGCTTCGAATTGTTCGACAAGCAGAGCGATGCCTACCGCGCCAAGACCATCGGCAATGCCGGCATCAAAATCGCCATCGAAGCCGGCATCCGCCAGGGCTGGGACCAGTTCATCGGCGCGGATGGCATCTTCATCGGCATGACCGGCTTCGGTGCGTCCGGCACCATCGAGCAACTCTACCCGCATTTCGGCATCACCGCCGAGCATGCTGCCGAGGCAGCCGAAAAGCGGCTGCACAAGAAATAGGTTTTGGCAGGCTGCCGAAGCCCAGCGATTTCAAAACCCGCGACGGATGCGGCCATTGTGGCATCCGCGCACCGAACGACGGACGTCTTCCGCCCCAGGAGAAATAAATGACTGTCAGAGTTGCCATCAACGGATTTGGCCGTATCGGCCGTAACGTCCTGCGAGCCATTCATGAATCTGGCCGCAAGGATATCCAGGTCGTTGCCGTAAACGATCTCGGCCCGGTCGAAACCAACGCGCACCTGCTCCGCTATGACAGCGTGCATGGCCGTTTCCCGCATGAAGTGACCGTGAACGGCGATCAGATTTCGGTCGGCTCGGAAACGTTCAAGGTCTGCGCCGTGCGCGACCCGGCCCAACTGCCATGGAAGGAACTGGGCGTCGACATCGCGTTGGAATGCACCGGCCTCTTCACATCCAAGGACAAGGCTTCCGCTCATCTTGCCGCGGGCGCCAAGCGCGTTCTTGTCTCGGCTCCCGGCGATGGCGTCGACCTGACGGTCGTCTACGGCGTCAACCACGACAAGATCAGCAAGGATCACATCGTCGTCTCCAATGCGTCGTGCACCACCAACTGCCTCGCGCCGGTCGCCATGGTGTTGAACAATGCCTTCGGCATCGAAAAAGGCTTCATGACGACCATCCACGCCTATACGGGTGACCAGCCGACGCTCGATACCATGCACAAGGATCTCTACCGCGCCCGCGCCGCCGCCATGTCGATGATCCCGACCTCGACCGGCGCCGCCAAGGCGGTCGGCCTCGTGCTGCCGGAACTCAAGGGCAAGCTCGACGGCGTTTCGATCCGGGTGCCCACCCCGAACGTCTCGGTCATCGACTTCAAATTCGTGTCGAAGCGCAATGTGACGGTCGAAGAGGTGAATGCGGCCCTGGTCGCGGCGGCAGACGGCCCGCTCAAGAATATCCTCGCCTACACCAAGGAACCGCTGGTCTCGATCGACCTCAACCACAACCCCGCGTCCTCGACCTTCGCGCTCGACCAGACCAAGGTCGTCGAGGGCAATCTGGTGCGGGTCATGTCCTGGTACGACAACGAATGGGGCTTCTCGAACCGCATGAGCGACACCGCCGTCGCCTTCGGTAAGACCATCGCCTGATCCTTCGTCTTTTCGCTTTTTGAAAACGCCCGGCTTCCGCCGGGTGTTTTTGTTTGTGCCAGTCGTGTAAAAAAGCTCTCCCATCATCGATATCAAGGCCGAAAACCTTGCCTTTCGCCATGTCTTCGCCGCACTCTGCCCTATTCAGAAATAAGGCCCGCCTCAACTAAGAGACGAGCGCAAGGGAACCGGGGGCATGGAGCACGCGATCTATCTGGTGACGCTGGTCGGCACCGGGCTTGTGGTCGCCGCGGCGTTTTCAAGCCTGATCGCCTTTCGCTTCGGCGCGCCCCTCTTGCTTCTGTTCCTTGGCATCGGCCTGGCATCGGGCGGCGACGGCCTTGGCATCCAGTTCGACAATCCGCGCATCGCCTATTTCGTTGGTTCGCTGGCGCTGGCCGTCATCCTGTTCGATTCCGGCTTCGGCACGCCGCTCAAGGTGCTGAGGCAGGCGGCGTTGCCGGCGCTATCGCTGGCGACCATCGGGGTGCTCATAACCACCGGCGTCTTCGGCGTCGCCGTCTACTACCTGCTCGATCTCACCTGGCTGGAATCCTTCCTGCTGGGTGCGGCTGTCGCTTCGACCGATGCGGCGGCGGTGTTCTTCCTGCTGCGCGCGGGCGAGATCAATTTGCGCGAACGGGTGCGCTCGACGCTGGAAGTCGAATCCGGAACCAACGATCCGATCGCCATTTTTCTTACCATCACCTTGGTTGAGATAATCGCCGCAAATGCGCACCCCGAAGCCCAGGTACTGCTGGCCGACCTCGCCTTGGGCTTCCTGCTCAACATGGGGCTGGGCGCACTTGTCGGCATTCTTGGCGGCATGGCGATCGTGCGCTTTGTCGACAAGCTCAATCTCGATCACGGCCTGTTGCCGATCTTCGTGCTGACCTTGTCGCTGATGGTGTTTGCCGCTGCCGGAACAATCGGCGGCTCCGGTTTCCTGGCCGTCTATCTGGCCGGGCTTGTCGCCGGCAATTCCGACATCCGCGCCGTCACCATGCTGAAACGCTTTCAAGGTGGCATGTCGTGGCTGGCACAGATCATCATGTTCCTGATCCTTGGCCTGTTTGCCACGCCCTCGCAATTTCCCCAACTGCTCCTTCCAGCGGTGCTGCTTGGCCTGTTCCTGATATTCGTTGCCCGCCCGCTCGCGGTCTGGGCGTGCCTGATGCCTTTCCGCCTGCCACGGCCGGAAGTCGCCTTCATCTCCTGGGTCGGTCTGCGCGGCGCGGTATCCATCCTGTTGGCCATCACGCCCCTGCTTGGCGGGCTGGAGAACGGACGGCTGATCTTCAACACCGCCTTCATCGTCGTGCTGGTGTCGCTGGTCATACAGGGTTGGACGGTTGGACCGCTGGCGCGGCGGCTTGGCCTGATCGTTCCCGCCCGCCTCGGCCCTCTCGACAAGGTGGAACTGGAATTGCCGGGCTCCGCCCGCCACGAACTCCTTGCCTACAAGGTCGCAGCCGGCAGTCCGGTCGCACGCGGCGAACGCATCCCGCGCTGGGCGCGCCCGTCTCTGGTGGTGCGCGAGGGCCGTTCGATGCGCTTCCAGGACATGGGCCGGCTTGCCGCCGGCGACAACGTCTATATCTTCGTGCCGGACCGCTATCCGCGCCTGCTCGACAAGCTGTTTGCCAGTCGCGCCGTCGTCGATCCCGAGGATGCCGATTTCTTCGGCGCGTTCGCGGTCGATCCGGCCCGCCCCGCCGCCGAACTGGAGACAGCCTACGGCATCGGCCTGACCGAGGCCGAACGCAAGCTGACCGTCGCCGCTCTCGTCATCGAGCGGCTGGACGGCCACGCCGAATATGCCGACCGCGTGCCCATCGGCCCCATCGAGTTGATCGTGCGCGACGTCGACGACAAGGGCCACATCGCCGGCATCGGCCTTTCCTTCGAGCCGACCGCTCCCGTGGCGCGCGTGCCTGTCTTCCTCAGCGCCGGCGAAATCGCGGATCGCGTCAGGGCCTATCTCAAAAACCGGCGGAAAAAGGCCGAGCCGCCCACCGCTCAATCCGTGCCACAAGTGGTTCCCGACGCACCAGCCCCACCCGAAGGCCTGCACGGCGACAGCCTTGAAGACGACGCACCGCAAGCAGCGTGACGCCGGCGTTTTTCCGGGCTGCGCGGTTTCGCGGCCTTGCATCGCGTTAAACGCCGGGTAATGTCCGGCAGATTTTCTGCAAAAAGGAATCCGGCATGGCCAGCTTCAAGACACTCGACGACATGGGCGCTATTGCCGGCAAGCGCGTTCTGGTGCGCGTCGATCTCAACGTTCCCGTCACGGACGGCAAGGTCAGCGACACGACCCGCATCGAGCGGATCATGCCGACGCTGGACGAACTGTCGAAAAAGGGCGGCAAGGTCATCCTACTTGCGCATTTCGGCCGCCCGAAGGGCCAGCCCTCGCCTGAATTCTCACTGGATCCGATTGCCCACGCCGTTTCCGCCATGATCGGCAAGCCTGTCGCCTTTGCCGCCGATTGCATCGGCGAAGAGGCCGCCAATGCCGTGACGCGCATGAAGGATGGCGACATCCTGCTTCTGGAAAACACCCGCTTCCATGCCGGAGAAGAAAAGAACGATCCGGCCTTTGCCGAGGCGCTGGCCAAAAACGGCGACATCTTCGTCAACGACGCTTTTTCAGCGGCGCACCGGGCGCACGCCTCGACTGAGGGGCTGGCGCATCTTCTGCCGGCCTTCGCCGGGCGCACCATGCAGGCCGAACTGGATGCACTGGAAAAGGGCCTCGGCAGCCCGGTCAAGCCCGTCGTCGCCATTGTCGGCGGCGCGAAGGTGTCGACCAAGATCGATCTTCTGATGAACCTTGTCAGGAAGGTCGACGCGCTGGTCATCGGCGGCGGCATGGCCAACACGTTTCTCGCCGCGCGCGGCACCGATGTCGGCAAGTCGCTGTGCGAGCACGACCTGGCTAAAACCGCCAAGCAGATCATGATCGAGGCGGCCACCGCCGGCTGCGCCATCGTCTTGCCGTCGGACGGCGTCGTGGCAAGGGAATTCAAGGCCGGTGCCGCAAACGAGACGGTCGCAATCGAAGCCTGCCCGAGCGACGCCATGATCCTCGATGCCGGCGACAAGACCGTCGCCGCCATCAACCAGTGGATCGACCGCGCAGCCACGCTGGTCTGGAACGGCCCGCTTGGCGCTTTCGAGATCACGCCGTTCGACCGCGCAACGGTCGCGGTTGCCCGGCACGCCGCCGCGCGTACCAAGGCCGGGAAACTCGTATCCGTCGCCGGCGGCGGCGATACGGTTTCAGCGCTGAACCATGCCGGCGTCGCCGACGACTTCACCTATGTCTCGACGGCAGGCGGCGCGTTCCTCGAATGGATGGAAGGCAAGCCGCTGCCCGGCGTCGACGTCCTGAAGAAATAGGGGCGCACCCGAAACGCAAAATCGTGAGGCGGTTCGCTCGATTTGGGCTTTCTGCAACCATTCCTTGGGCGGTAGGTTACTGAAAACCTCGTTTGGAAGGAATGCCGCCATGAGCGAACGCCTCGAAGACATCGCCGCCAAAATGGTGGCCGGCGGCAAAGGCTTTCTGGCCGCGGATGAAAGTTCCGGCACTATCAAGAAGCGCTTCGATGCCGTTGGCGTGGAGTCGACGCCGGACAGTCGGCGCGACTACCGCGAAATGCTGTTTCGCACCTCCGATGCCATGACCAACTACATTTCCTCGGTCATCCTCTATGACGAAACGATCCGTCAGAAAGCCGCCGACGGCACGCCGCTGGTCGAGATCATCCAGGCGACCGGCGCCATTCCCGGCATCAAGGTCGATGCCGGCGCCAAGCCGCTGGCCGGCTTTCCGGGCGAAACCGTCACCGAGGGGCTGGATGGCCTGCGCGAGCGTCTCACCGCCTATTACAAGCTCGGCGCGCGCTTCGCCAAATGGCGCGCGGTCATCGACATCGACACCGCCAACGGGGTGCCGTCGGGCGCTTCCATCGCTTCCAACATGCACGCGCTGGCGCGCTATGCGGCACTTTGCCAGGAAGCCGGCATCGTACCGATCGTCGAGCCGGAAGTGATGATGGAAGGCGATCACTCCATCGACACCTGCTACGAAATCTCCAAGGCGGCGCTGCTGAAGCTCTATGGCGAACTCTATGGCCTGCGCGTGAAGCTCGAAGGCACCATCCTCAAGCCGAACATGATCCTTTCCGGCAAGAAATCGGCCAGCCAGGCAGGGGCGGAAGAGATCGCAGAAAAGACGATAAAGCTGTTTCGCGAGACGGTCCCGGTCGCCGTGCCGGGCATCGCCTTCCTGTCCGGCGGCCAGGGCGATGTGGAGGCGACCGCCAACCTCAACGCCATCGCCGCACTTGGCGCGCAGCCGTGGAAGCTGACCTTTTCTTATGGCCGCGCCTTGCAATCGGCGGCGCAAAAAGCATGGAGCGGTAAGGTTGCGAATGTCGCGTCCGGCCAGGCAGCCTTTGCGCACCGCGCCCACATGAACCATCTGGCAGCGCTCGGTCAGTGGCAGGAATCGCTGGAGACCGCGCCCTGACGCTGCGGGCTCAGCCCCAGTGGCCAAGCACGGCGGTCAGCGAGATGGCGGCCAGCGCCAGCACCGCCAGTTTCCAGAAGTCGCGTCGCGCCCTCAATCCGGGCCAGCCCAGTGGCTTGATCAACTGGATGACCATCATCGCCAGGATGACAAGCGCGAGAATTTTCGTCATGCCGCCTTTGACCAGCATCTCGCGCTGCTGTCAAAGGACAGCCCAAAATTCCCGGTCGAAAGCGCGATGGACGCGCCACCCTTCCAGGCGCTAGAACAAATGAAGGAAAAATTACCGGAGAGGAAAGAGGCATGGCTTCGCGCTATCACGAGGTTTACGAGGGCTGGAAACGCGATCCCGATGCCTTCTGGGCGGAAGCGGCCAAGGGCATAGACTGGTCGACGCCCGTCGACAAAGTGTTCGATGCTGAAGCGGGCGTCTATGGGCATTGGTATCCCGGCGCGGCCTGCAATACCTGCTGGAACGCCGTCGACCGTCACGTTGCCGGCGGGCGGGCCGAGCAGACGGCGCTGATCCACGACAGCGCCTATACGGGCGTCGTCGAGAAGTTCACCTATGCCGAGATGAAGCGCGAGATCGTCGCGCTGGCTTGCGTGCTGAAAAACCACGGCGTGACGAAAGGCGACCGCGTCATCATCTACATGCCGATGGTGGCCGAGGCGATCTTTGCGATGCTGGCCTGCGCGCGGCTGGGCGCGGTCCATTCCGTGGTGTTCGGCGGCTTTGCCTCGCGCGAACTGGCCACCCGCATCGACGACGCCAAGCCCAAGCTTATCGTGTCGGCTTCCTGCGGGCTGGAGCCGGGCCGCATCATCGCCTACAAGCCGCTGCTCGACGGGGCCATCGAAATGGCCCGCCACAAGCCGGAGCGCTGCATCGTCCTGCAGCGCGACCAGTTGCGCTGCGACCTCAAGGACAATTACGACATCGACTTCGCCGACGCCGTGGCGCGCGAGCGTGCCGCCGGCGCCAATGTGGACTGCGTGCCTGTGCTGGCCACCGACCCGCTCTATGTCCTCTACACGTCGGGCACCACCGGGCAGCCCAAGGGCGTCATCCACGACAATGGCGGCCACATGGTCGCGCTGAAATGGTCTATGGACAACGAATACGGCGTCAAGCCGGGCGAAGTGTTCTGGTCGGCCTCCGACATCGGCTGGGCGGTCGGCCATTCCTATATCGTCTACGGGCCGCTCCTGCACGGCTGCACCACCATCGTCTATGAGGGCAAGCCCGTCGGCACCCCGGACGCCAGCGCCTTCTGGCGGGTGATCTCGCAGCATGGGGTCGTCGCGTTGTTCACCGCGCCAACAACCTTCCGCGCCATAAAGGGGCAGGACCCGAAAGGCGAATTGATCGCCAACTTCGACCTGTCGAAATTCCGCACGCTGTTTCTGGCTGGCGAGCGCGCCGACCCCGAAACCATCAAATGGGCCGAGCAGAAGCTGAACGTGCCGGTGATCGACAATTGGTGGCAGACCGAAACCGGATCGCCGATCACCCACAACCCCGTCGGGCTTGGCCTGCTGCCGGTCAAATACGGCTCACCCGGCGTACCGATGCCGGGCTACGACATCCGCGTCGTCGACGATGCCGGCCACGAACTGCCGCGCGGCACGCTCGGCAATGTCGTCATCAAGCTGCCCTTGCCGCCGGGCTGCCTGCCGTCTTTGTGGAACGCTGACGCCCGCTTCCGGCAAGCCTATCTGGAGGAATTCCCCGGCTACTACAAAACCGCCGATGCCGGGATTGTCGATGAAGACACCTACCTGTTCATCATGGCGCGCACCGACGACATCATCAATGTCGCCGGCCACCGGCTGTCCACGGGCGCTATGGAAGAGGTTCTGGCCGCGCATCCCGACGTGGCCGAGTGTGCGGTCATCGGCATTGCCGACGCGTTGAAGGGCCAGGTGCCGCTCGGCTTCGTCGTGCTTAATGCCGGCGTCACCCGCGACACGGCCATGATCGAGAAGGAAGTCGTGACGCTGGTGCGCGACCGCATCGGCCCGGTCTCGGCGTTCAAGACCGTGGTGACGATCAAGCGCCTGCCCAAAACCCGCTCCGGCAAGATCCTGCGTGGCACCATGCAGAAGATCGCCGACAAGGAAGAATGGCTGATGCCGGCAACCATCGACGATCCGGCCATACTGGACGAGATCGGCGCGGCACTGGCGCAAAGGGGGATCGGCGTGTGACTGCCCCGCGTCGCGGGTGACGGGGCTGCAGGCGGCCTTTCCTTTTCAGCGATGATCCGCTAAACGGCCTTTCCCCAAAAAAGCGCTGAGCACGCCTGCCGGTGCCGGCCTCCATTTTGCGAGTTTCCAACCCATGCCGATTGATTTTTGTGGTGTCGATTTCGGCACCACCAATTCGACCGTCGGCCTGTGTGCGCCGGGCGGCGCTCCCGCGCTCGTTCCGCTGGAAGGCGAGCACCTGACCATTCCCTCGGCGCTGTTCTACAGCCTGGAGGACGGCAAGACCTATTTCGGGCGGGCAGCCGTGTTCGAATACATGGACGGGGCCGAAGGGCGCTTCATGCGCGCGCTGAAATCCATCCTCGGCACCGGCCTGATGAAGGACACCACCCAGATCGGCCGCGAACGCCTGCGCTTCGAGGCGATCATCGGGCGGTTCCTGCGCCATCTTCGCTCACGCCTTGAATCCGAGCACGGGGCAGCGCCCGAACAGGTCGTATTGGGCCGCCCCGTGCGCTTCGTCGACGAGGACGACGAAGCCGACGCGCAAGCGCAGGCGCAGCTCGAAGCGGCAGCCCGCATGGTCGGATTTCGCCACGTCGAATTCCAGTTCGAGCCGGTCGCCGCCGCCCTTACCCACGAACGCATGCTCGACGCCGAGCAACTGGCGCTGGTTGTCGACATTGGCGGCGGCACCTCCGATTTTTCCGTCCTGCGCCTTTCCCCGGAACGGGTGCGCAAATCGGATCGGCGCGACGATATACTAAGCACATCCGGCGTTCATGTCGGCGGCACCGATTTCGACCGGCAGTTCAACATCGCCAGGGTCATGCCGCATCTTGGCCTCGGCTCCGCGACGCTCGACGGCAAGCGGCAGCTGCCAGTCTGGTACTTCAACGACATGGCGACGTGGCATCGCATCAATACGCTCTACACGGCGAAAACCGCCCGCGACATCCACACGCTGACGCGCGAGGCAGCCGAGCCCGAAAAGCTGGCGCGCTACGCGCATGTGCTCAAGAACCGCTCCGGCCATCGGCTGGCCGCGGAGGTGGAACGGGCCAAGATCGCGCTGACCGACGCGGACACCGAAACCATCGCGCTGATCGAACAACCGGGCCTTGCGCTCGACGTGCCCGTGACGCGGGCCGAATTCGAGGCAGCCAGCATGGATCTGGTCCGGCGCATCGGCACGTCGATCAACGATGCGCTGAAGGCAGCCGGCGTGCAGGCCGGCGCAATCGAAACCGTCATCCTGACCGGCGGCGGCGTGCAGGTGCCGATGGTCGAGCAGGCAGCGATTGCGCGCTTTCCGGACGCCCGCATTTCCCGTTCCGACCGGTTCGGCTCGGTCGGGCTTGGCCTTGCCATCGACGCGGCCAGACGCTTCGGCTGAGCCCCCGCACCCTGCTGACACAGTGCTGGCAGGAGCGGTATGCGATAGTGGCCTTCAACAAAACAGGAGGCCGCGATGACCACCTTTACCGTTCTGAACGCCATGATCCGCTATGTCGGCAAGGTCCGCACCCTGCGCAACGAGATCCGTACCGAACGCCTGCTCAACTCGTTTCCCGCCCATCTCCAGCATGATATCGGCTGGCCGGAAAGGCGTAAGGGGTCGGGCAGCTTCGGCCATTGAACCGGCCTTGTTGCGCGCAAGAAGGTGCCTCTGCCATGCGCCTGACCGCCACCATGCACCTGCCCGAGGCGCACGATCCTCCTGACACAATGTTGTCAGGAGGATCGTGCAATACTATGTCGGTGAGCCTGGGTTGGGCGGGCAAGAGGAACGACCATGCGACGTGCCGACCGGCTTTTCCAGATTGTCCAGCATCTGCGTGGCGGCAGGCTTGTTACCGCGCAGAAACTGGGAACGTGGCTCGAGGTTTCCGAGCGCACCATCTACCGCGACATTGCCGACCTGCAATCGACGGGCGTGCCGATCGATGGAGAGGCCGGCGTCGGCTACATGATGAGGGATGGTTACGACCTTCCGCCGCTGATGTTCACGCGTGACGAGATCGTGGCGCTGGTGGCCGGCGCGCGCATGGTGCGGGCCTTCGGCGGCGCTGCCATGGCAAGGGCGGCCGAGGAAGCGCTGGTCAAGATCGGCGCGGTGCTGCCAGACGCGGAGAAGGACCGCATCGCCCGGACCGAAATCCACACGCCCATGTGGGTTGTCAGCGATGCCGCCCGCGAGGCGATCGACCTTATCGAGCGGGCCGTGGAGAAACGCCAGGTCTTGACCATCGACTATACCGACGAAGCCGGGCGCGGCAGCGTGCGCGACATCCGCCCGCTCGGCCTGTGGTTCTGGGGCAAGGTCTGGACCCTGATCGCCTGGTGCGAGATGCGCGGCGACTTCCGCGCATTCCGTATCGACCGGATCGCCTCGGTGGTCATTGCCGGGCGCATCTTCAAGCCGGAGCGCGGCAAGCAGCTTGCCGACTTCTACCGCGCCGTCGAGCGCAGCGAAGACTACGGCATCGCGCCGGGCAAGGCGCGCGGAGCGTAATTCTATCCCTCCCCTCGAAAGGGGAGGAAAAAACCCTTATTCCTCGCCGTCGTCCTCGTCGGTATCTTTCGACTTCAGTGCCGAAAGCTTGGCGAACACGGCGTTGGCGTCGAGTTCCTCATTCTCGTCCTTCGGCTTTTCGGGCGTCGGTACGAGCCGCTCGGTAAGGGCTGCCGGCAGCAGCGTATCGCCGACGGGTGCGGCGGCCTCCTTGCCGCGCGAGGCGCGGTTGACTTCCATGTCGAGATCGATCTGCGAGGCAAGGCCAAGCGTTACCGGGTCCATCGGCACCAGGTTGGCCGCGTTCCAGTGCTTGCGGTCGCGAATCTGCTCGATCGTCGACTTGGTGGTGCCGACCAGCCGCGAAATTTGCGCGTCCTTCAATTCGGGATGGTTGCGGACCAGCCACAAAATGGCATTCGGCCGGTCCTGCCGCTTCGACAGTGGCGTGTAACGCGGCCCCTTGCGCTTGGATTCCGGCACGCGAACCTTCGGCTCGGAAAGCTTGAGGCGCAGATTGCCGTCCTTTTCCGCACGCGAGATCTCGTCGCGGGTGAGCTGGCCGGTCATGATCGGGTCCATGCCCTTGATGCCCTGCGCCGACTCGCCATCCGCGATCGCCTTGACCTCCAGTGGATGCAGGCCGCAGAATTGCGCAATCTGCTCGAAGGAAAGCGCGGTGCTGTCAACCAGCCACACGGCGGTAGCCTTGGGCATGAGGAGCGTATTGGCCATTAAAAAAGTTACCTTCTCGTTCGCCCGCGTTCCCGCGCGGGCGGTGGGTTAAGCCACCAATATGGGAAATTCGTCGCCTGTATAACCGCTCCCGGCTCATTTCGCAACGACTTTGGACGAGAACGTCCGCGCCAGGGGCTCTACGGCTCGTCCGCTGGGCAGGGCGCCTGCCCCTTGATGTCGCGGGCCATGCAGCCATATTTGTCGAACATCTTGCCGGTGTTGCTATAGGCCTTTGCCATGCCGCAGCCGCTCAAGCCCGCGCTCACCCCAAGGACGACACCCACCGCAACCAGCGAAGCTGCGATGCGGCGCGCCATCATTGCGATGTCCCCTCCCCGCAGCGCCGCGCCAGGGAATCGTTCATCGCCGCAATCTTGCCGACCGCGCTGTCATGCTCGCGGCGCATCTGCGAGCGATAGTCGGGAATGACCACGCCGAAACCGGCCGAGACCCCGCTGAATGTCACTTTTGCGTCGGTCGGAACACCCACATCACGCGCCAGCGCGTTGCGGTCGCTGGTCAGCCGCGCGCACGGGACGTCGTCATAGACGGTCGAGACCAGCACCGCCGCCTCCTCACCGCTGACCAGCGAGTTGCCCGCGCATCCGCCAAGGCCAAGCAGGGCCACCATCAGCGCCACCGGTGTTCTCATCGGCATCCTCATCGAATTTCGGTGCCATCAAAGCACCACGGTCGGCGCAAGTCGACTCCATCCAGCTTGACCTTATCCTTGGGAATACCCGGCCACGTAAGCCCGGCAGCCCGGCCACGCCAAGCGCGGCTGGAGTCAGGCGAAGCTGGCCGCCGACCACGCTGTTCGTATCGGTGACGTGCCGCGTAGCCGAAGCCAAGGGCAATATGGTGCATCACTTTTTTTCGTACTGCATTTCCCGCTTGCTGGTTGACGAACCTTTCAATGAAAATTTCCGGCTGGGGATCGAATTGTTTTTTCGATGGCGAGTATTCCCGTGGGGTATTTAACCCACGGTCTTCGGGTAGCCCACCGGTAGCGGTGGGTTAGGGAGCTTGAACCACCCGACGCCGAGCAACAGCGCGGCGCCTACTTGCATGCACATGAACCATTGGAAAAAAGGATCTCCACAATGGCAAGCAATGCAGAACTCGTTGCCCAGGTATATATAGGCTTCTACGATCGCGCTCCGGACCCGGTTGGCCTGCAGTACTGGATTGGCCGTCTCGAGGCGGGCGTCTCCATCCAGGGCATCGGCGATTCTTTCGCGGCCTCGCCCGAAGCTTCCGACACCTATCCCTTTTTCGAGTTTCCCGACCTGCTGAGCCAGAATGATTTCCTGGCGGAGGTCTACCAGAACGTGTTCGGCCGAGCCATCGACGCCGATGGCCTCAACTACTACAGCGCTCGCATGACGGCCGGCGAATCGGCCGGCAGCGTGGTCGCCTCGATCCTCGGCAACGCCTCCACCAACGAAGGCAGTCCGGACCAGACCTATCTGCAAAACAAGGTCGATGCCGGTATTCATTGGTCAACGGAAGCGGCGACGACGAATGCCAACGTCTATCAGGAAAATGGCCGCCTGACGGATTCTGCCAGTGGCTCGGCGCATGCCATCCTCGACGGCATTACCGCAGATCCGGCGACGGTCGACGCGGCCAACACGGCGTCGGACGCCTACTTCGCCAGTGGCGGCCTTGGTGAGATATTCACGCTCACCAACTTTACCAACGTTCAGACCGGTGGCGTCGACGGTGGCGCTGGCACTGACGTATTGAACATCAGCGCTGGCGGTATTCTCCCAAATGCTGCTCCGGTCATCTCGAATGGCGAGACCATCAACAACGCCGACGGCACGCCTCTGGACCTCACCAGCGTCACGGGCATACAGAATATCAATTCCTCTGACTTTGCTTCTAATTACTCCCATGCCTCGCTGGATACCATCTACGGAGCTTCGGCTAACGCGACCGTTGTCACGATTGGCATCGAAGCAAGCGTTGCGGGAGCCAACGACACGCTTCATCTGGCAGTCGACGACAATGTCGTCGCTGTTACATTCAACACGTATAACGCCCACGCCGTCCATCATTCCGTTGGGAGAAACCATCATGGCTTTATGCCTTTCATTCCTCCCTTGCAGGTAGGTGCGCCGGCGAGAGACTTCAGCATGGGAAATTGTCACGGGATCGCGGGGCCGGTTCCCCCTCGAAGCCACGCCGCGATCTGATCGAAATGGTGCTGGGTTCAGCGCTTCCCATAGCCTGCGCCGGGCAGGCGGTGGACCGGTGGATTGCTCGACATGCCCCGCTTGTTGGCCGGACTGCCGGTGCTTACCTCAGTGTATAGTTGAAGAATGCCATAAGGAGACGAGCCTTGTATAACCATATCCTGATCACTACCGACGGTTCAGACTTGGCGCAGAGAGGCATCGACCAGGGCCTGAGCCTGGCCAAGGCACTCGGTAGCAAAGTGACGGTCGTTGTCGCAACCGAACGTTTCCCCATGCAGGGCGCGACGACAAGTTCCGGATGGGTTGGAAGTCCCGTCGACTACGAGCGCTACGACGAGGGCCAGAAACGGTTCGCAAACGACATCCTGTCAGCCGTCAAAGCCGAGGCGGGAAAGTTGGGCATCGAGGCCGCCGCGATTCACGTTCCTAACGAGGTTCCAGCCACTGCAATTCTCGAAGCGGCCGCAAGCCATGATTGCGATCTCATCGTCATGGCATCCCACGGAAGGCGCGGGATCAAGCGCCTGTTGCTCGGCAGCCAGACGGCGGAAGTCCTTGCACACAGCCACACGCCGGTTCTGGTGGTTCGCTGATCGGGCCGTCCGACTTGAAACCGAAGGTTGTAAACCCTATATTGAACGCTAGATGTCTGCACTAACACGACATCTGATTGCTTGCTCAAAATTTGGAGGAAGTGATGAGCGATGGCGTTTTTTCCAACCCGGTCAAACTCTATTTCAAAGCCACCGGCAGCCGTATGATCGCGAGCACCTGGGAGGCCAAGGAAGTGCTGCGCGAAAACTGGCCGGAATGGGCACGCGGCCGAACCTACCGCTCGGCCCAACGGACGTGCCGGGATGTGCTCGATGGATTGCGATCGCCGCACGAGGCGCGCCGCGCCTTTGTCGCAGCCGCTCGCCGTGCAGGGATCTTGGCTCAAACGACCTGAGCGCCCGGCCCCTGAAATCCCGGTCTCCGGAACCCGCCGTTGCCTTCGTTGATCGAGGGCCGGCGCCGGATCTCCGCGGACGGCCAAGGTCACGTTGCGCTGCGTAAATAACTTGTCTCGTCGACCCGGCTCATAGAATTAAAAAGTTGAAACCCCCACTTTCCTTGCTTTCCATAGCCAGATGGGCCATATCAGACATGGCTGTTGCTGATGGAAATTCAACCGCCACTCAAAACCACTCAGATTTCCATTCACAAGGAGGCTGTGATGATTGTTTTGGCGTTCGCAAATCCGCTCTACGTCAAAGATAAGAACCAGATTGTTCACGAAATTACTTGCGTCGAGGATGCCCTGGAATTTCTCTACGAATGGCCAGCGGCCCGCCGTGGGAAGATCCACGAGACGGCTGTAAATGCCTGCCAGGCCGCGCTTGTCGGCGAACTCACCGGCGTGGGAGCGGGCAAGTCCTTCAAGGGATTTGCCAGGTCCGCCCGGATATTGACCGATCTGTCGGCCCTGGTGCCGATGCTTAACGGCCCTGCCAAATCGCAAGGTACTATCCCCACATAGTGGGATTGCCCCAAGCCAGGAGCGGCGTCGGCATCCTTGTTCTCATCGACGCTCGCTCATACCGCCAGCTTCGCCCAGTGCGGGCAGAGGAATATCGTCCTACCCGTTCAAGAGCGGTAGCCGGAAGAAACGGGTGGCTCTTCCAGAGTAAAACCTCGGGCAGCTTTTCTGGTGTTTATTGGCAGCAAATTGAAGCCAAGCGCCCCTGACCGACATTGAGAAATTAAATCCCCCTGAAAAATGGTCGCCCCGTCAAAGGCCAGCAATGATTTTAGGTTGGCGATAATTCAACACAGGCTTTCATCGGTTTTTCCTGAAACTATAGTCATTCGGATCGGGGTGGGGATGGATGATGCACAATGCCGAGGAAAATCGCTTAATTTCTGGATTTAGTCTATGCGGCCGCCTTTATTCCGGGGAACTGGGAGGGAGGTTCTCGACCGGATGGCGAAGGCCGTTGGCGCCGAAGGCACGGTGTTGTTCAATGGACCCATCGATGATAGGCGACCTCAAAAAGGATTGAGTGATTTCAGCCAGTTGTGATTCCTTCGGATTTGCAAAGATTCGATGGAGACTACGATGGCCTGGACTGAAATCACCCGACGGAATTATGTCCGTGCGGCTTGCCGATATGCAAGCGATGTTACGGATCGGGAATGGGAATTTATCGCACCCTTCATGCCTGCGTCCCGCCGTCTTGGCCGTCCGCGTAGGACCGATCTGCGCGAGGTTATAAACGCCCTCCTTTACATCGCCTCGACGGGCTGCCAGTGGCGAATGCTGCCCAAGGATTTTCCGCCATGCTCGACGGTCCAACGGTATTTCTATGAATGGCGAGCTATGGGTCTTTGGACCCGGATCAACCATCATCTCGTCATGGAGGCGCGGGAACTGGAGGGAAAGGAAGCCTCTCCAACGGGCGGTGTGATCGACAGCCAGAGCGTCAAAACCACGGAAAGCGGCGGTA
>NZ_JBTMXB010000027.1:0-60517 GCF_054489405.1 Mesorhizobium sp. A623
AAAGCAGGCCGCATGACGCCACAAATCAATCTCCGGATTCTCCAATAGGCTGGAGGAAACACGGGTCTCAGGTCATATGCTATGGCGGAAATGACGGAGCAGTTGGCGGTGTAGAACAACCCGATCCAACCTTAGCCAAGCCGCCAAACTGTCTCAGCAGGCGGGTCCACCTCAATCAAACCGAGCCACCTCTGAATAGAATTGCCGGGCCGCTTCACCCTGTCGGCATACGACCCGGCAAATATCTGGCGTCAAGCCTTGTTGATGGCTGTAACCGCGAGATTGGTAAGCTTGTTGTTGGTCGCCTTCTCCTGGTCGAGAATCTCGCTCAGCAGCTTATGCGCCTCGTCGTGGCCCAATTCCTTCGCCCATTCGCGCAACGAGCCGTAGCGGGCGATTTCATAGTGCTCGACAGCCTGGCATGCCGCCAGCAGGCCGGCATCCAGCGCCGTGCCGGTCGCCTCTTCCATCAAGCCGTCCGCTTCCTTGAGCAGCCCCTCTATGGCGTCGCACTTTTCGCTTTCCGGTTTCTTGCCAAGCGAGGCAAACACCTTCTTCAGCGTGGCGATCTGGCCCTTGGTTTCCTCAAGGTGATCTTCGGCTGCCTTTTTCAGCTGTGGATTTTTCGCGGCCTTGGCGACCTTCGGCAGCGCCTTGGTGATCGCGTTCTCGGCGTAATAGATGTCCTGCAGCGTGTGCTCAAAAATATCGGCCAGCGTTTTCATGGGAATTCTCCGTGCCGGAATTGGCAGGGTGGAATGACCAGACAGGCGGAAGGTTCCGGCACGAAACCGTTCGTGATCGATTCAGCCGAGCCGCAGCGCGATCACTCCGGCCAGAATGCTGAGCGCGGCAGCACTTCGCCATGCGGTCATCCGCTCGCCAAGCAGGAATACCGAGATCGCCATGGCGAACAGGATCGACGTTTCGCGCAGCGACGCGACCGAGGCGATCGGCGCCTTGGTCATCGCCCACATGACGATGCCGTAGGCCGCTGCACTCAGGAAGCCGGTCAACGCGCCGATCTTCCATTCCGCGGCCAACGTCGAAAGCATCCGGCGTCCGCGATAGTAGAAGCCGATCGCCATGGCGCAGATGCCGTCGCACACGAACAGCCATGCGGCATAGCTGAGAGCCGTTTCGCCAAGCCTGGCACCAATGCCATCGGTGAGCGTGTAGCCCGAGATGAACAGCGAAGTGACGAGCGCGTAGCCGACCGCCGCTCCGTTCAGGCGGCTAAGCTTGGTGCCACCGCGTAGCGACATCAGGAACGTGCCGGCCGAAAGCAGCGCAATGCCGGCAACGGCAAGCACCCCCGGAAACTCGCCGACGAGCACGACCCCGCCGATGGTGGTGACCAGCGGGGCGGCACCCCGCGCCAGCGGATAGGTCTGGGCGAGATCACCGACGTCATAGGCACGCACCAGAAACAGCCGGTAACCGATATGGATGATGACCGAGGCGATCAGCCACGGCCACATTTCAGCCGATGGAAACGCAACGAAGGGCAACACCGGCAACGCGGTGCAGGTCATGCCGAGCGCGGTCAGCGAGATGGAGGCGAACCGGTCGGTCCGGACCTTGATCAACGCATTCCAGGCCGCATGCATGAGGGCCGCTGCAAGCACCGCGGTAAAAACGAAAAGGGTCATGGGCGGTTCATCGCCCCCCGCTCGGGGAGGCCGTAAACGGCGTCTCAAGGTCGATATCGACGCGTACCGGGAAATGATCCGAAGCCACTTCGCCGATGTCGGCGCTGACCGTGCGGACGCGGTCGGCGAGCATGCCGCCGACGAAGCAGTGGTCCAGCCGGCGCTCGCGCACCACGCCCTCGATCGTCTTGACATGCGTGTGGAAGCTGGCCGGCGTGGCGGCCACCGCCGCCGCATCGACAAACCCGCCGGCATAGGCGGCCCCGCGATGATAAGGCGTATCGCCGACAATGCGCCTGTACTCAGTGCTGCCCGGCTCCGAGTTGAAATCGCCCATCCAGACCGCAGCCATAGGGCTCTCGGGCTCGCGCTCGCCGTTGGACCAGTTGCGGGACGGCTCGTCGTCAACGCCGCTCCACGGCCCGCCATCGGCGCTCGCCCGTCCATGCTCGCCAAGCAGATAATCGATCTGTTCCAGCCGCTCCTCAACCGCGATGTGGGCAAGATGCAGCGAGAAAAAACGGACCGGGCCGGCCGGCGTGCGGATCATGCATTCAAGTGCTGCATTGCGCGTGTTGAGCGGCCGCACCGTGCGTCGCACCGGCAGCGCATGCAGCCTCGACCAGACGATCGGCATTTTCGAAAGCAGCATGGTGCCGAACTGGCGGCGGCGATTGACAAGCCGCCCATCGCGCCTTTCGCTGGCGTCCATGTCGAAGGCGGGGCCATAGACCCAGTAATGATCGTGCAAAAGCCGCGACAGGATTTCCGGTTGATCGTCCTCGTTGCTGCGCAGCCAGTGCCGCTCGACTTCCTGCAACGCGATGATGTCGGCGTCGGCGACGATCTTGGCCACACGCGCTAGGTCGTAGCGGCCGTCAGCGCCGAAACCGTACTGGATATTATAGCTGACAAGCTTCATCGTTACCCGGCTCAGTTCCGGCCATGGCAGTAGCCTGTCATCGAAAGGCTGGCAATGGACGGCGTGCCGGCGGAACTTGGGCCAAGACGTTTAGATCAATGCAGCACCAGCATGTCCTCGGAGGAAAAGCTGATCTCCGCCTTTTCGCCGACAGCCGGCGGCGGTGTCGTCGGGCTATTGAAGGTATCCAGGGAAACCATGCTCCCCCCGACGCCGACACGGACCCGGATGACCGAGCCTAGAAAGTGAACCTCGGCGATCTCGCCGGACAGGGTCGCGTCACGACCCGGCTGGCGACCGAGCGAAATCGCTTCTGGCCGCAAGGCCAGCGCAAGCGTGTCGCCGGCCTTCGATCCGTTCAGCCGGCCCTTGAATGCAAATTCCTCGCCGTTGACGCGCACCTTGCCCGCGGCCGCGTCGGTGACGGTGCCCTCCAGCACATTCAGCGTGCCGACGAAATTGGCGACGAATTTCGTCTCGGGCTTGTTGTAGATCTGGAAAGGCGTGCCGACCTGTTCGGCCTTGCCGCCATACATGACCGCGATGCGGTCCGAGATGGACAGCGCTTCTTCCTGGTCATGCGTGACGAAGATGGTGGTGATCCCGAGCGACTTCTGGATCGAGCGGATTTCCTCGCGCAGCGAGACGCGCACCTTGGCATCGAGCGCCGACAGCGGTTCGTCCAGCAACAGCAGCTTCGGCTTGGGCGCCAGAGCGCGCGCCAGCGCGATACGCTGCTGCTGGCCACCCGAAAGTTGATAAGGGTAACGGTCGGCCATCTGCGGCAGGCTGATCAAGGCCAGCATCTCAGCCACGCGCTTGTCGATCTCCGCCCTAGAGGCACCGGCCACCTTGAGGCCGAAGCCGATGTTCTGCGCGACCGTCAAGTTCGGGAACAGCGCATAGGCCTGAAACACCATGCCGATATTACGCTGGTTCGGCCGCAAATGCGTGATGTCCTTGCCGGCGACGACGATCCCCCCCTGGCTAGGCGCCTCAAAGCCGGCGACCATGCGCAGAACCGTCGTCTTGCCGCAGCCGGATGGCCCGAGGAACGAAACGAACTCGCCACGTTCCACATCGAGATTGAAGTCCTGGACGACTTTGGTGGCGCCGAAGGATTTCTGCACATGCTGGATCGACAGGAAGGGCTCAGCCATAGGATTGGATCTCCGGATCAATGCGGCTGTTCGGGCGATTTGGGCGCAAAGCGCGACACCACCTGGATCAGCGCCATGCAGCCCCAGGTGATGGCAAAAGCGATCACCGCCAGCGCCGCCGGTTCATAGGCACGGTTCGCGCCAAGCAACTGCATATAGGGGCCGAAGGCCGGGCGGCTGAGAAGTGCGGCCATGACAAACTCGCCGATGACGATGGCAAAGGTCAGGAACGCGCCGGACAAAACGGCGACGGCAACGTTGGGCAGGATGACGCGCATGAGGATGGTGATCCAGCCGGCGCCGAGTATCTGGGCCGCTTCCGTCAGCGTCGTCACGTCGATGGCGCGCAAGCCCGTATCGACGGCGCGGTACATGTAAGGCAGCGCCAAAACGACATAGCCGAACATCAAAAGGATGTTGGTACCCATGGCCGATCCGGTCAGCGGCAGCCAGGACGAGGTGTTGTAGAGCCTGATATAACCGAAAACGATGACGATCGGGGGAATAACCAGTGGCAAAAGCGTGATGAATTCCATGAAGGGCCGCCAGCGCGGCAGCTTGAGCCGGACCCAATAGGCAGTCGGCACCACCAGCAGCACGCCGACAACGATGGTGGCCAGTGCCATCAGCACCGAATAGCCGAATGTCTGCTGGAAGCGCGGATCGCCCAGCACCGCCCAATAGGCATCAAGGCTGTAGACGCCGCGCCGCAACTTCAGCGAGAAATCGGCCGTGCCGATCAGCGGCAGGGCGAAATAGACAATGCCGAGGCCGACGAACAGCCACGACCATATCCGGTTGGCTTTCATTTGACCCACCGTTCGCTGCGGGACCGGAGCCAGATATAGATGAAGTTGGCGATCCCGGTGATGACGATCATGCCGAAGGCGAGCGCATAGCCGAGATGCGGATCCTGCAGCACGTCACCGCGTATCTGCGCAAAGAGCAGGATGGGCACGATGGAGAGCGAGCTTCCGGTCAGCGCATAGGCGGTGGCGACGGCGCCGAAGGAATTGGCGAACAACAGCGCGAAGGTGCCGAGCAGGCTGGGCCACAGGATCGGAAAGGCCACCATGCGCCAATACTGGAACCCCGACGCGCCGAGCATCGAGGCAGCTTCGCGCCATTCGCGCCGCATGCCGTCGAGCGCCGGCGTGATGATCAGGATGGTCAGCGGTATCTGGAAAAACAGATAGGTCAGCGTCAGGCCGCCAAAACTCAAGAGGTTGAAGCCAAGCCCATAAAGGTTGATGCCGAACCAGTCGCGCAGGATGAGCGTGACCAGGCCGAGACGGCCGAAGGTCGCGAGGAAGGCGAAGGCCAGCGGAACGCCGGCGAAATTCGAGGCGACGCCCGAAAACGTCAACAGCGGCGAGCGAAGCCATTTGGGCAGGCCGCCAAGCACCATCGCCCAGGCGATCAGGAACCCGAACGAACAGCCAAGCAGCGCCGACGCAAGGCTGATGCGGATGGATATCCAGTAGGCCGCGAGAATCGACGGCTGGAACAGATTGGCGATGTTGGAGAGGGTGAAGCTGCCCTCGTTGGTCTGGAAGCTGCCGACCACGATCTTCATCGTCGGCAGGATCAAGAACAGCAAGGCGAACAACAAGAACGGCATGACGCCGAGCCATGCGAACGAAACCCGCCGCCTGGCGCTTTGCACGGGTGCGACCACGCTTAGGCTTTTTCCTTCGCCTGCCGAAGATGCCATCCGTTACCGTTCACTGAAGGGTCGGGTGCGCCACCTGATCGCGGCGCACCCTGTTGGAAGAATGTCCGCTTACTGGACGTTGGCGCCGACGACGCTGTCCCACCCACCGGTGACGGCGTTCTTGTTGGCGTCCTGCTCTTCAAGCGACGGGAAGATCGCCTGCTTGTAGAGATCGGCCGGCGGCAGCTTGTCGAGAATGTCCTGCGGCACCTTGCCTTCGGAAACGAGCTGGTTGAAGCGGGCCGGGTGGCAATAGCCCTTCAGGAAGCCAAGCTGGCCTTCGTCGGAATAGATATACTCCATCCACAGCTTGGCGGCGTTCGGGTGCGGCGCGTAGGCGCTGATCGCCTGAGCGTAGACGCCGGCAAGCACGCCCGATTTCGGCACGACGACCTCCACCGGCGGATTGCCCTTGAGCGTGTCGCGGTCGGCAAGCGCGTTGTAGTCCCAACGGATGATGATCGGCGTCGTACCCTGCGCGAGCGAAGCGGCCTTGCCGATGACAGGCACGAAATTGCCGGCATCGTTGAGCTTCTTGAAGAAGTCCAGACCGGCCTGCGGAGCCTTGGCGGCGTCGCCGCCAGAAGTGGCGAGACCGGCCGCATAGACGGACAGGATCGCCTGGTTAGCCGCGCGGGGGTCGCCCGCCAGGGCCACCGAATTGGCGTATTCGGGCTTGAGCAGATCGGCCCAGTCCTGCGGCACGTTCTTGACGATGTCGGTGTTCACCTCGAAGGAGAGAACGCCGTAATAGCCGCCATACCAGTGGCCGTCCGGGTCCTTCACGTCGATGCCGTCGAAGGTCTCGACCTTGTAGGGAAGGAACAGGCCTTCCTTGGTTGCCGACGGGCCGAAAGACAGGCCGACATCGACCATGTCGGGCGCTTGCGGGCCCTTGTTGTCCTTGTTGGCCTTGATCGCCTCGATCTCGTCGGCGGAACCGGCGTCGGGGTTGAGTTCGTTGAGGGTAATTTCCGGATATTTGGCCTTGAAGCCAGCCAGGATGCCCGCCCATCCGCACCAGTCATGCGGCAGCGCGATGGGGGAAAACATGCCTTCCGCCTTGGCGGCGGCGATGAGTTCGGCCGAAGGTTCGGCCTGTGTGATGGCAGAGGTCGCCATGAGGGCGACAGCCGAAACGGCAAGTACTTTTCCCGTAAACCTGAACATGTGGTCTCTCCGTTGAACTGACGCCGTGGGGCGCCCCCGATGCGTTATATTCGTTCTGTGACAGTCCGGTGAAACCGGATGCCGTGGATTTCCCAAAGACCTGAAAGTTAACTACTTTTACGAAGCACCCGCAATCGGGGTGCGCCGATCATTTTTCCGGCTAACGACTTTCTTCCACTCCCTCTGCCTATCCGATCGCATCCTTCTGGAAGCGATCGGGGACGGGCTCGCACCCGCCCCCGAATTTCCTAGAGCTTTCCCGTCAAAGCGCTTTCCAGCAGCGACAAGGCATCGTCGCGCGTCAGCTTGATCGGGTTGCCGCCGGCGGTCGGGTCGACGATCGCCATGTCGGCGATCAGGCCCTTGCGGGTGGCATCCATATCCAGGCCCTTGATGAACTCGGGCAGCGTGTGCGGCACGTTGAGCAGCTTGCGCAGGTCGATGATCGCCTTGGCAAAACCGTCGAAGCCGCCATCGATGCCGCAATAGGCGGCGAGACGGACGATACGCTCTTCGATGGCGCTGCGGTTGAAGGCCAGCACATAGGGCATGAACACGGCGTTGGTCATGCCGTGATGCGTGTCATAGAGCGCGCCGATCGGATGTGACAGCGAATGGATCGCGCCGAGCCCTTTCTGGAAAGCGGTGGCGCCCATGGCGGCGGCGCTCATCATGTGGGCGCGCGCAACGAGATCGTTGCCATTGGCGAAGACCTTCGGCAGGTTCTCGAACACCAGCCGCACGCCTTCGACGCCGATGCCGTCTGCCATCGGATGATAGCCGGGCGCGCAATAGGCCTCAAGGCAGTGCGCCAGCGCGTCCATGCCGGTGCCGACGGTGATGAAACCCGGCATGCCGGTGGTCAGTTCCGGATCGGCGATGACGATGGCCGGCAGCATCTTCGGGTGGAAGATGACCTTCTTGGTATGGGTCGCCTCATGCGTGATGACGCCGGCGCGCCCGACTTCCGAGCCGGTGCCGGCCGTCGTCGGCACCGCGATGATCGGCGCGATGGCGTCGGAATCGGCGCGCGTCCACCAGTCGCCGACATCCTCGAAATCCCAGACTGCGCGCGTCTGCCCGGCCTGGAAGGCGATCAGCTTGCCGAGGTCCAGCGCCGAGCCGCCGCCAAAGGCGATGACGCCGTCATGCTTGCCCTGCTTGAACACCGCGATGCCAGCGGTGAGGTTGGATTCCACCGGGTTCGCCTTGACGTCAGAGAAGACGCCATAGGGCACCTTCGCATCGTCGAGGATTTTCAGGGTCGAAGCGACGACCGGCAGCTTGGCCAGCCCCGGATCGGTGACGAACAGCGGATGCTTGATGCCGGTAGCCGCCAGCGCGTCCGGCAGTTCGGAGATACGCCCGGCGCCGAAGCGGACGGTGGTGGGGAAATTCCATTTGGAAACGAGGTTGGTCATTTTTTGCTTTCGAGGATTCAGATGGATTCGCGCAGGTGGAACGACTTCGGCCGCGTCAGATTATCGTAGCCGATGGCCGAAAGGGCAGCCCCCTTGCCGGTGTCCTTGACGCCCGTCCACACCAACGCCGGATCGACATAGTCGCAGCGGTTCATGAATACGGTGCCGGTCTGGACCTGGTCGCCGATGGCGGCGGCATGGTCGGTGTCGGTGGTCCAGATCGAGGCGGTCAGGCCGTAGGGGCTGTCGTTCATCAGCGCGATGGCTTCCTCGTCGTTGCGCACCTTCATGATGCCGACGATGGGACCAAAGCTTTCCTCGCGCATGACGCTCATCTGATGATCGACATTGGTCAGCACTTCCGGCGCCAGATAGGGCGAACCGGGGCTGTCATTCGCGACCTTCATGTCGATATGCGATCTGGCACCCTTGCGCAGCGCTTCCGCCTTCTGCTCGCGGATCAGGTCGGCAAAGCGCGCCTGCGCCATCGGCCCCATGGTGGTCGCCTGCTCCAGCGGATTGCCGACGACATAGTTCTTGGTCTCGGCAATAAAACCCTCGACGAACTGGTCGTAGACCTTCTCATGCACATAGACGCGCTCGATGCCGCAGCAGCACTGGCCGGAATTGAAGAACGCGCCGTCGACCAGATTGGCAATGGCGTGGTCCAGCTTGACGTCCGGCAGAACATAGGCCGGGTCCTTGCCGCCAAGCTCGAGGCCAAGCGTCATGAACGTACCCGCCGCCGCCCTTTCGATGGCGCGGCCGCCACCGACAGAACCGGTGAAATTGACATGGTCGATCTTGCCCGAGCCGAGCAGCTTTTCGGTCTGGGAATGATTGAGAACGACGTTCTGGAACACACCTTTCGGCAGGCCGGCCTTGTCGAACGCCTGTGCGAAACGTTCGCCGACCAGCAGCGTCTGTGCCGCGTGCTTCAGGATGACCGTCGAGCCCGACATCAGCGCCGGCACGATGGTGTTGACGGCCGTCAGATACGGATAGTTCCATGGCGCGATGACCATGACCACGCCGAGCGGCTCCTTCTTCACATAACGGCGGAAGCCATCCTTGGGGTTCGACGCCAACACCGGCTTCAGCGCCTGCTCGGCGATCTCGACCATATACTGGGTGCGTTCCTTGACGCCGCCGAACTCGCCGCCATAGCGCACCGGACGGCCCATCTGCCAGGCGATCTCCGGCACGATCTCGTCGGTCATGGCGACCAGCGCCTCCAGCATGGCCAGCACATATTTGCCGCGCTCGGCAATCGAGGTCTGCGCCCAACCGATTTGCGCGGCGCGTGCGCGCTCGACCGCGGCATTGACCGCCTGATCCGTAGCAATGGGCCGCTCCACATAGATCGAGCCGTCGATGGGAGATTTGAGTTTTACGGTTTCCAATTTTTTCTCCGAATTTCTATAGCCGCCACATTCATCAGTACCGCTCAAACCCCCGGTGCAATTCCCAGTCGGTGATGCGGCGGTCGTATTCAAGCTGTTCCCAGCGTGCGGTATGGACATAGTGCTCGACGACGTCCTCACCCAGCGCTTCCTTCAGCATTTTCGATTTGGCCATGGCTGTGGTGGCGTCGCGCAGCGTCTTCGGAATTTCCGGCAGACGCGCCGCCTGGTAGGCATCGCCGACGAAGGGTTTTTGCAATTCCAGCTTCTCGTCGATGCCGGCAAGACCAGCTGCGATCAGCCCCGCGAAGGCGAGATACGGATTGAGGTCGGCGCCGCCGATACGGCATTCCATGCGGATGCCCTTGGTGCCCTCGCCGCACAGCCGGAAGCCGGCGGTGCGGTTGTCCTCGCTCCACATGATCTTGGTGGGCGCGAAGGTGCCTGACTGGAAGCGCTTGTAGGAGTTGATGTAGGGGGCCAGCAGCAGCGTGTATTCAGCGGCATATTTGAGCTGGCCCGCCGACCATTGCCGGCCAAGTTCGGACAGCGTCCACGGCGCGTCCTTGTCGAAGAACAGCGGCGTCTTGCCATCGGCGCTCCACAGCGAATTATGGACGTGGCTGGAGTTACCGGCCAGGCCGTAATTGTACTTGGCCATGAAGGACACGGCCTTGCCTTCGATATCGGCAATTTCCTTGGCACCGTTCTTCAGGAAGACGTGGCGGTCCGCCATCTCGAGCGCCTCGGCATAGCGCACATTGATCTCTTCCTGGCCCGGTCCCCACTCGCCCTTGGAATTCTCGATAGGAATGCCCGCTGCGTACATGTCGTTGCGCAGGCGGCGCATATAGCCTTCTTCCTTGGTGGTGATGCCGATCAGATAGTCGCCGATATGCGGCGAGGCCGTCTCCAGGCCCTGCCAATGCTTGGCGCGGGCCGAATTATAGGTTTCGGAGAACAGGTAGAACTCCAGCTCCGACGCGAAATAGCCCATATAGCCGCGCTCGGTCAGGCGCTTGATCTGCTTCTTCAGGATACCGCGCGGCGAATGCGCAAGATCGTCATGGGTGCGATGATCGAGAAGGTCGCAAAGCACCAGCGCCGTCTTTTCCAGCCACGGAACGAGACGGATGGTGGCGAGGTCGGGCTTCATGACGAAGTCGCCATAGCCCTTGGACCAGCTTGCCGCCTTGTAGCCGGGCACCGGCTCCATATCGATGTCGTCGGCCAGCAAATAGTTGCAGCCATGCGTCTCGTCATGCGCGGACTCGACGAAGAACTGCGCCAGGAAGCGCTTGCCGATGAGGCGGCCCTGCATGTCCACGGCAGCCGTCAGCACCGTGTCGATCTCGCCTGACGACACCGCCTTCTTCAACTGATCGAACGAAAGATTTCCGGCCATTCTTCTCTCCGCCGCCTACACGGCCACTTCCAGGTTTCACGGGAGAGCCCGGCCGCCGAAGCGGCCGGGCTGTTTTCAACTTCAGAACCGATCAGCTGTAGCGATAGGGCGCGCCGGCCTTGACCATCGATTCGTTGTATTTCTTGATGATCTCGACGACCCTTGCGGCACGCGGGCTCTCGCCGGCGACCTCGTCCCAGAACTTGGACGCTTCGGTCTCGACCTGCTTCCACTCGGTTTCCGGAATCGTCGTAAGTTCCAGCTTGCCTTCGTTGCGGTATCTGGCCTCGCCTGCCCAGTACCAATGCTGGCGATAATAGTGCGAGGTATCGATGGACATCATGTAAAGCTGCTTGAGGTGATCCGGCAGAGCATTCCACTTGTCGGTATTGACGAAGTAGGAACCGGCCCAGGCGCCCGACAGCGGGTTGGTCAGATAATACTTCAGAACATCCGCCCAGCCGACGGTGTGCATTTCGGTGATGCCGCACCAGCACACGCCGTCCAGTTCGCCGGTCTGGATCGCAGGCGCCACGTCCTCATAGGGCAAGGACACGGGCACGACGCCAAATTTCGACAGGAACTGACCGCCGGTTGGGAACGTATAGACGCGCAGCCCTTTCAGGTCCTCCAGAGACTTGATCGGCTTGGTGGTGCCAAAGTTGCACGGATCCCACGCGCCGGTGCTGAGCCAGGTGACGCCGGGGATTTCGGCATAGGCTTCTTCCCAGATTTCCTTCAGCCCATGCCAGTGCCACAGCGCCGGCACGTCCAGCGAATAACGCGAGGCGAGCGGGAAATAGGCGCCGAACACCTTCACATCCACCGGAGCCGCCGCCGAATCGTCGTCACTCTGCGCCGCGTCGATGGTACCGGACTGGACTGCGCGAAACAGCTCGCCCTGCGGCACCAGCTGGTCGGCCGTGTACATCTCGATTTCCATCTCGCCATGCGCGGCTTTGTTGAAGGCGTCGACGCCCGTCTTGCACACATGTTCAGCCAGCGCCGGGCCGGCGTAGGTCTGGAGACGCCACTTGATCGGCGCCTGCGCCTTCACATAGGGCGTGGCGAGCGCGGTGGCGCCTACGGCACCGGCGCCGGTCAGGATGGATTTGCGCAGGAAGTCGCGTTTGTTCAGCGTGGTTTTATCGGTCATCTAACAAGTCTCCCATCATCGATAGATATTTGAATTTCGAACGGTGGCGGCACACCCGCTCCCCGGCACTTCTGTCTGTTATCCATTTCTCCCCTTTCTCCTTGGTCCATTCATACTCCTCCACCTCTACCTGCCTGTAATGACGTGCGGCAACCACAGCGCGATCTGCGGAAAGATCATGATGATGATCAGTGACAGTATCATCAGGAAGAAAAACGGCACGATCGACCGATAGATGTCCATCAGCGAAATTTCAGGCGGGGCCATCGCCCGCATGAGGAATAGATTGTACCCGAATGGCGGCGTTATATACGCGATCTGGCAGGTGATCGTGTAGAGGATGCCGAACCAGATCGGATTGAAGCCGAGGCTGACGACCAGCGGAATATAGAGCGGCGCTACGATGACCAGCATCGCCGTATCGTCCAGGAACATGCCCATGACGATGAACGAGACCAGCATCAGGATGAGGATCGTCCAGGGCTGGAAATCCCAGGTATCGATCATCAGCGTCTTGACCGCCTTGACCGCGCCGAGACCGTCATAGACCGCGCTGAAACACAGCGCGCCGAGAATGATCCACATGAACATGCAACTGATGGCCAGCGTGTTGCGCGTCGAATCCTCGAAGACCTTGCGGTTGAGATTACCGCCCCACCACGCGGCCAGCGTTGCAAGTCCCGCTCCCACGGCGGAACTTTCAACGAGGCTCGTCGTGCCCGTCATGAACAGGCCCATCATGACGAAGAAGATGGCAAGCGGCAGCAGCCCCTGCCTCAACAACCTATACTTTTCAGAGCGCGTGATCTGGGCACGCTCTTCCGCCGGCAGCGCCGGCCCGATATCTGGCTGTAACAGGCACCGGATATAGACGTAGCCCGCAAAGACAAAAGCCATCAGGAGACCGGGACCGACGCCAGCCAGCCACAAATCGAGCACCGGCTGGCGCGCGATCATGGCATAGAGCACCAGCACCACGCTGGGCGGGATCAGGATGCCGAGCGACGACCCGGCCTGGATGACGCCCGTCACCATGACCTTGTCGTAGCCGTGGCGCAAAAGCTGCGGCAGCGCGATCGTCGCTCCGATCGCCATGCCGGCGACCGACAGGCCGTTGAGCGCTGCAATCAGAACCATCAACCCGATGGTACCCAGCGCCAGACCGCCTCGCACCGGGCCGAACCACACATGGAACATGCGGTAAAGGCCCGACGCGATACCCGATTCCGACAGCATGTAGCCCATGAAGACGAAGAACGGCACGGTGATCAGCGGATACCAGTTCAGCACCTGGAACGAGGCGTTGAACGGCATTTCGAACGAGCCCTGCCCCCACAGCCACAGCGCCGCGGCGGAGCCGACAAAACCGATGACACCGAAGACGCGCTGGCCGGTGAAGAGCAGCACCATCATGGTGCCGAACATAAAAAGGGTAATGAGTTCCGAGCTCATACAATCGGCTTTCCGCGTGCGATGGCGACATCTTTGATGAATGTCGAGATGAGCTGCAAAAGCATCAGGAAGACGCCCGTCGTCATCACGACCTTGATCGGCCACAGTGGCGGACCCCAGGCCGAATAATTCTTTTGACCGTAGACGATTGCGTAGTTCGTACTCGACAGGGCTCCGCTGAGCAGCACCACCAGATAGAAAATCACGAACAGGATGGTGAAGGCGTCGGTGAAAGCGCGCCGTCGCGCCGACAGCCGGCCATAGAACAGGTCCATGCGCACATGCTGGTCGAGCTGGAGGGTGTAGGCCCCGCCGAGAAGATAGTAGGCCGAGAGCAGGAACTGCGACATTTCCAGCGCCCAGTTGATGGGAATGCCGAGAACGAGACGTGAAGCCGTGGAGGCCAGCAGGATCGCGCCCATGACGAAGAACAGGTACATGGCGACCCGGCCAACTCGATAGTTGAGAGCGTCGACATATCTGACAAAAAGCCGGGCCATCGTTACCCTTCCGTTGGCTGTCGGGTTGAGTGCGGCAGTTCCGATTGGCTGGAATCAATCGACACCTTGCCGTTGGCGGAGATGGTGATCGCGCCCAGTATGCTTCCCAGCAGCCCCGCCCATTTCTTCTGCCCCGCCGCAGCCGAAATCTCGTCGTTGCGGATTTCGATCATGGCGCAGGCAAGACCGCGCGAACGCGCGTGGCGCTCCAGCGTGAAATAGACCCGGTCGGCAGGCGAGTAAGGCTCGTTGTCCCCGGATACGATACCCGCGACCGCGTTCAGAGAGCGCAGCAGCGGCGAGGCAATGCGCATGTCGTCATCATGAATTATGCCGACGTGCCAAGGACGAGCGACCCCCTTGTACACCGACGTGAAGGAATGCACCGACACCAGCCGCGTTTCCTGCCCGCGCGCCAGACGCGCCTCGATGACGGCGTCGACGGCATCGTGAAACGGCCGCCAGCACAGTTCGATGCGCTCCGCGCGTTCGGCCGGCGACAAGTCCGCATTGCCGGGCACCAGCGTGGTTTCGCTGACCGGCGGGATCAGGTCCGGCGCATCGAGCGGACGGTTGCAGTCGAGCACCAGACGCGAAAGACCGGTCTGGATCAGCGGCGCGTCAAGCGCCTCGGCAAGCAATTGGGCTACAGGCAGCGCGCCGGGGTCCCATGCAATGTGGCGGCTGAAATCCGTGGGAGGAAGGCCAAGCGAGCCGAACCGCGCCGGTACGGCGTTGGCGGCGTGGTCGCAGGTGAAGACGTAGGCGCCGCGGCCGTCAGGGTTCGTGACCTGCACGGTGTCCGACTTGGCAATGCTTGCGCCCCTCACTGTCTCCATCGAACCGCAATCCCCACCCAAGCGCTGTATCTTATGATACTGATTTTATCTTGTTGCGCGCCTATGGATGATTTCATACACATTGGCGTACTTTGTCAAACGTGTTTTGCGGACTGCCCCAAAACATCGGGCAAGGAAACAGGGCGGATCAGACGATGGGCGTGAACATTGCGGAACTGATCACCGACCGTATCGGAATCATGCCCGCCGGCGAGCGCCGCGCAGCCCAGACGCTCATCGCCAACTATCCCCTGATTGGCCTGAAGACGGTAGCCGAATTCTCCCATGTCGCGGGCGTGTCTTCGCCGACGATCCTGCGTTTCGTTGCCCGGTTGGGTTTCCAGAACTATTCCGAATTCCAATCGTCGCTGCAGGACGAACTTGCCGCCCAACTGCAATCGCCGGCATCGCGCACGATCAACCCCCATGCCTTGAGGGACAGTGCGGTTACGCCCTTGCTGGAGGCGACACTCGACAACATGCGCGAGACCTTCCGGCATATCTCCGACGACCAACTCGGCGAGATCGCCGCCAAGCTGTCCGACCGGCGCGGCCATGTGTTCCTCATCGGCGGCCGCTTCACCGACCCGTTGGCGCGCTACATGGCCGCCCATTTGGCCATCATCCGCCCCAACGTCTTCCATCTCGCGGGCCAGGAAAGCGTCTGGCGCGACCGGCTGATCGATATGGGCAAGCGCGACGTATTGCTGATCTTCGACATAAGGCGCTATCAGGAAAGCCTCGTCCGCTTTGCCGATCTGGCGCATGGGCGCGGCGTGCAGATCATGCTGTTCACCGACCAGTGGCTTTCCCCGATCGCCCGCTTTTCACGCCATGTTATCGCCGGCCGCACCGCGATGCCTTCGGCCTGGGACTCGGCGGCGGCGCTTTTCGTGGTGACGGAGGCGCTGATCGCTGCCGTTACAAGGCAACTCGAAGCCGATACCGCCCGGCGCCTGCAGGAAATGGAACGGCTGCGCTGAAACTCCGGTCGCAATGAGCCGACAACGACCCCTGCTAGGCCGGATTGCCGATTTTTCTGAATTTACCAATCCTTACCTAGATTTAATGTGCTTTCTTCGCCGAAAATTGACATAAAGGATCGATATTAACGGTGCGCACTTGCGTAACACCGCGTACCGCGCTGTCTGGACCGGAGGTGCCACTCCCTGAAAGGCGCCGGTGAATGCAAGAATGCTTTTGCCAACCGGGGAACCGATGACTGCCTGGAAACAGATACTTTTCGCCTTTGCCCTGCTGGTAGCGGCAGCCTTCGCCTGGATCGGTTTCTTTCCCGGCGCTTCGGATGTGCTGGACCGCTGGGGCATCGACTGGGCGCATGCCTCGACAGCCAAGGGTGAAGCAGGCAATGGGGCTGGCCCGGCAGCAGGCCCCGTGGCCGCTAACGAGCAGCCTGGCTTGCAGCAGACGCCCGTGGTGACGGCACCGGTCACCCTCGCGACGGTCAATGACCGGTTGCAGGCAATCGGCTCCGGCCGGGCCAAGGCGACGGTGACGGTCAACCCCTATTCTTCCGGACGCCTTACCGAATTCCTCGTCCAGTCCGGCGCCCATGTCGACAAGGGCCAGATCGTCGCCACGCTCGATTCCGATACGGAGATTATCGCCCTGCAACGCGCCAAGGTGGGCGTCAAGGACGCGCAATCCAAGCTTGACCGCGTCAAGACGCTGAAGGCGGCCAATACCGCGACGGCGGTTGCCGTCACCGATGCAGAAGTGACATTAAGCACAGCCGGACTGGTGCTGCGCGACGCGCAGCTTGCGCTGGAGCGCCGCTCGATCGTAGCCCCCATCGGCGGCACTGTGGGCATCCTGCCGATCGCTGCCGGCAACTACGTCACCAGCCAGTCGGCGATCGCCACCATCGACGACCGCTCTTCGATCCTTGTGGATTTCTGGGTGCCGGAGCGGTTTGCCGGGGCGGTACAGGTCGGTGCGGCATTGACGGCAGCGCCGATCGCCATGCCCAAGGACGTTTTCCAGGGCACCGTTTCGGCGGTCGACAACCACGTCGACGAAAAAAGCCGCACGCTGTGGGTACAGGCCCTGATAGAAAATCCGGGCGACTCCTTGCGCGCGGGAATGGCCTTCGTCGTCACCATGAAATTCCCCGGCGACACCTATCCGGCGGTCAGCCCGCTCGCCATCCAGTGGGGAACGGACGGCGCTTATATCTGGGCGGTGGAAAACGGGAAAACGAAGCGCGTTTCCATTCGCATCATCCAGCGTAACACCGAAACGGTGCTCATCGACGCGCCGATCGTCAGCGGCGACAGGGTGGTGACCGAAGGCGTGCAGAGCGTGCGCGAGGGCAGCGAAGTCCGCATCGCGGGCGAGGAACGGCGCGCGGCGGACGCCAGCGGCTCATGACGCAGACGAAAAACGCCGCCAGCGAAACGGGCCTCACCGCCCTTTTCGTCCGCAGGCCCGTCATGGCCTTCGTGCTGAACACGCTGATCGCCGTCGCGGGCCTTGCCGCATTCTACGGCGTCGAAATTCGCGAATTGCCGGACGTGGACCGCGCCGTCATCTCCGTTACCACCGACTTCTCGGGCGCATCGGCCGAAACCGTCGACCGCGAACTGACCGATACGATCGAGGGCACGGTCGGGCGCGTCTCCGGGGTCAAGTCGATCTCATCCACCTCTTCCTTTGGACGCAGCCGCGTCACCATCGAGTTCAATGACGGCGTCGACCTCAATGTCGCGGCCTCCGATGTGCGCGACGCGGTCGGGCGGGTAGCCAATGCCCTGCCGGACGAGGCCGACCCGCCCCGCATCGTCAAGGCCGATGCCAATGCCGACGCGGTGATGCGGCTGGCCGTGACCGCCGACAACATGTCCATCCAGGACATGACGATCATCGTCGAGGACCAGATCGAGGATACGCTGGCTGCCGTGCCGGGCGTCGCCGACGTCCAGGTCTATGGCGACCGCGACAAGATTTTCCGCATCGATGTCGACCAGAACAAACTGGCCAGCCACGGCTTTACCGTCGCCGACCTGCGCGCCGCGCTCGCCTCCGTCGCCTTCGATTCGCCAGCCGGATCGATCAACACGACCAACCAGAACCTCATCGTGCGCACTACCGCGGACGTGACCACGCCGGCGGAATTCGAGAACATCGTCATCGGCGGCAACACGCATATCCGCGACGTCGCAACCGTCACGCTTGGCCCCGATATCGGCCAGACCACGTTGCGCTCGGATGGCAAGACCGGCATCGGCATGGGCATTATCCGCCAAGCGGAATCGAACACGCTCGACATCTCCGCAGGCATCAAGGCAGCCGTCGCCAAACTCCAGAAAACGCTGCCTCAGGGCATGTCGATAAAGATCACCAGCGACGACGCGGTGTTCGTCGAGGGCGCCGTCCACGAAGTGGAACTGGCGCTCAGCCTTGCCGTCACCTTCGTTTTGATCGTCATCTATCTGTTCCTGCTCGACTGGCGCGCCACCCTGATCCCCGCTTTGTCGATGCCGGTGGCCATGATAGGCACCATCGCGGCGATCTATCTGGCCGGATTTTCGATCAACATCCTGACCTTGCTGGCGCTGGTGCTGGCGACCGGCCTGGTTGTCGACGACGCCATCGTCGTGCTGGAAAACATCGTGCGCCGGCGCAACCAGGGCATGGGCCCGCGCGCAGCCGCCGTACTCGGCACCAAGGAAGTGTTTTTTGCCGTCATCGCCACCACGGCGACGCTGGTTGCCGTGTTCGTGCCGATCTCGTTTCTGCCCGGCCAGACCGGCGGCCTGTTTAGAGAGTTCGGCTTCGTCCTTGCCATGGCGGTTCTCTTGTCCTGCGTGGTGGCGCTGACCCTGTGCCCGATGCTGGCGTCGCGCCTGTTGACCAGCACTTCGCTGCACCAGGAGAAGCGAAAGGGACCGGGCGCGCGCATCGGCGCGGCGCTGAACCGGCTTTATCGGCGCTGCCTTCATGCGTGCCTGGATGCACCATGGATCGTGGTGCTGGTCGCCGTCCTGTTCGCCGGCACCGCCTTTTCCTTGTTCGGCACCATCCGCCAGGAACTGACGCCGACCGAGGACCGCTCCGTCGTGTTGTTGCGCATCAGTGCGCCGCAGGGCGTCAGCCTCGACTACACAACCGCGCAGATGGAAAAGATCGAGAGACTGATCCAGCCGATGCGCAAATCCGGCGAGATCGAAAGCACGTTCGAGTTCGCCGGCAACAACGGCTCCTACAATACCGGCTTCATGGTGATGACGCTGTCGCCATGGGACCAGCGGACGCGCAGCCAGCAGCAAATCATGGCCGAGATCAGCAGCCTCTCCAAGCAGATACCGGCCATTCGCATCTTCCCGGTGCAGCCCAACAGCCTCGGCATCCGCGGCGCCGGTAACGGCCTGCAGTTTGCGCTTGTCGGCAACGACCGCAAGGCGCTGGGCGAGGCCGCCAACAAGATCATCGACGCCATGCAGAAGGATCCCCGCTTCCAGTCGCCACGCCTGACGGTCGATCCCACCCAGCCGCAGCTTGCCGTCGCCATCGATCGCCAGCGCGCTTCCGACCTCGGCATCGACATTACCGGGCTGGCCGACACGTTCCAGACGATGCTCGACGGCAATGACGTCGTCGACGTCTATATCGCCGACCGCAGCTATAGCGTTAAGCTGGTATCGACCACCAACCCGGTCAACGACCCGACCGATCTTGAAAACCTGTTCCTCAAGACGGCGGACGGCCGTTACGTGCCGATGTCGTCCATCGCCACATTGACGGAAAAGGCGGTGCCGCCGTCGCTGACGCGCGAACAGCAGCAACCATCGGTGGCGATCACCTCCAACCTGCACGGCAACTTCGCTCTCGGCGACGCGCTCGGCGTCGCCGAACAGATCGCGCAGCCGCTGCTGCCGCCCGGCGCCCGCATCCTGCCGCTGGCCGAAGCCGCGACGCTCGGCGAAACCAACAGCGCCATGATTACCATTTTCGGCTTTGCGCTGGTTATCATCCTGCTGGTGCTTGCCGCCCAGTTCGAAAGCTTCGTCAGCGCCGTCATCATCATGGCGACGGTGCCGCTCGGCCTCGCCTGCGCCATCTTCGCCCTGCTGCTCAGCGGCACCAGCCTGAACGCCTATAGCCAGATCGGCCTCGTGCTGCTGGTCGGCGTCATGGCCAAGAACGGCATCCTGATCGTCGAGTTCGCCAACCAGATGCGGGATCGGGGCATGAATGTGCGCGAGGCGATCGAGGAAGCCTCGACCATCCGGCTGCGCCCGGTGATGATGACCATGATCTGCACCGTTTTGGGCGGCGTACCGCTTGTGCTGGCCAGCGGCGCGGGTGCGGAAGCGCGCATCGCGCTCGGCTGGGTGATCGTCGGCGGCCTCGGCCTCGCGACGGTATCGACGCTGTTTCTCACCCCGGTCGCCTATTTGCTGCTTGGCCGCTTCGTCACGCCCAACATCAAGGAAGAAGAACGCCTGACGCGTGAACTGGCGGAAGCCGCCTATATCGACGTCGAGCCGGCGGAATAGGACTTGATCCTCCAGCGTTCTGGTGACATTGCCGGCGCGAAGCCTTATCTGTGCGCTAAGCAATAGCCGAAGATTCCGGAGTTTTCCGCATGCAGCCGATCGGTCTCGAAACCCTTGTCGCCAGCGCCGGCAAGGAAGTCGGCGTCTCGCCGTGGCGAACCGTGACGCAGACCATGATCGACCAGTTTGCCGACGCAACCGACGATCACCAGTTCATCCATTGCGATCCGGAGCGGGCGGCGCGCGAGACGCCTTATGGCGGCACCATCGCGCACGGTTTCCTGCTTTTGTCGCTGCTGTCGGCAATGACGTTCGAGACCATGCCGCCGATCGAGGGCGGAAAGATGGGCGTCAACCACGGTTTCGACGAGGTTCGCTTCAAGTCGCCCGTCAAGACCGGTTCGCGCATCCGCGCCCGCTTCGTCCTGGCCAGCGTCAAGGTAAGGCCCTCCGGCTGGGTCCAGACGGCGCACGACGTGACGCTGGAAATCGAGGGCGAGAAAACGCCCGCGCTCACCGCGCGCTGGCTGACGCTTACCTTCGTCGAGCCGAAGAGCTGAAGGTTTGCGTCAGAGCTGGCTGGAAACCTTCGGTGCGGCAACAGACTCCCGCTCGACCAGCGAGCATTCCAGCTTGGTGATCGGGTAACGCCCGTTTCCTGAAGCGGGCGGCGTCTCGAACTGCTCGACCGCCCATTGCCCCATGGCCATATGCGGCAGCACCGAAGTGGTCAGCGGCGGAAACAGATGGCGCGCGATCTCTTCGTCGTCATAGCCGATGACGGACATATCCTGCGGAATATGCAGGCCCGCCTCCTTCAGCGCCTCGTAGCAGCCGATGGCCATGCGGTCGTTCTGGCAAAAGATCGCCGTTGGCGGTTCCGCCAGCGCCAGCAGTTTCTGGGTGGCGGCATAACCGGCACTCGCCGACCAGTCGCCCTCGACCACGAGGTCGCCGTCATAGGGAATGTCGGCGGTCGCCAGCGCCCGGCGATAGCCTTTCAGCCGATCTTGCGCCGCCTGCATCCATGGCTCGCCTGTGATCGTTGCGATGCGCCGATGGCCATGCTGGATGAGATGCCGGGTCGAGCTTTGCCCGCCCGCGATCTCGCTCGGCACCACGGCGGGAAAGGCGTAATCGGCCGTATAGCAGTTGAGCAGCACCACCGGGATGTCGAGGTCCGCAAGATGCGGCGGCGTGACGATCTCACGGGTGAAGATCGTCATGTAGACCAGCGCCGAAATCCCCTGCGCCGTCAGCGCCGCGATGGCGCGCGGTTCCATCACCGCGTCGCTCATGGTCTGCGCGACCAGCACGACATTGCCGGCGTTCCAGGAAGCTTGCCGGACGCCTTCGATGGCAACGACGGCCTCCGGGCTTGTCGCCAGTTGGTCCGTCACGAAGCCGATGACGCCATCGAGCACCGTCGAGGGCGAAGGACGCGCATAAGACGATCCGAAGGACGGCAGCCGGTAGCCGAGCCGGCGCGCCTCGCCGATCACGCGCTCGCGCGTCTGCGGCGAAAGCTTGATGCCGGGCGTATTGTTGAGAATGAACGAAACGGTGGCCTGCGAACAGCCGGCCGCCTTGGCGATGTCGGTCATGGTCACGCGGCGGCCAGTCCCCTGCGACGCTTGTTTGGGGCGACTCGATCCCTTGGCCGCCCGCTCGATTTCCGTCGGTTCCGTCATTTGTCCGATCCCCTCGGGGGCATGTCTAGCTGGCGTCCGTCTGCACGGCAAGGGAGCGGATGCCGCGTCAATTTATAAAAATGAAGATCGACTAATACCCGCGAACAGGCGGATAAGCTCGCCTTTGCAATCACACAGCCGGCCAATAGAGGGCGAGATCGACCGGAAACGTCACCTTTTCTCCAGAAAATCGACTTGACCGGCACCGACCGACGCCTCCCGCACAACCCGGAACACCCTTGTCGCTTTCCTTCGGGAAGCGAGTTCCAGCCACATAACTAATACTATTTACTAATATCAATTGATGCGATAATGTCAACGACGATGGCGCACCGCTGGTACGGCGCACGCCATCGCAAGCAGGAGGAGAAAGTCGAGCGCGTCTTCATTTGTCTGATAAATAGTCTTTACGTCCGGCAAACGCGCCTCTAGATTTGGTCCTTGGCTGGAATGCCTGGCGCAGATGCACCGGCAAAGTCCTGGAGGAGGGCATCCGACAGCCGACAGACTCAGGATCAGCGCCGCACGCTGAATAAACAGGGAGGTTGAACATGATGAAATCTGTCCTACGCAACACGACCATGGCCGCCGCGGCTTTGCTGCTCGGCGTTTCCACCGGCGGGGCGGCGCACGCTGCCGACAAGCCGACGCTGGCCTTCGTCGTCAACGGCGCATCCGACTTCTGGAAGGCGGCCGAGGCCGGCATGAAGAAGGCGCAGGCCGAGTTGCCCGACTACGCGCTCGAACTCAAATATCCCGAGCAGTCCTCCGTCGCCATCCAGCAAAGGCTGATGGACGATCTCGTCACCGCCGGCGTCAAGGCGATCATGGTTTCGGCGGTCGATCCTAAGACCCAGACCGACGGACTGGACAAGATCGGCTCCGAAGTCGCTCTCTTCACCACCGACTCGGATGCGCCGAAGTCGAACCGGGTCGCCTATATCGGCTCATCCAACGTCGACGCCGGCACGCAAGCCGCCGAGATCGCCAAGAAGGCGATGCCCGATGGCGGCAAGTGCATGGGTTATGTCGGCCTGCTCGGCGCCGATAACGCCAAGGAGCGCATCGATGGCTTCAAGAAGGGGCTGGAGGGCACCAAGATTACGCTGGTGGATGTGCGCGGCGACGACATCGACCAGACCCGCGCCAAGAAGAACGTTGAGGACACCCTTGTCGCCGATCCCACGATCAATTGCATGGTCGGCTTCTATTCCTACAACACGCCGCGCATCTATGAAGCGCTGCGCGATGCCGGCAAGCTTGGCCAGGTCACGGTTGTCGGATTCGACGACGATCCGATCACGCTGGGCGGCGTCAAGGAAGGCAATATCGCCGCGACCGTGGTGCAGCAGCCCTTCGAATGGGCCTATCAGGGCTTCAAGCTGATGGCTGCCTTTGTCGGCGGCGACAAGTCCGGCGTCCCGGCGGATGGCCTCATTATCGTGCCGACCAAGATCATCGGCCAGGCCGATGTCGACGCTTACGCGGCCAATCTGAAGGCAATGGCCGGCAATTGATGCCGCGACGATCGGTGCTAGATTGATTTCACCGGCCTGGAGCCATGGCTCCGGGCCGGTGGTTTCCCTGTTCGCCGGGCGAAAACACCCGGCGATGCTTTCCGTGCCGCAGCTCTTGCCAACAGACGATCGCGCATGATGGAATTTTCGGACAATGTCATCCCGCATACGGCCGGCGCATCCGATTCCGCGCCGTTCCTGACCCTCGAAAATATCCGCAAGACCTATCCCGGCGTTATCGCGCTGGACGGGTTTTCGATGCAGGTTCGGCCGGGCGAGGTGATCGGGCTGGTCGGCGAAAACGGCGCGGGGAAATCCACGCTGATGAAAATTCTCGGTGGCGTCACCGCGCCCGACAGCGGCGTGATCACTGTGGACCAGGTTGCGCACGACCGCCTGACGGTTGCCACCAGCATGCAGGCCGGCATTGCCTTCGTTCATCAGGAACTCAACCTGTTCGACAACCTCGATGTCGCCGCCAACATCTTCCTCGGGCGCGAGCCGCTGCTGGGAGGCCCGCTGCGGCTGGTGGATCGCGCCAGACTGCGCGCCCAGGTAACGCCGCTGCTCGAGCATGTCGGCGCCAATTTTTCCGCCGATACGCCGGTTTCCACGCTGTCGCTGGCGCAGCAGCAGATGGTCGAGATCGCCAAGGCGCTATCCATCGACGCGCGGCTGGTGATCCTTGACGAGCCGACATCGAGCCTGCCGATCGCCGAGACGGAAAAGCTGCTCGCCGTCATCGCCGGGCTGAAGGCGGACGGCATCAGCGTCATTTTCATTTCGCACCGCCTGCACGAAATCGAGCGCGCGGCCGACCGGGTCGTCGTCTTGAGGGACGGCACGCTCGCCGGGACACTCCCGAAAAGCGCCATCGATCATGAAAACATGGTCAAGCTGATGATCGGCCGGGCGCTGAAGGCGCGCGTCGACGCTTCGGCCTGCGAAGCCGGCGCAGTCGCAGTCGCAGTCTGCGTGGATGGCGTGCGGACCCCGGCCTATCCCGACAAGACAGTGACGCTCGACCTGCGCCATGGCGAGATCCTCGGCCTGGCCGGTCTCGTCGGCTCCGGACGAACCGAACTGGCGCGTGTTCTGTTCGGTATCGACAAGAGCCTCGGCGGCACCATTCGCCTTGAGGGGCAGGAACTGGTGCTGGGTTCGGCGGCCGATGCGGTCCGGCAAGGCATTTTCCTGGTGCCCGAAGACCGCAAGTTGACCGGCATCCTGCTGGACCTGCCGATTGCGCAGAACATATCGCTGCCCCATTTGCGGGCGCACGCGACGCGCTTTCTGGTGTCCGCCGCCAGCGAAACGGCGACCGCCGAGACGCAGAAAGCCAATCTCGGCATCAAGGCTCCTTCGGTCAAGACGCGCACCGGCACGCTTTCGGGTGGCAACCAGCAAAAGGTCGTTCTGGCCAAATGGCTCGCGATGAACCCCAAGGTGATGATCCTCGACGAGCCGACGCGCGGCATCGACATTGGCGCCAAGGCCGAAATCTACGCTCTGATGCGCAAGCTGGCGGATGCCGGCGTCGCCGTGCTGATGATTTCAAGCGACATGGAAGAGGTGATCGGCGTCTCGGACCGCATCGCCGTGATGCATGAAGGCTCGATTGCCGGCATTCTGGGCCGGGAAAAATTCAGCCAGGAAAACGTGCTGCTTCTGGCGGTAGGCAAGCAGCCGAAGTAGAAAAAGGGCGAGGAGAAGACGATGACCAAGAAAGATCTCGGCCTGTTGATCCTCATCCTGGTGGTGGGTGCCGTCGTCGCGGCGATCAATCCGCGCTTCCTGCTGCCGATCAACCTTGCCAACACCTCGAACCTGATCGGCCTGTTCGGCATCCTCTCCATCGGCCAGGCGTTCGTTATCATCACCGGCGGCATCGAATTGTCGGTAGGCTCGCTGATCGCGCTGCTCGGCGTCCTGTTCGTCGATTTCATCGCCACGCGTGGCATGGACTGGGCGGTGGCGCTGCCGCTCATCCTCGTCCTGGGCGGGATCATCGGCCTGGCGCATGGCTGGCTGATCGCCAGGCTCAACCTGCAGCCCTTCGTGGTAACGCTGTGCGGCCTGCTGATTTATCGCGGCGTGGCCCGCTTTTATACCGCCGACGGCACCGCCGGCTTCGCCTTCGGCCAAAGCTTCCCGACCCTCGAATTCCTGACGGCAGGCCGTTTCTACGGCATTCCAAACAGCTTCATCGCGCTGATCGTCATCGCCGTCATAAGCTGGATACTTCTGCACCGGTCGGTGTATGGACGCTATCTCTACGCCATCGGCAAGAATGAAGAGGCGGCGAAATATTCGGGCATCCGCACGCAGCGCATGGTGATGGCGGCTTATGTCATCTGCGGCGTGCTGACCGCCGTCTCTGCCGTCTATTTCGCCATGTACACGCGCTCGATCTCACCAGCCAGCCACGGCAATTTCTACGAACTCTACGCCATTGCCGCCGCCGTGCTGGGCGGCTTTTCGTTGCGTGGCGGCGAAGGTTCCATCGTCGGCGTGGTCCTCGGCACCGTGCTGCTGCAGGAGTTGCAGAACCTCGTCAACCTGCTCGGCATACCATCGTCGCTGAACTTCGCGGTAATGGGCGGCGTCATCCTCCTCGGCGCGCTGGTTGACCAGCAGTGGGATGTGTTTCGCGCCCGGCGCGGCATGACGATAGCCGCCCGGCAGGGCAAGGCCGGAGCGCAGTAGCCCTTCGAAAGCAGTTGAAAAGCCCGCAGCTACTCGCTGCCGTCGGCCTACCGTCTTTTGGGCTTGCCGGGAATGGAGGTCGAGACGATCGAGATCGGGTCGCTGGCAGGAAACGAGCTTTCCAACCCCTCCTCGAGTTCTTCTTCCGGAGTGCCGGCAGTCTCGTCCTTCTGCTCTTTTTCGAGCGAACGGACAGCAGAAGTTTTCACCTTCTTTGCTGAAGTCGCTGGTATCGACGGCTTGGCCATGGCGATGTCTCCTGTCGCGGGAAAACGGTTCCTCGGGACAAAGGTTCCGGGCCAGGCAGAACTTCAGGCGCTGCGTGCAGCCTCGGACAGATGAGTAAAGACATAGTCGGAGAAGGAACGCCAGCATTCGACGCGGAAAGCGTCAGGCGCCGTGCGGTAGAGCACGATCTCGCTCTTGCCCAGTACCGTGCGCGAGCATGCGCCGACGGGAAAAACTTCCAGCGACAGATCCTGCGGACAGCCCGAATTGATCGTGGCAGCCGCACCCGTCCCGGTCACGGCAATCGCCACGTTGCGATGCGAAATAGCAACGGAAGAATGCAGCGCCTTGGCCTTGGCGCAATCGGCAAGAAGATCGCCGTCCGCCTCGTCGATGACCAGCCATTCGTCCGGCCCGAGCCACAAGGCCGTACGGCCGCCCTTCGAGGCGGAAGTTTTCGGTTTTTGCGGCAGCGTCAGCCCCAGCGCCCTTGATACCGAGGCAACCGAAGCTTCGGACGCGCGCAGAGAAATGCGCTCCGCAGGCGGCAGTATCGCCAGCGCAACGCTCGATGCCGAAACCGTCTTGCCTGTCAGCGCCGGGCGACGCTCGACGGAAACCGCCGCTACCCTCGTTGCAGCAGCCTTCTTTGCCCCAGATGCCGCTTTGGCCCCAGTTGCCTGCTTAGCCCCAGATACAGCCTTAGCCATTGAGGTGTTCCCCCTTCTCGTCGAAGAACACCACGCCGGTGACTTCCACTTCGATCACGCCGTCCGGCATCGGCACATAGAGCGTCGAGCCCATGCGGTCGCGCCCGCCGGCCAGCAGCGCCAGCGCGATGGAGCGCCCGCAATTCTCCGACCAATAGCTCGACGTAACATGGCCGATCATCGTCATCGGGATCGCCTGTTTCGGGTCGGCAACGATCTGCGCGCCCTCTTCAAGCACCACCTTCGGGTCCTTGGTCTTCAGGCCGACCAGTTGCTTGCGGCCCTTGGCGACCAGATCGGGGCGCGTCATGCCGCGAATACCGACGAAATCGGTCTTCTTCTTGCCGATCGCCCAGTTGAGCCCGGCATCGTCGACGGTGACGGTGCCATCCGTATCCTGGCCGACGATGATGTAGCCCTTCTCGGCGCGCAAAACGTGCATCGCCTCGGTGCCGTAGGCACAAGCGCCGTGCTTTTGCCCTTCGGCCCACAGCGCTTCCCATACCGCCTCGCCATAGTCGGCCGGCACGTTGACCTCGAAACCGCGCTCGCCCGAGAACGACATGCGAAACAGCCGCGTCGGCACGCCGCAGATTGTGCCCTCGCGCACCGACATATGCGGCATCGCAGCATCGGAAAGATCGATGCCCTCGATCAGCGGCGCAATAATGTCGCGAGACTTCGGCCCCTGCACGGCAATCACCGCCCACTGTTCCGAAGTCGACGTCAGCCACACATTGAGATGCGGAACCTCTGTCTGGAGGTAGTCCTCCATCTGGTTCATGACGCGCGCGGCACCGCCGGTCGTCGTCGTCACATGGAAGCGGTCCTCCGCCAGCCTGCCGACCACGCCGTCGTCATAAATGAAGCCATCCTCGCGCAGCATCAGGCCATAGCGGCAGCGGCCGGTCTCCAGCTTCTGCCACGGGTTGGTGTACATCAGTTCCATGAAGGCGGCCGCATCCGGTCCAACCACCTCGATCTTGCCGAGCGTCGAGGCGTCGAACAGGCCGGCCGTCTTTCGCACCGTCACGCATTCGCGGTCGACGGCGGCGTGCATGTCCTCGCCGGCCTTGGGAAAATACCAGGCGCGCTTCCAGTTGCCGACGTCTTCGAACACCGCGCCGTGCTTTTCGGCCCAGCCATGGGTTGCCGTGCGCCGCGTCGGATCGAACAGCGCGCCGCGCGCGTGCCCGACGATGGAGCCGAACGTCACCGGCGTATAGGGCGCGCGGAACGTGGTCAGGCCCACTTCCGGGATCGGCTTGTCCAACTCGTCGGCGGCAATCGCCAGCCCGTGCATATTGGAAGTCTTGCCCTGGTCGGTCGCCATGCCGTTGGTGGTGAAGCGCTTGACGTGCTCGATCGAGCGCATGCCCTCATGCACCGCCTGGCGGATATCCTTGGCGGTCACGTCGTTCTGGAAGTCGACGAACGCCTTGACCGTCGTGCCCGGTCCGGCACCGGGTGCCGTGCCCAGCATGCCGCGCGACCAGCTTTCACTGGCCTCGACCTTGGGCTTGGTGCCCTTGACGCTTTTCGCGCCGGAATCCTTTGCCGCCTTGGTGCCCGCCGCATAGGCTTCGTCAATGGTGCCCGACAGCCCATCCGTGCCGTTGCACGCGCCGACCGACACGCAATCCTGCGCATAGGTGCCGGGCAGGAAGCGCTTGACCTCGTCGTTGAAGGCGACCTTGCCGCGCGACTGCGAGAACAGATGCACGGAAGGCGTCCAGCCGGCCGACATCAGGATCGCATCGACCGCGATCTTGCGCTCGCCGCCGCCATTCTTCGGCTGCACGACCATGGAGTTGACGCGCAGCTTGCCGCCGGCACGGATGACGGCGCGGCCGGTGTGAACCTCGATGCCGAGCCCGCGCGCCTCATCGACCAGCGCACCGGTCGGGTTGTCGCGCAGATCGACCAGCGCGGCGATATTTACGCCGGCCTTCTTCAGGTCGATTGCCGCCGCATAGGCGCTGTCATTGGCGGTATAAACGCCGACATTCCTGCCGACGGCGACGCCGTAATGGTTGAGATAGGTGCGCGCCGCCGAAGCCAGCATGACGCCCGGCCGGTCGTTGTCGGCAAACACCATGTGACGCTCGATGGAGCCGGTCGCCAACACAACGCGCTTGGCCCGGATTTGCCACAACCGCTCGCGCGGCAGGTCGGCACCGGGGCTTTGCAGATGGTCGCTAACGCGCTCGGTCAGGGCGACGAAATTCTGCGCGTAATAGCCGAACGCCGTGCTGCGCGACAGAACCTGCACGTTGTCCATGGCTTCCAGCCTGGCGACAGCGGCTTGCGCCCACGCCCAGCCATCCTGCCCGTCGATCTTCGCGCCGCTTTCGAAGCGTAGCGAACCGCCCAGTTCCGCCTGCTCGTCGGCAAGGATCACGCGCACGCCGGTTTCGGCCGCCGCAAGTGCTGCCGCGATGCCGGCAGCGCCGCCGCCAAGCACCAGCACGTCGCAATGCCCGTATTGCGCCGCGTAATGATCCGGGTCCGGCTGGTCCGGTGCCACGCCGAGGCCGGCGGCCGCACGGATTTTAGGCTCGTAGAACGACTTCCACGCCGCCTTCGGCCACATGAAGGTCTTGTAGTAGAACCCGGCCGAGAAGAAGGGCGAGGCAAGATCGTTGACCGCACCGACGTCAAAGGAAAGCGACGGCCAGCGGTTCTGCGACCCGGCCTTCAGCCCGTCATAGATTTCCTGCACGGTGGCGCGCACATTGGGCGCCTTGCGCGCCGCGTCGCGCTCGATCTGTACCAGCGCGTTAGGTTCTTCCGCACCAGCGGAAAGGATACCGCGCGGACGGTGATATTTGAACGAACGTCCGACCAGATGCACGCCATTGGCCAGCAGCGCCGAAGCCAGCGTGTCGCCCTGAACGCCCGTATAAGGCTTGTCGTCGAAGCTGAACCGCACGGTCGCGGCCTGCTTCAGCCGGCCGGCATTGGGGATACGGAAAGACGCGCTCATTTGCCCGCTCCCGGCAGCTTGGAGGGTTTCTTCTCGCCCGCCTTGTAGGTCATGACGAACTTGTCGGTGACGGTATCGCGCACGGCATTGAAGAAGCGCGCGCAGCCATGCACATGCCGCCAGCGCTCATAGATGATGCCCTTGGGGTTCGAGCGGATGAAGAAGAATTTTTCAAAATCCGCATCGCTTTCCCCGGCCATGTTTGTCGAGCGCTCGACATGCGCCTCACCGGCGTTGCGGAATTCGAGTTCCGGACGTTCTTCTTCGCAATAGGGGCAGCGGATCAGCAGCATCTTTTTTCCCCCTAGTGCGCCACGGCGGCGGCGGCGGCTTCGTCGATCAGGCGGCCGGTGCGGAAGCGTTCCAGCGTGAACGGCGCGTTGATCCGGTGCGGCTCGTCCTTGGCGATCGTGTAGGCAAAGACATTGGCCGAACCCGGCGTCGCCTTGAAACCGCCGGTGCCCCAGCCGCAATTGACGTAGAGGCCCGGAACCGGCGTCTTGGCCAGGATCGGCGAGCGGTCCGGCGTCACGTCGACGATGCCGCCCCAGGAGCGCAGCATCTTCATGCGCGTGAACATCGGGAACATCTCGCAGATCGCGTCCAGCGTGTGCTGGAGGATGTGAAGCCCACCCGTCTGCGAATAGGAAATATACTGGTCCGTACCGGCCCCGATCACCAGTTCGCCCTTGTCGGACTGCGAAATATAGGCGTGCACCGTGTTCGACATGACCACGCAAGGCACCACCGGCTTGACCGGCTCCGACACCAGCGCCTGCAGCGGATAGCTTTCCAGCGGCATGCGCACGCCGGCCATGTTCATCAGCACCGAGGAATGGCCGGAAGCGACCACGCCGACCTTCTTCGCGCCGATGAAGCCGCGCGTGGTGTCGACGCCGGTGACGCGACCGTCCGGCGCACGCTTGATGCCGGTCACTTCGCAGTTCTGGATGATGTCGACGCCGCGCGCCGAAGCACCGCGCGCATAGCCCCAGGCAACCGCATCGTGCCGGGCCGTGCCGCCGCGCCGTTGAAGCGCCGCCCCTACGACCGGATAGCGCGCATCGGGAGAAGTATTCAGCGGCGGGCAGAATTCCTTGGCCTGCTCCGGCGACAGCCATTCATTATCGATGCCGTTCAGGCGGTTGGCATGGATGTGACGCTTGAACACCTGCACATCATGGACATTGTGCGCCAGCATCATGACGCCGCGCGCCGAATACATGACGTTGTAGTTCAGCTCCTGCGAAAGCCCGTCCCACAGCTTCAGCGCATGATCGTAAATGCCGGCCGATTCGTCATAGAGATAATTGGAGCGGATGATCGTGGTGTTGCGCCCGGTATTGCCGCCGCCCAGCCAACCCTTCTCGATCACCGCGATATTGGTGATGCCGTGTTCCTTGGCCAGGTAATAGGCCGTGCCAAGCCCATGCCCGCCGGCCCCGACGATGATGACGTCGTATTCTTTCTTGGGCTCCGGCGAAGGCCATTGCTCTTCCCAGCCCTTGTGGCCGCGCATGGCCTCTCGGGCAATGGCGAATACCGAATATTTTTTCACGTTTCTGGCCTCGCGGATGGCAGTCGGCTTAAATTGGCGTCCGACGCGCGAGGTGTATCACTAGCGAAACCACGCTGTCACCCTTGCGCTGTTTGCGACGGCGATTGGCGTTTTGCGCCGCCCCGGCCCATGCGGCAAGGCGCCTGTGGGTATTGGCTCGCAATGGTTCGCATCACGCACATCGAATGCTAGGGATCGTAGCGGTGAAGGAGCGGCGATGAAGGTGGATATAGACATGGGGACGGCTTCCGCTGGAAAGCCGGCCATGCTCGATCTTGAGGAACTTTTGGCGACCCGCCTGCTGGTGCAGGGCAATTCGGGTTCGGGAAAGTCGCATCTGCTGCGCCGCCTGCTGGAGCAGAGCGCGCCCTGGGTGCAGCAATGCGTGATCGACCCGGAGGGCGATTTCGTCACGCTGGCCGACCGATTCGGCCATGTCGTGGTCGATGCACAGCGCACCGAGGCGGAACTGACCCGTATCGCCGGCCGTATCCGCCAGCACCGCGTGTCCGTCGTGCTCAACCTCGAAGGGCTGGACGTCGAGCAGCAGATGCGTGCCGCGGCAGCCTTTCTAGGCGGCATGTTCGATACCGAGCGCGATTTCTGGTATCCGGTCCTGGTCGTGGTCGACGAAGCGCAGCTTTTCGCCCCGGCTGTGGCCGGCGAAGTCTCCGACGAAGCGCGGAAAATATCGCTTGGCGCGATGACCAATTTGATGTGCCGGGGCCGCAAGCGCGGACTGGCCGGCGTCATTGCCACGCAGCGCTTAGCCAAGCTTGCCAAGAATGTCGCCGCCGAAGCTTCCAATTTTCTCATGGGGCGCACCTTCCTCGATATCGACATGGCGCGCGCCGCCGACCTTTTAGGCATGGACCGGCGGCAGGCGGAAATGTTCCGCGACCTGGCGCGCGGCCATTTCGTGGCGCTCGGGCCTGCCATGTCGCGCCGGCCGCTGCCGATCACCATCGGCACGGTGGAAACCTCGGCACGCTCGATGAGCCCCAAACTGACGCCGCTGCCCGACGCGCCGGAAGACGCGCGCGACCTGATCTTCACGCCCGGCCCCGACGAGGCGCGCCTGCCGGTGCGTAAACCGCCACCCCCGGCACCGATCCCGACCGCCGACCTGATCGCCCAACTGTCCCGGCCGGCTCCCGCACCTGAACCGCCTGCCGAACCGGTTTTCGACATCATCGACGAGGCGGAGCGCGAAGCCGGCATCGCCAAGGTCATGCGCGAAATCCTCGACGACCCCGATGCGGCCTTCCGCACCGACGCCGTGCTCTATCAGGACTTTCTGGTACGCTGCCGCATCCGGCGCGTGCCGGGCAGCCCGCTCGATTTGCCCGGCTTCCGCCGCAAGTTTGCCGTTGCCCGCGCCGGCGTCGACCAGAAGACGGCCGGCGGCGAATCGTGGCCGATTGCGCTTGGCCTGTCCGAATCGCTGCCGGCCGACCTGCAAGGCGTTTTCCTGGTGGTGGCGCAGGCAGCGCTGGCCGGTGCGCCCTGCCCGTCGGATGCGGTGCTGGCCCGCATCTATGGCAGCCACTCGCCGCGCCGCGCCGCGCGCCTGCTGGCCTATTTCGAAGAGCGCAACCTTTTGGTGGCGCGCACCGATTTTCATGGCAAGCGCGTGCTGGCCTTTCCCGACCTTGGCTGCGAGACAGCACCGGGCGATCCGAACGCGCCTGACGCCGCCGCCGCAACGCGCGACGCCGCCGAATAGACCCGGCAAAATCCCCCCGGATTCACACTCTTTGGTGGACAAGGTATGCCGTTTCTGCTATCAGCCGCCGCAATTCGCAGTGGAGACTGCTGCGGAGGCGGGCGGATGTGGCCGCTTGCCTGTTGATTTCAAACACGAAAGACAGGATTCCAAGTGCAGGTACTCGTCCGCGACAATAACGTTGACCAGGCGCTTCGCGCACTGAAGAAGAAAATGCAGCGCGAAGGCATTTTCCGCGAAATGAAGATGCGTGGGGCCTACGAAAAGCCCTCCGAGAAGCGCGCACGTGAAAAGGCCGAGGCCGTACGCCGCGCCCGCAAGCTGGCTCGCAAGCGCGCCCAGCGCGAGGGCCTGCTGCCGATGACGCCGCGCCCCGTGGCCGCCGGTGCTGCCGGTGCGGGTGCTGCGCGTCCTTCGCGCTGATACCGCCAATCCTTCGTCCCTTTCGACGGATACCCTGAGGTGGCGCGATGCAGAATCGACGCCACCTTTTTATTTCTACTTGACCAGGCCCGGAGAGGGACCCGGATCTAGGGCATCGGACCGAAAAGTGAGAATCGATTTTCGGATTACTCCGATGCTCAATCAAAGTGCTAGAGCGTCCTTTGTGCGTCCAATTGGACGCACGGCGCTCTGGACGGCACCTCGGCATAAGGATCAGGAAGAGATGAACGCACTCACCGGAAAGCGCACAAGCGCCATACGCGGCTTCGCATTGGCAACGGTGTTGCTTTCGGGACTGGCGCTGAGCGCCTGCCAGACGGGCCCCGCCGGCGAACTGGCGTCCATCGACAAGGCGCAAGGCTCGAGCGAAAACATCTCGTCGCTGTCCTCCGTCATCCAGAGCAATCCGCGCGATCCCGAAGGCTACAATGTGCGCGGCTCGGCCTATGGCCGCGGCGGCCAGTACCAGGCGGCGCTGAAGGACTTCAACACGGCGATCCAGCTCAATCCGAATTTCTACCAGGCCTATTCGAACCGCGCCCTGATCTATCGCTTCCTCGGCGACCAGACGAGCGCGCTGAACGACTACAACCGCTCCATCCAGATCAACGCCAGCTACGACGCCGCCTATATCGGGCGCGGCAATCTCTACCGGAAGGCCGGCCGCACGCAGGATGCATTCAACGACTTCCAGAAGGCGATCCAGCTCGACACCACGGATGCCCGCGCCTACCACAATCGCGGCCTGATCTACCAGAGCCAGGGCCAGCACAAGTTCGCCATCGAGGATTTCTCGACCGCGATCTCGTTGGCGCCGGACGCTTCCGAACCCTATAATGGGCGCGGCCTTTCCTATCTGGCGCTGAACCAGGAAGACAACGCCTTCGCCGATTTCAACATGGCCATCAAGCTCGACGGCAAGAACGCCGAAGCGTGGGCCAATCAGGGGCTGATCTACGAGCGCCGCGGCGACAAGGCCAAGGCGGCAAAATCCTATCGCGAGGCCGCACGCCTGAACCCGACCTACCAGCCTGCCAAGGACGGCCTCAGCCGCACCGCCCGTAGCTGACGGATTTTCGGATCAAGACCGGGAATTCGGCTTGCCTTAACCTGCCTGCGTGAAGAAAGCGGGCTTGCCCTTGCGGCAGGGGTAAGCGCCTCCGCCGTCCGGGTCGCGACCTCCGACAATGAAAAGGCCATGTGACGCAGCAACTGCCATGCTTGCGCCATGGTTTTTCAGGAACCCTTCCGGCTCCAGTTCATTGATACTGGTAACACAAAGAGGGTTTTTCCCATGAAAACAAAAATTGCTTGCGCTACCGCGCTTCTCGCCACGCTGATGGTGGCTCCGGCCTATGCCGGCGTCGAACTCGGCGTCCTCGATTGCACCATTGATGGCGGCACGGGCTACGTCATTACGTCGAACAAGGGCGTGGCCTGCACGTTCCGTCCGAATCACGGCGGCGGTTCGGAAGCGTATACCGGCGTCATCTCCAAGCTCGGCGTGGATCTCGGCGCCACCAACCAGGGCGCGCTTCAATGGGCCGTGCTGGCAGCCACCAGGGGCGAGCCAGGCGACAAGCTTGGCGGCACCTATGTCGGCGTGAATGCCGAAGCCTCGATCGTGACCGGCGGCGGCGCCAATCTTCTCGTCGGCGGCTTTCGCGACTCGATCACCTTGCAACCGTTGAGCGTACAGGCCCAGACCGGCCTGAACCTCGCCGTAGCGGTGACTTCGATGGAGCTGATCCGCTCCTTCAAATAGCGGCTCTCGGCTTTGAGCAATCCCGAAACACCGTGCATCCGGTTGGGCGCACGGTGTGTCGGGAACGCTTTTTAACGGGCAGTCTTGAGCTTTTCGGCGATCAGGCTAGCCAGCCGCGCCGCCACTTCTTCCTTGCCCATTTCAGGCCATTCCTCGACGCCGGTAGCGCTCACGATGCGCACCCGGTTGCGGTCGCCGCCCATCACGCCGCCATTGCCGATGCCGCTATCATGCGAAACGTCGTTGGCGACGATGAAATCGGCCCCCTTCTTCTTCAGCTTCGCCTCGGCGTTTGCCACAAGGTCTCGCGTTTCGGCAGCGAAGCCGACAACCAGCGCGGGCCGCAACTGGTGATGCCCGACGCCCGCGAGAATGTCGGGATTTTCGACCATGTGCAGGGCCGGCGGCCCCTCTCCCGCGACCTTCTTGATCTTTTCGCCAGACGAATCGGCGGTGCGCCAATCGGCAACCGCCGCCACGAAGACGGCCGCGTCGGCCGGCAGCAGCTTTTCCACCGCGTCGCGCATTTCCTGCGCGCGCTCGACATGGACGGTCGTAACGCCCGCCGGATCGGCAATCGCAACCGGGCCGGAAACAAGATGCACATTCGCGCCCAGTTTCGCCAGGGCCGCAGCAATGGCATGGCCCTGCTTGCCCGACGAACGGTTGGCGATGTAGCGCACCGGATCGATCGGCTCATGCGTCGGGCCGGACGTGACGATTATTTTTCGGCCCGAAAGCGGCTTTTGCCCGCCCTCCAGCAAAGCTTCCACGGCTTCCACGATTGCCAGCGGCTCCGCCATCCGGCCCTCACCCGCCTCGTTGCTTTCCGCCATTTCGCCTCTCATCGGCCCGACGAAACTGACGCCGTCCTTTTCCAGCGTGGCACGGTTGCGGCGCGTCGCCGGGTGCGCCCACATAAGCGGGTTCATCGCCGGCGCCATCAATACCGGCTTGTCCGTGGCCAAAAGGACTGTGGATGCAAGATCGTTGGCATGGCCGTTGGCCAGCTTGGCCATCAAATCAGCCGTAGCCGGTGCCACCACAACGAGATCGGCCTCGCGTGAAAGCCGGATATGGCCGATGTCGTGCTCGCCCTGCCGGTCGAACAATTCGGTAAAAACATGGTCGGCCGAAAGCGCGCCCACCGACAGCGGCGTGACAAACTCCTGCGCCGCCGCACTCATGACGCAGCGCACGGATGCTCCGCGCTCGCGCAGCCGACGGATAAGGTCGAGTGCCTTGTAGGCCGCGATACCGCCCCCGATGATGAGCAGAATGCGCTTTTGCGAAAGTGTCATGCAGAAGCCCTTTGTCAGCGAGCGAAGACTAGAGGAAGCGAACGAAGCGCACAACGACGCCTCGTCACGCCACCTGCCACGCCAGCCACAGCAGCGTCAGCGCGATAATCCATAGCGCCACGCGGCCCGAGCGCGTCGCTCGCGCCTCGGCCTTGCCGATGGCCTTTGCCGTCGCCTCGTCGAAACGCAGGCCATTCTCGGCCATCCGGTCGATTTCTCGCGACAGGCGTTCGGTGCGCTGCGCAAAATCCGGTGCCTGGCGCGCCAGCGAAACCAGCGCGCCGACGCCCTCGCGCGCATCGCTCAACAGGCCGCGCGGTCCGAGATTGCCGCGGATCCAGTCGCCCACGACCGGCTCGGCCGTCTTCCACATGTTGAAAGCCGGATCGAGCGTGCGGGCGACGCCTTCCACTACCACCATGGTCTTTTGCAACAGCACCAGTTCGGGCCGCGTCTGCATGTCGAAGAGTTCGGTCACCTCGAACAGCAGCGTCAAAAGCTTGGCCATGGAGATGGTTTCCGCCGGTTGGCCATGGATCGGCTCGCCGATAGCCCGAATGGCCTGCGCGAAGGCCGCGACATTGTGCTGGCGCGGCACGTAACCGGCTTCGAAATGCACTTCCGCCACGCGCAGATAATCGCGCGTGATGAAACCGTAGAGAATTTCCGCCAGGAACCGACGCTCCTTCTTGCCCAATCGGCCGGCAATGCCGAGATCGACGGCGACGATGGTGCCGCCCTCCTCGACGAACAGATTGCCCGGATGCATGTCGGCGTGAAAGAAACCGTCGCGCAACGTATGGCGCAAAAAAGACTGGATGAGATTGGCGGCAATGGCCTTCAGATCGTGCCCCGCCGCAGCCAGACCCGCGACATCGTTCATCTTAATGCCGTCGATCCACTCCATCGTCAGCACGTCGCGGCCGGTGCGCTCCCAATCGACCGAGGGCACCCGAAAGCCCGGATCGTCCTTGGTGTTTTCGCCAAGCTCCGAAAGCGCTGCCGCTTCCAGCCGCAAATCCATCTCGATCCTGGTCGTCTGCGCCAGCGTTTGCGTCACCGCAACAGGCTGCAGGCGGCGCGAGGACGGGATGTATTTTTCCTGCAGGCGCGCGGCGAGGAAGAAGCTTTCAAGGTCGTGCGCGAAGCGGCGACGCACGCCGGGGCGGATCACCTTCACCGCCACGGTCTGCTGGCCATCCTCGAGCGTAACCGACGCCGAATGCACCTGGGCGATGGAGGCGGCAGCCACCGGGTCGCCGAAATTGGCATAAAGTTCCCCTACCGGACGGCCAAGAGAACCCTCGATCGCCGCGATCGCCTCGCCCTTCGGGAAGGTATGCATCTTGTCCTGCAGCATGGCGAGATCGAGCGCGATGTCGTTGCCGACCACATCGGGCCGGGTCGCCATGAACTGGCCGAGCTTGACATAGGAAGGCCCGAGCCGCGCCACGGCTTTCGCCAAGCGGTCGCTGCGCTGGTAGCGAAGGGCGCGGCGGCGGGTAAACAGCCGGGCAATCCGCCAGCCAAGCTTCGGCATGCCCGAAAGCTGATCGCCCGGCAACGCCGCAACCACGCCTTCGCGCACCAGCACCCAGCCGGCTCTGGCGAGCCGGAGGCCGGCACCAACACTGCTCATCGCCGCACCTGCCTCAAAGCTTCCAACCGGAATGGGCAGCCGCGATACCGCCGGAATAGTTGCGGAAACTGACGCGCTCGAAGCCGGCGCGGCCGATCATGGTGGCGAAATTGGCCTGGTTGGGGAATTTTCGGATCGATTCGACCAGATAGGAATAAGGCTCGCCGTCGCCGGTCACCGCCTTGCCTATCTTCGGGATGGCGTTGAACGACCACGCTTCATAGACCTTGTCGAGCACCGGCATATCGACTTCGGAGAATTCGAGGCACAGGAACCGGCCGCCGGGCTTCAGCACGCGAAACGCCTCGGAAAGAGCGATATCGATTCGCGGCACGTTGCGGATGCCGAAGGCTATCGTATAGGCGTCGAAAGTACCGTTCTCGAACGGCAGTTCCTCGGCGTTCGCTTCGACGAAATCGGTGTTTTCCGAAAGGCCCTTCTTCTCGGCGCGGTCGCGGCCGACCGAAAGCATTGAGCCGTTGATATCGAGCACCGTCGCATGGGCGTTGCGGTGGCTTGCCTCGACTATCTTGAAGGCGATATCGCCGGTGCCGCCGGCAACATCCAGCACACGCCAGCCCGGCCGCTTCGGCGGATTGAGCCACGCTACGGCGGCGTCCTTCCACAGGCGATGCAGGCCGGCCGACATCAAATCGTTCATCAAATCGTAGCGCTTGGCGACCTTGTGGAAGACGTCGTTGACCAGCGGCTGCTTTTCACCCGCCTCCACCTGCTGGAAACCGTAGGACGTTTCCATGCCGCCCGACGCTCTGGTTCTCTCAACTGACATTCTTTTGATCCGACCTAAAACCGGCGGGACCATAGCCGATAGAGATACGGGGCGCTATTGTTTAAGACGCGGTGTTCGGCCGCGCATCCAGGAACGCCAGAGGCAACCGCATGCAACCAAAAGCGGAACTTCACTGTCACATCGAAGGCGCCGCGTCGCCGGATCTGGTCATTCGCCAGGCGCAGAAATACGGCAGCGATCATACGGCCTTCATCCGCAACGGTTCCTTTGTCTGGCACGACTTCACCTCCTTTCTGGCGGCCTACGATTTTTCCGCCGACCTTTTCCGTACTGAAGAAGACTATGCGCTGCTCGCCGACCACTATCTCACCAGCCTTGCCCGCGACGGCGCGATCTATTCCGAGATATTCACCTCGCCGGATCACGCCGCCAAGGCCGGCCTGTCGCCGAAAGCCTATACGGATGCGCTGGGCGAAGGGATGATCCGCGCCAAGGCCAGGACCGGTATCGAAAGCCGCATGATCGTCACCGGCGTGCGCCACATCGGGGTGGAATCCATCGAGAAGGCGGCACGCTTCGCGGCCCGTTGCGGACACCCACTGGTGACAGGTTTCGGCGTCGCCGGCGACGAACGGATCGGCGACATCGAAGACTATGTGCGCGCCTTCGAAATCGCGCGCGAGGCTGGGCTGGGCATCACCATTCATGCCGGCGAACTGCTGGGCTGGGAAAGCGTAGCCGCGGCGCTTGACCATATTCGGCCCTCCCGCATCGGCCACGGGGTGCGCGCCATTGAAAACCCCGACCTGGTCCGGCGTATCGCCGACGAAGGCGTGGTGCTGGAATGCTGCCCCGGTTCCAACATCGCGCTCGGTCTCTATGCCGGTTTTGCCGAGCATCCTTTTCCCGCGTTGATGGCGGCGGACTGCAAAATGACGCTGAATTCCGACGACCCGCCTTTTTTCCACACGTCGCTCAAACAGGAATACGACAATGCCGCCCGGCATTTCGGCCTGAACGAGAAGGCGCTGGCAGCCATTACGCGAACGGCGATCGAAGCCGCTTTCATCGAAACGAAGACCAGGACCGCCCTGCTGGCGCGCCTGGCAGGCAAGCCCACTCGCTGAATCTTCTGCAAAAGCTGTGATCGCGCCTCCAAGCCCGTTCCTTGGCATGCTCATTCCCGCTAGGGTTTCGCCAAAGCCGGAAATTCAAGGAGAAGACCATGAAGGGCGTCACCGTCATCGATCATCCGCTGGTGCAGCACAAACTGAGCATCATGCGCAAGAAGGAGACTTCGACGGCGGGTTTCCGGCGGCTGTTGCGCGAAATATCGCTGCTGCTCGGGTATGAAGTAACCCGCAACCTCGAACTGACGACGACGCAGATCGAGACGCCCATGGAAACCATGGACGCGCCGATCCTCGAAGGCAAGAAACTGGTGTTTGCCTCGGTGCTGCGTGCCGGCAACGGTTTGCTCGAAGGATTGCTCGATCTGGTGCCGGCCGCCCGCGTCGCCCATATCGGCCTTTACCGCGACCATGAAACACTGGAGGCCGTCGAATATTTCTTCAAGGCGCCGAGCGACCTCGCCGACCGGCTGATCATCGTCGTCGATCCGATGCTGGCAACCGCCAATTCCGCAATCGCGGCCGTGGAAAAGCTGAAGGAACGCGGCGCGACCAACATCCGCTTCCTGTGCCTTCTGGCTGCCCCCGAAGGCATCGAGCACTTTACCAAAGCGCACCCCGATGTCCCCGTATACACCGCCTCCATCGACCGTCAGCTGAACGAAAAAGGCTACATTCTTCCCGGCCTCGGCGATGCCGGCGACCGGCTCTACGGCACGAAATAGGGCCGAAATTTACCTTTTATTGACGCAAAACCAGTGCTTTTCGCGCATAAACCAGCCGAAAATGCGCTCGTTAAACCTGAAAAACACCATTACCAGCGCAAATTGCCTCTCTCGAAGAGGCAATTTTCATGCTGCGCAAGCTTCTCATTCTTGGCGTGTTCGTCGTCGGCATATCGGCATCGATCCCGATCCTCTACCAGTCGAACAAGCCAGTCCTGGACCGCTTTCTGGCCGCCGCGCTGAAAGGCGACCGGGCGGCCACGCCAGATCTGAAAATGGTCACCACCGCGATCAACCCGGCAGCACCGCAGCCGCTTGGCCGCAAGGTCGTCGTCCAGTCGGACGGGCGCGGTCATTTCGCGGGCACCTTCAAGCTGAACGGCCGCCAGATCGACGCGCTGGTCGACACCGGCGCCACGCTCGTTGCGATCAACACCTCGACAGCCCGCAGGATCGGCGTGTCGCTTGCGGCATCCGACTTCAACCACGAGGTTTCGACCGCCAACGGCACCATCAAGGCGGCACTCATCACCGTCGACAGTCTTCAGATAGGCAGGATTTCGCTCAACGACGTGCAGGCGGTCGTGCTGGACGACAAGGCCTTGAAAACCAATTTGATCGGCATGAGCTTCCTCAACCGGCTGGAAAAATTCCAGGCGCAGGATGGCGCACTGCTTCTCGTGCAGTAGCTCAGAACGCCGCGATCCGCCGGATGACCGACTTTTTCGCGGCAGGCTTGCCCGGCCCGAGCGAATAGGCGCGAAGCACGGCAATAGTCGCTTTCTCCGCGTCGGCCTGGGTGCGGGCGTGAACCAGCGCCAGCGCGTCGCCGCGCGATAGCTGCGCACCAACCGGCAAAAGCCGGCTGATGCCGACCGAATGGTCGATCCTGTCTTCCGGGCGGCCGCGCCCGCCACCAAGTTCGACCACCGCAAGCCCGATTTCGCGCGTCGCGATCCCGGTGACAAAACCGTCCGCACCGGAGCGAACGGCAAGTTCCACGGGGGCTTTCGGCAAATATCTTTCGGCATTCTCGACGAAATCGGCGGGACCGCCAAGGGCAGCGACCATGCGGCCGAACGTGGCGGCGGCGCGGCCACCCTCCAGCGCCTCGACGGCGCGGCGCATGCCGTCCTGGTTGGTCGCGGCAAGGCCGGCCTGATGCAGCATCTCGGCGGCCAGCGCCAGCGTCACCGTCTCAAGACGCGAGCCGCGAAACCTGCCCGTCAGGAAATCAACCGCGTTCAGCACTTCGAGCGCGTTACCGGCAACCGATGCCAGCGGCTCGTCCATGGCCGTCACCAGCGCCGAGGTTTTCAGGCCGGCGCCAACGGCAACCTCGACGAGGCTGGTGGCGAGAGCCGTCGCATCGCGCGACTTTTCCATGAACGCGCCGTTGCCGAGTTTCACGTCCAGCACCAGCGAACCCAGCCCGGCGGCCAGCTTCTTCGACAGGATCGAAGCGGTAATCAGCGGCACCGATTCGACCGTGGCGGTCACGTCGCGAACCGCATAGAGCCGCCGGTCCGCCGGCGCGAGATCGGCGGTCTGGCCAATGATAGCGCAGCCCGTCTCCTGCACGGTCTTGCGAAAAAGAGCTAGGTCGGGCTGGCTGACATAGCCGGGGATCGCGTCCATCTTGTCCAGCGTGCCACCGGTATGGCCAAGCCCACGCCCGGAAATCATCGGCACATAAGCGCCGCAGCTTGCCACAATGGGAGCCAGCATCAGCGAGACATTATCGCCGACGCCGCCGGTCGAATGCTTGTCGGTGACCGGGCCGGGCAGATGCGACCAGTCGAGCACCGCGCCCGAATCGCGCATGGCCAGCGTCAACGCCACCGCCTCGTCGCGGCTCATGCCGTTGAAATAAACCGCCATCGCAAAGGCGGCCGTCTGGCCGTCGGAAACCGTGCCGGCGGTCAGTCCGGTGATGAAGGTGGCAATCTCGTCCTGCGACAGTCTTTGGCCGTCGCGCTTTTTGCGGATGATTTCCTGGGGGAGCATTTTTATGCCGCCCCGGCGTGTCGAGACCTACCCATCCAACAGCCCCTCCGCGAACACATGTCGCAAGATCGTGGCCAGCCGCGTGCCGCCGACCGGGGCCATGTCCTTGGTTTCCTGATGCGACAGTTCCGCCCCGGTCATGCCCGCCGCAAGGTTGGTGATGACCGAGCACGCCGCCACCCGCAGGCCAAGGAACCGGGCGATAATCACTTCCGGCACGGTCGACATGCCGACCGCATCCGCCCCGAACGCGCGCGCCATGCGGATTTCGGCGGGCGTTTCGAAGGACGGCCCGGAAAACCACATATAGACGCCCTTGTGCAGAATCGTACCGGTAGCACGCGCTGCCTGCTCGATCGCCTCGCGCATGGCCGCGTCATAGGCTTCCGTCAGCCCGACGAAACGGCGGTCGCTCGCCTCGCCGATGAGTGGGTTGGTCCCGGAAAAATTGATATGGTCGGTGACCAGCATGACCGAGCCGGGCAGCATTTGCGGATCGAGCGAACCCGCCGCGTTGGTGAGGATCAACTTGCTCACGCCGATGCCGGCAAGCACTTCCAGAACCGGCCGCATGGCGGCGGCATTGCCGTGCTCGTAATAATGCGCGCGCCCGGCCAGCATCAACACCGGTTGGCCGCCAAAGCGGCCCGCCACGACTTCGCCGGCGTGGCCACTGACGCCGCTTGTCGGGAAGCCCGGCAGTTCGGCATAGGGGATACGCACGGCATCCTCGACCTGATCGACCAGCCCGCCGAGGCCCGATCCCAGCACGAGTGCGGTGACAGGGGCAAGCCCGTCCAGCCGCTCGACAAATACATCGATGGCCTGCTTCATTTCAAAATGTCGCCCTGAAAGCCGTAGGGCAGCATGTCGCCCATCGTTACGGTCTCGACCACGCCGGTCGCGTCGCAGAGGTAGAGTTTTGTCGATGGTTCGCAGAATTCCGCCAGCCGCTGGCGGCAGCCGCCGCACGGCGTGCAGCGGGCCATGCGCTCGGCGGTGACTGCGATTTCCATGATCCTGCCGCCGCCACCCATGATGTAGTGGCCAAGTGCCGTCGTTTCCGCGCACCAGCCTTCGGGATAGGACGCGACCTCGATGTTCGCGCCGGCAAAGACCCGGCCATCCTCGGTGCGAAGGGCTGCTCCTACCGGGAATTTCGAATAGGGCGCGTAGGCCTTGGCCATGGCGGTTTTGGCGGCAAGGAAAAGGTCATGCGAACTCGTCATGCTCACCGCTCCTTCACATAGGGCACGCCGCCGGCGCGCGGCGGGATGGCCTTGCCGATGAAGCCGGCGAGCAGCACGACGGTCAGCACATAGGGCAGCGCCTGCATGAACTGCACCGGAACCTTGCCGATCAGCGGCAGCGGCGTGCCTTGCAGGCGGATCGACAACGCATCGAGGAACCCGAACAGCAGGCAGGCGAACATGGCGTTGACCGGCTTCCACTTGGCAAAGATCAGCGCGGCAAGCGCGATGTAGCCCTTGCCGGCAGTCATGTCCTTCACGAAGCCGCCATTTTGCGCCATCGACAGATAGGCCCCGGCAATGCCGGTCAGGACGCCGGTGCAGATCAGCGCGCGGTAGCGTAGCCAGGCAACGGAAATGCCCGCCGTATCGACCGCAGCCGGATTTTCGCCGACAGCCCGCAGTCGCAACCCGAACCGGGTACGAAAAAGCACCCACCACGTCACCGGCACCATGACGAAGGCCAGATAGACCAGGATGGAATGACCCGAAAGCAGTTCCGAATAGAGCGCGCCGATGATCGGCATTTCCTTCACCGCATCGGCTCCCGGTAGCGTGATCGGCGAGAACCGCTCGCCAGCGCCCAGAGCAGGCGTCCGCCCGCCCTGATGGAACCATGCCTGCCCCAGAATGACCGTCGAGCCGGCCGCGATGAAGTTGATGGCGACGCCTGAAACGATCTGGTTGCCCCGATGCGTGATCGAGGCAAAGCCATGGACCATCGCGAAGCCGACCGAAACGAGGATCGCCATGCCAAGCCCGATCAGCGCCGAATGAAACACCGCGGCCGCGGCAGCACCTGCGAAGGCCCCTGCCAGCATCTTGCCTTCAAGCCCGATATCGAAAATGCCGGCGCGCTCCGAATAAAGGCCGGCAAGGCAGGCAAACAGCAGCGGAACCGAAAGCCGGACCGTCGAATCGAGTGTCTGGATGATGGCGTTGAAGATATCCATCTCAGCCCCCCTCGCCTTTCGCAGCCGCCATCCCCACCGCCTTCGGGCTGAACGAGGCGAACAGCGCCTGGATCGAAGGGCGGAACATATGCTCCAGCGCGCCGGCAAACAGGATGACAAGCCCCTGTATGATGACGATCATGTCGCGCGAGATCGCCGGCATTTCGAAGGCAAGCTCCGCCCCGCCCTGATAGAGCATTCCGAACAGGATGGCCGCCAGCACGATGCCGACCGGGTGCGAGCGGCCCATCAAGGCGACCGCAATGCCGACAAAGCCCGCGCCTGAAACGAAGTCGATGGCCACATTGTGCTGGTCGCCCATGGTGGGATTAAGTGCCATCATGCCGGCCAGCGCACCGGAAATCATCATGGTGACGACGATGATGCGGTTTTCCGAAATACCGGCATAGCGCGCCGCCTTGGGTGAAAAGCCATAGGTCCGCATCTCGTAGCCCAGCCTCGTGCGCCAGATCAGCACCCACATCACGAACGCCATCAACAGCGCCAGCAGAAAGGAGATGTTGAAGGGCGCCGAGCGGATTTTCGCGCCGAACAGTTCGATCACCCAATTGAGCTTCGGCAACTGCCCGCCTTCGAGGAAAAGCCGGGTCTGCGGCGCTTGCGACCCCATTGGTTTCAACACGCCGACCAGCAGATAGACCATGATCGAGGCGGCGATGAAGTTGAACATGATCGTGGTGATGACAATGTGCGAACCACGCCGCGCCTGCAGATAGGCCGGGATCAGCGCCCATAGCGCGCCGATCGCCGCCGAGGCGAGGATGGCCAGCGGAAAGGTCAGCCACCACGGCAGAACGCTGTCGAAGGAAAGGCAGACAATCGCGACGCCGAGGCCACCCATATAGGCCTGGCCCTCGGTGCCGATGTTGAACAGGCCGCAATGCACCGCCACCGCCACCGACAGCCCGGTGAAGATGAAGGTCGTCGCATAATAGAGGGTGAACGCGATGCCCTGCCCGCGCCCGAACGCGCCTTCGACCAGGATCACTGCGGCGCGGAACGGATTTTCCCCAACCAGAAGCACGACGAAACCGGCGACGACGAAGGCGACAAGCAGGTTGAGCAGCGGGATCAGCCCGTAATCCGCCCAGGCGGGCAGCTTGCCGTAAGGCGCGCTCATTCGGCGGCCTCTTGCTGCTCGACGCCGGCCATCAGCAGGCCAAGTTCACCCTCGCTGGCGTCCGGTCCACGCTCGCCGACGATGCGCCCGTCAAACATCACCAGGATGCGGTCGGAGAGCGAGCGTATCTCATCCAGTTCGACCGAGACCATCAGCACCGCCTTGCCGGCGTCGCGCATGGCGATCAGCCGCTTGTGGATGAACTCGATGGCACCGACATCGACGCCGCGCGTCGGCTGGCCGACGATCAGCACGCCCGGATCCTGTTCCATCTCGCGCGCCAGCACGATCTTCTGCTGGTTGCCGCCGGAGAAATTGGCCGTCTTCAGCCGGCAGTCGGAGGGCCTTATATCGTACTTCTCGATCTTGTCCCGCGCATCATTGCGGATGGCGTCGATGTCGAGGAACGGGCCGTTCGCATAGCGTGGGTCGTCGTGGTAGCCGAGGATCGAGTTCTCGTTTTCCTCGAAGGCCAGCACCAGGCCGACATGGTGGCGGTCCTCCGGCACATGCGCGAGGCCGCGATCACGCAACTCGCCGGGGTCGGCGGCACCCGTCAGGTCTATCGGCTTGCCGTCCAGCATGATCGTGCCGGATACCGCGCGGCGCACGCCTGAAATCGCCTCCAGCAACTCCGACTGGCCATTGCCGGCAACGCCGGCGATGCCGACGATCTCGCCCGCATGCACGTCAAACGAGACGTCGTCGACCATGGTGACGCCGCGCGCATCCTTGACGACCAGGTTCTTGACCGCAAGCTTGGCGACGCCGACCCTGGCATCGTCCTTCTCGACCCGCAGCAGCACGCGCCGCCCGACCATCAGTTCGGCCAGTTCCTCGACGGTTGTGTCTTTCGTCCGGCGCGTCGCCACCATCGTGCCCTGCCGCATCACCGACACCGTATCGGTAATGGCCATGATTTCACGCAGCTTGTGCGTGATCAGCACCACGGTCTTTCCTTCCTGCTTCAACTGGCTGAGAATGCGGAACAGATGGTCCGCCTCGGCCGGCGTCAGCACGCCCGTCGGTTCGTCCAGAATGAGGATTTCGGCACCGCGATAGAGCGCCTTGAGGATTTCCACCCGTTGCTGCAGCCCGACCGGCAATTCCTCGACGATCGCGTCCGGATCGACCTCCAGCCCGTATTCCCGCTCCAGCCGGTCCAGTTCCGAGCGCGCCTTGGCGATGCTCTTTTTCAGCAGCGCGTCGCTCTCGGCGCCGAGAATGATGTTTTCAAGGACGGAAAAATTATCGACCAGCATGAAATGCTGGTGAACCATGCCGATGCCGGCCGCGATGGCGTCATTGGAGGTCCGGATCGCTGTCGGCTCGCCGTTGACCCGTATTTCGCCGCTGTCGGCCTGGTAGAAGCCGTAGAGGATCGACATCAGCGTCGATTTGCCGGCACCGTTTTCGCCGACGATGCCGTGGATGGTGCCGCGCGCAACCTCAAGATTGATGTCGCGATTCGCCCGAACCGCACCGAAGCTCTTGTTGATGCCGATCAGTTCGATTGCGGCTTGCGCCATGCAGCGGTTCCCACTCGTTTGCACTTGCCTAGCATGGTGCCCGCACCCTGCCAATCAGCAGGCGATCAACCACTCTCGACAAACAGCGGCGGTCTTGTCAAATGCGAACATGGCGAAAGTCGCCGCCTTCACGCATGGCTGAACAAGGGCGTAGAATGGCCCTCCCCGCGGCACAAAGGAACTCCCGGATGACCGACACTCCCGACCGTTTGACGACGCTGGAAATCCGCACCGCCGAGCAGGAAAAGACCATCGACGAACTTTCGGGGCAGATCGCCGAGCAATGGAAGGTAATCGAGCGCATGCAGCGCAAGCTGGGTACGCTGACCGAACGCTTTCTGGAACTGGAAGATCAGTCGGCCCCGGATGTACCGATAACCAAGCCGCCGCACTGGTGAGTGGGGGGAGCCTACTCAGGATTGACGCGGATGCTTCGCGCCATCAGCAGCATCGGATCGCCGTGCTGCTCGAACGTCTCGGCATCTGTCCAGCCGCGAGCCGCATAGAAATCCCGTGACTGCCAAGTATAGAGATACAGTTCCGCCACCCCAACCGCCAACGCATGCGCTTCGACCGCGCGAACCAACGCCGCGCCGATCCCGGTCCGCCGATGCTCAGGCGCGACCACCAGGCCGGCCAGCCATGGCGACAGGCTGTGCGGCGATTCCAGTTCATGGCGGACCATCAAGACCGACCCGACAGGCGCACCGTCGATCCGCGCAACCAGCGCGCATTCGAAACCATCGCCGGTCATCAAAGCGGAAAGACCCGCCACTTCCTCGGCCCGTGTTCTTGAACTGCCGACGAAAAACGCCTCGAACCGCAACCGCACAACGGCTTCCATGTCAGCTTCCCGCATGGGTTCCACGATAACCGACATTGTCACCTCGAAACAAAAAACCGCCGGGACAATGCCCGGCGGTTGACGATCATGCTTTGTTTTGCGCAATTCCAGAAGGAAAACCGGTTCCCACTTTTCCTGGAATTGCTTAAAACGCTATCAGTACGGGCACTTGTTGTCCGTGTTGTAGTCATGCACCTGGATGGTGCCGGCGATGATCTCAGCCTTGGCCTTGTCGGCGGCGGCTTTCATCTCGGGCGTAACCAGATCCTTGTTGTTGTCGTCCATGGCGTAGTCGACGCCGCCTTCCTTGAGCCCGAGGTCGTTCATGCCGCCCTTGAAGGTGCCGTTCTTGCCGTCCATGAAGGCGCTGTAGACGGCAACGTCGACGCGCTTGAGCATCGAGGTCAGCACATGGCCGGGCTGCAGGCCGTTCTGGTTGGAATCGACGCCGACGCCGAGCTTGCCTGCATCCGCCGCCGCCTGCAGCACGCCGACGCCAGTGCCGCCGGCCGCCGCATAGATCACGTCCGCGCCCTGGTCGATCTGCGTCTTGGCGATTTCGCCGCCCTTGGCCGGATCGTTCCACGCCGCCGGCGTATCACCCGTCATGTTCTGGATGACTTCCGTCGCGCCCGCCGCCTTTGCCCCGCCGACATAGCCACATTCGAAGTTGCGGATCAACGGCACGTCCATGCCGCCGATGAAGCCCACCTTCTTCGTCTTGGAGGCCATCGCCGCCAGGACGCCGACGATATAGGAGCCCTCATTGTCCTTGAACTTGACCGAGCGCACGTTGGGCAGGTCGACATGGTCGTCGATGATCACAAAGTTCAGTTCTGGATATTCGGCGGCCACCTTCTGCAGCGCATCGACCCAGGCAAACCCCGCCATCGCGATAGGGTTGCGGCCATCCTCGGCGAAACGACGCAAGGCCTGCTCGCGCTGCGAAGCATTGGAAACCTCGAACTCGACATAGGGGATGCCGGTTTCGGTCTTGAACTTTTCGGCGCCGTGATAGGCGGCCTCGTTGAAGGATTTGTCGAACTTTCCACCCAGATCGTAGAGAAGCGCCGGCTGGACGTTGGCGGCAAACGCCGGAAGAACCATCGCAGCCGCTGCCAGAAGGCCTAGAACTAGTCGTTTCATGTGATCCACACCCTGTCGGTTTGCTTTTTCATTTTCCGCCATCACCAGCCGATTTCGGGGTTGAAGGCGACATTTGGCAGGAGCGAAAAACCTCCCGCTTGACTGCAATCTTGCATGGTCGGACGCAAAATTCATCTGGAATCTTGGTCGATCAAAACGTGCGCGCGGAATATGGCAGGCAGGGCCTAGGCCAGAATCTCAAACGCCACACCCGTGCCCCTCAAAGAGGAGGCGCTGGCCGGATTCCGGGCCAGATATTGCTGGTGCTCCTGCTCCGCGAAGTAGAATTCCGATGCCGGCGCGATCTCCGTCGTTATCGTGCCGAAGCCAGCCGCCGACAACGCCTTTTGGTAGACACCGCGCGAGGCAAGCGCTGCCTCATGCTGGGCCTCGCCCGATGCCAGGATCATCGAACGGTACAAGGTGCCTATATCGTTGCCCTGGCGCATGCCTTGTGTCGGATTGTGGCTCTCCCAGAACAGCTTCAGCAACGCACCATAGGATACGATCGTTGGGTCGAAGACGATCTGGACCACCACAGTGTGGCCGGTCAGCCCGGTGCAAACCTCCTGATAGGTCGGATTGGCGGTCAGGCCGCCCGCAAACCCGGCCGCCGTCGCCCATACACCCTCGAGCGGCCAGAACAGGCGCTCCGCGCCCCAGAAATTGCCCAGCCCGAACAAGGCCGTTTCCAGCCCCGGCGCGTAAGGCCCCTTGAGTGCGCGCTTCGAAACAAAATGCCTGGAAGCCGTGCGGATGGGCCTGGGGCGGCCCGGCAGCGCCTCTTGCCGCGTCGGAAGATGGAGCTTCTTGTTCAGCATGTCTGCCAAAAAGAACAGGGTCGTCTCCTTCAGGGCCGGTCGACCGGCGCCGATTTCAATTTGGTCCGGTCCGCCGTTGCCGTCTGTAGCCGATTGCGTAGAGCAGCACCGCAAGCGCCGCAAACACCCCGAATCCGGGCAAATCGAGCACGCGCGTAACAAGCCCGTCCCACAAAAGGGGGCTGATTTTCTCGCGCACGAAAATTTCGAAAGCGCTCAGCGTATCGGGTGAGACGGCAAGCCAGCTTGTCTTGAGCGGTGTCAGCACCAGGGCCGACGCGGCAACCGTGCGCGTCGTATCGAGCACCGCCATGATGACCGAGATCGACAGCGCCACCATGGCTGCAAGACGGAATAGGAAACGAAGCATGCAGACCTTCTAACTGTCCGTTCGATTTCACTGATAGGGGGAGACAGGCATCTTCGCAATCGCGGCACCCTGTTTTTGAAGGGCGCGGGACATGAGGAGGCTGATCTTTGCCCTGGCGACACGAACAATGGCACAGCAACGCCATTATGACTTGGCATTCGACCCAGGATCGACTAGATGAGCCGCGCGGCTGATGCTTCGACGGCTCAACCGCACGGGAAGGGTGTTGCTGGTTGGCGGCGCCTGCGGCGCGCACAAGCGCCGACATCCCAAGGGATTTGCGCATATCCCCAACCCGCGCGGCTTAACCGGCCGCGACGAAGCGCAACGACGGAGAGGTGGCCGAGTGGTTGAAGGCGCACGCCTGGAAAGTGTGTTTACGGGAGACCGTAACGCGGGTTCGAATCCCGCTCTCTCCGCCAGCGCCCTTTCGGCCTTAAAAACATAGCAATATCAGTATTATAACGGGGTAGCTAAAATAGCCGGTCCCCCACGCTGGTCCCCCATTATTGCTACTTTAGGCTCGCAGTGAGGCAATCTTATCCACACCTCTAAAGCGCAACACATAATGCCCTGAGCCCGAACAGCGGAAACACCAGTATCTGCGTGATGACGCGATGCCATACTGCGACGTTGGTGAGCGACCAGCGACATACCGCGAGATTGCTTCATGCCGCTGCCGCATCCCTGGTATCGGGCACGCGCTCGGCGGCGGTTTCATCGAAGCTGCGACCATCGCCATCAAGCGTCGCCGCCTTGCCGGTAAATGTCTGCCAGCGCTTGACGACGACGTCGCAGAATGCCTCCAACAACTCCAGCCCGTAGACATGGCGGCCGGTCTTCTCGCCGGCAATCAGCTGCGAGCCCGAGCCGGAGAACGGCTCGTAGCAGATATCGCCAGGACGGGTGTGCAACTGCATCGGCAAGGTGAAAACCCGCACGGGCTTCGAGGTCGGATGCTCGCGGGTCTCAATCTCGGACGACGGAATATTCCACACCGTGGTCGGCCAGCTTTCAAAACCCTCGCGGTTGATGCGGGGCTTCTTGCCACGAACCCAGCCGAACATGCAGGGCTCATGCGCCCACAACATCACCGAACGGGTCAGCACCGGGCGCGACTTTGCCCAGATGATCTGCTGATGATGCAGCACATCGAATTGGTCCCAGACGGTTTCCAGCATGCGCTGGCGGCGCGAGGCATGCCAGCAATACCAAGCGACGTCCTCGGAAATGGCATGTTCGATCGCCGTCTTGCAGAACGCCTCATAGAACTGCGGGCCTTGCGAGGAACCATCCCAGTGCTTCTGTTCGACATGACCATCCAACCCGTCCTTGTTGGCGATCTTCTTTGCGCGGGCCGAAGCATTCTTCTTGGTCGGATGGTTGGTACCATCATAGTCGACGAGATAGGGCGGGTCGGTGGCGAACAGCGCCGCCCGCTCGCCTGCCATCAGGCGGGTTACGTCGGCGCCATCGGTGGAGTCGCCACACAAGAGACGATGCTCGCCCAGCAGCCAGAGATCACCACGCCGCGTTACCGGCGTTGCCGGGACCTCCGGAATGGCATCGTCCTCGGTCAGCCCGTCCTGTTCCTCGCGATTTCCGTAAAGCAGGTTCTGCAACTCGTCGTCGCCGAAGCCGGTCAGCCCCAGATCAAAGCCGGCCTCCTGCAGATCGGAGAGTTCCAGCCCCAGCAACTCCTCGTCCCAGCCGGCATTCATGGCGATGCGGTTGTCGGCCAGCACCAGGGCCCGGCGCTGGGTTTCCGACAGGCCCGACAACACGATGGCGGGCACTTCTTCCATGCCGAGCTTGCGCGCAGCCAGCACCCGGCCGTGGCCGGCAATCAGCGTGCCATCCTCGGCAATCAGCACCGGATTGGTGAAACCGAACTCGCGGATCGAACCGGCAATCTCGGCGACCTGTGCTTCGGAATGGGTGCGCGCATTGCGGGCATAGGGTACGAGCGCATCGAGCGGGCGGTATTTGACCGCAAGCTGGCGGTCAGTAGCGCCGAGGTCAGCAGGGCCAAGATCAGTCGCTGGCACGGAATTTTCCTTCAATTCGAACGTTCATTTTATCGTCGCACCCCCCCATCGCCATTTTGGCCACGGATGCGTTCTTGGTGGCGCGCGGTCCCTGACGTAAAGGCCCTAGAGATTTGACCTCCCCCGGGGGGAGGCTCACGAGCGGTGGCGCGCATTGCCGAAACCGCCGTCCTGGCTCGCGGTCTTCTTGCCATGGCACGACGCGCACAGGGCTTGCCAGCGGCTGATGTCCCAGAATACCGCTTCATCACCACCATGCGGATCGATGTGATCGACGACACTCGCCGGACGAATCACGCCATGTTGGTCACACTCGCGGCACAGCGGATGATCGTGCAGGAAGGCTGCACGTTCAGTCCGCCATCGCTTCGAGCGGTAGAGCGCACGGGCAACCGGATCGCGCTTGTGCTGGTAATCGCTGTCGCGGTCACGCTTCTCGCGCCTACCAACTGAGCGATGGATCGGTGGACGGACGGGCAAGGCAATGATCTCGATTATGATGGTGGTGGCGGAAACAACAACGCCCGCGCTGGATGGCTACGTCGCAGGCGCTACTCCCCCGAGCATAGTCAGAATCTACCCCAAACAAGCCGGTTTTGTCCGCCCTTGGAATGTCCGGCGGACACTCTTCGCGCGGATACGATCTTGGCTTATGCTGCGGATATCGAACGACCCCTTGGGCGTTGCCACGCGACTCGGGCGGTATTGGCCGATCAAACGCAGAACGAACGCGGATTACACATCGATCATTCCGACTATTGGAGACGGATCAATGGATATTCGAGCAACCCTGACGGAGCTATGTGATGCCTTCAACGCGCATGACCTCGATCGCATCATGGTGTTCTTTGCTGACGACTGCGTTCTGGAGATGCCACGGGGCACCAAGCCGTGGGGCACACGCTTGGAAGGCAAGCAGAACGTGCGAGTAGCGTTGGCGACACGCTTTGAAGGCCTGCCTGATGTCCACTACGGCAACGAAGAGCATTTCGTGGATCCAGCCGCCACCACCGGCATCTCGAAATGGACCCTCACCGGGACCAGCCGTGACGGAACGAAAACAGAGGTTAGCGGTTGCGATTTCTACACGTTTCGCAACGGCCAGGTGATCCGCAAAGACTCATACTGGAAAATCGTTGAGTGAAATTGCATCGCTTCTGCAATCGCTCCCCGCTTCCGCGCCATCCGACCGGGCCATGGGTCGATGGACGGGCGGGCATGGTGTGGATCTCGACGATGACGGTGGTGCCGGAAACGACAACGCCCGCGAGATCATCTCCATCGCAGGCGCTACTCTCCCGAGCATAGTCAGAACCTACCCTAAACAAGCTGGGTTTGACCGCCCACAGAATGTCCGGCGACATTCTGCGCACGAATGCGATCGTCGTGATGCTCATCGGAACGCCGCTTCCGACCCAAGTCTCGTCGTTTAGCCAATTTGATCGCAACGCCGAAAGCAGCCGTTGCTGGACGAACAACGCACCGAGTGCTTAAATCCCGGACGATCAGGGTTAGGCAATGAAGCGCACAACGCCGCCGTCCACGCGGAGCGCGGCGCCGCTGGTCGCGGAAGCCTGTTCCGAGCAGATGTAGACGATCATATTGGCGACCTCGTCCGTGGTCGCGAAGCGCTGGATGAGAGTGGTCGGGCGAAGGGCCGCCAGGAAGCCCTGCTCGGCCTCCTCCTGGGTGACGCCGTTCGTCTCGGCCTGCTTCGCCAAGAAGTTGCCCATGATCTCGGACCTGGTGGGGCCTGGCAGGACGGCGTTGACGGTGACGCCCGTGCCCGCGACTGCTTCGGCCAGACCGCGCGAGACGGCGAGTTGCGCGGTCTTTGTCATGCCATAGTCCAGCATCTCCTTGGGAATGTTGACTGCGGACTCGCTGCTCACGAACGCGACACGACCCCAGCCCTTCGCCACCATGCGCGGGAGATAGTGACGCGACAGGCGAACGCCGCTCATCACGTTGAGCTGGAACAGACTGAGCCAATCCTCGTCGGGAATATTCGCGATGTCCTCGATGCCGTTATAGTCCCGGATGAATGCTGTGCCGACGTTGTTGACGAGGATGTCGGCATTTGGTGCCTGCGCGAGAAATGCGTCCGCGCCTGCGGCGGTTGAAAGATCGGCGGCGATGCCGGAGATGCCGCTCTCCGGAAACGCGTCGCGCATCTGACGCACCGCTTCATCAACTCGGGCCTGCGTGCGTCCGCTGATGACGACCGAAGCGCCGGCACGAGCCAACCCTTCCGCCGTCGCACGGCCGATGCCCGCGGTAGACCCCGTCACGATTGCCGTGCGGCCCTTCAGTTCAATGTTCATACTTTTCTTCCTCTACGTACGATTTCAAGATGCTGAATCTGCGGCTGGGAGTTTCAATGAACTCCCTCAGGTCTGGGAGAATTGACCTCCTCGGCAGGCGGATGGGTCACTGTCAGGGCTTTACGAACCGATAGGCATAGCGATCGGTCTTGCCCTTGATCGAGGGATCGAACACCTTGATCGAGTGCGGATCGTCCTTGTTTGCGAGCACGGTGCTTTCCGCGTCCATCACGAAGCCAGCCGCCTCGACCTCCGCGCGGACAAAGGCGGGGTCGATCCGATGCAGCGACTGGGTGTCGTTCGTGCCCGTGCCCGCAGCAGCCGCGTGGTCGACGATAACGTAGTACCCACCGGGTTTCAGTCGCTCGTAGACGGCTCGATTGAAGTCGGCCGCCGTCGCACCCTTCTTCTGGATCAGGGCGGTGTGGAGATCGTGGTAGAACAGGTGCAACCACACGACATCCGCTGGCTGCGTGGCCTCTGGCATTGCGACGAGGTCCGCCGAGACGGCTTCGACGTTCTCCCGGCCCGGCTCCTTCGCGAGCGTTTTCATTTGGCCGACCGGATCGTTCTTGAAGTCGGCGACTTCGGCCGGCACGAAGCTGGCGACCCGTCCTTCGGGTCCCACGATGTCGGAGAAGAGACGGGTCCAGTCGCCGTCGCCTGGGTAAACATCAATGACGGTGGAGCCAGCATCGACGCGTGCGAACCGGATCAACTCGGATAGCCTGGATTGATCGTACATCGGAATCTTCCTTACGGTTGGGTATTCGACGAGAGCGCGGGGCGGCGACCGACGGCTGATCCACCGCGTGCACCGACACGATGGCCGCACAGGGGCCAGCGCTAAGGAGGCCCGGAGGCGTTCTATTGCGAGGCCCGCGCTAGTGCCTGTGTATCCACGTACTCCCGAATGTTGGTCAATTTGCCGTGCCGGACCGTGATGGCGAAGATCCAGTCGTCCTCAAACGTCTTGTTCGTCGCTTTGATCCTTCCCCTGGCAAAGCCGACGACGAAGACCCGGTCTCCTTGCGCGATGAACTCGCGGGGCTCCGTGGACGTTTCTATCGAGGTGGATGCCGTCTCGAGCAGATCCGTCAGCCCGGCGTGACCGTGGCGCGTTCCGGCCAGCGGCCAGTCTTTGCCGGGGATGATCCACTCGATGTCTTCGGCAACCAGCGAAAGCAAGGCGTCCCTGTCGCCGCGGCCGATCGCGGCGAAGAAGGCTTTCACGGTCTGGACGTTTTTCTCGATGCTCATGGGAGTTTCTCCATTTTGAGCGCTCGTGGCTTCGCTCGCGAGCGTGTCTCTGCCGGGACGTCTCGCTCGTTAGTCGAACTTGACCAGGTCCTTGAAGATCAGGTGACCCCAAATATTTCCGTGCGCCTGGACCAGCAGCCCACCTTCCGAAAGGCCGCCGAGCTTGATCGGCGCAAAACCGAGGTTTTCCGCCAGCACACCAATCTCCGCTGCCGCATCGTCATCGTCGCTCGCCAGGAACACGACCCTGCGACCACCATGTACGGCCGGATCCTGATCAAGCACCGGGGCGACCACATGGTTGAAGCCCTTGACCAGCTTGCCGCCAGCGAAGGCCTGCGCCACGACCTTGGCGGAAGGCTGTCCTCCCAGTTTCTCAGGAGAGACGCCGTAGGCATTGGTGGCATCGACGATGGTCTTTCCCTGCCAGGTCGGCAGCGCCTTGGCGACATCCGGGTGCTGCTCGAAACGGACAGCCAGAAAGATGATGTCCGCCTTGACCGCGTCCGCCAGAGTTTTGGGAACGATCGTGGGTCCGATCGCGGCCGCTTCGGATGCAAAGCTTTCCGGATCGCGCGTGGTTGCGACGGATACTTCGATGCCTTTACGGGCAAATGCCTTGGCCAGGGCCTGGCCTACATTGCCAAAGCCGATGATTGCATAGCTCATTTTCTTCTCCTTGGTTTTTTTGGGCGGTCAAAGCTTGTAGCCACCGCTCGCCTCAATCGTCTGGCCGGTCACCCAGTGGCCGTCATCGGAAGCCAGGAACGCCACGACGGCGGCGATTTCCGAAGGCTCGCCAAAGCGTCCCAGCGCGATTTCGGCCTCGACCGCCTTTACGAGTTCGGGATCCTCTCGCATGGCAGAATTGCCGTCCGTGCGCGTGTAGCCCGGCGCCACGGCGTTCGCGGTAATTCCGCGCGGACCCAGCTCGGACGCGAGCGCATGGGTCAGGTTGTTGATGGCCGCTTTGGCCATCGAGTAGATCGGCGCGGCCGTCACGGGCTTCGTAGCGGCGGCGGAAGAGATGTTGATGATGCGTGCGCGATCGGCGAGACGGCTCATTGCGGCTTGAACGATGAAGAAGGGCGCCCGGGCGTAAACCGCGATCAGGGTATCCCAACTGTCTGGCGTCGCGTCTTTGAATCCAACATAGCCGGAATTGCCAGCGTTGTTGACCAAAATGTCGAGGGCTTTGCTTCCATTCCGTTTGGTGAACTCCTCGTCGAGTCTCTCGAACAAGGTGGGGATGGTCGCGGCGTCAACGAGGTCCGCATGGATCGCGAACGCAGTCCCTCCAGCTTTCTCGATGGCCGCGACCGCCTCGTCTGCGCCGGATTTACTAGCGTTATAGGTCAGCGCAACCGTCGCTCCATCCTTTGCAAGACGTTCGGCGATGGCGCGGCCAATGCCTCGCGACGCCCCGGTAACGAGAGCGGTTTTTCCTTTAAGAGGTCGTTTCATCTGATTTTCTCCGTGGATGTGTGCATAATCGGACTACTGGAGCGCTCAGTCGGCGAGCGCGTCAGATTTGCGCCAGTCCGCCGTCGACGGCGACCTCGCTGGCGGTCATGAAGCTGCTGTCCGACGACGCGAGAAAGGCAGCCGCCGCCCCGAGTTCCGCTGGATCGGCCATGCGCTGGAGCGGATTCATCGAGGCGAAGACCTTCTGGCCTTCCTCGCCGAGCGCTGCCTTTGCGAGTTCGGTCGCCGTCGGTCCCGGCGACAACACGTTCACCCGGATGCCGGTGCCCTTCAGATCCTCTGCAAAGGTCCGCGCGAGGTTGCGCACGGCCGCCTTGCTCGCGCTGTAGGCGCTAAATGCCGGGGCGCCCGTGGTGCCGGCGCTCGATCCGGTCAGGATGATCGAACCGCCCTGGCCCATCAGCGGCAGCGCCTTCTGGACCGTAAAGATCGTGCCCTTCACATTGGTATCGAAGGTTTCGTCAATGTGCTCGACGGTGATCTCGCCGAGCGGAAGCGGGCTTCCCGCCCCGGCATTGGCGAAGACGATGTCGAGGGTCCCGCGTTCGGCCTTGACCGCCGCGTAGAGTCGGTCGAGGTCGGCCAGATTGGAGACCGAGCCCTTCACCGCGCGGGCATTGGACCCAAGGTCCGCCACCGCCGCGTCGAGCGCTTCCTGGCGGCGACCGAAGATGAAGACGAAGGCGCCCTCCTCGATGAAGCGCTTTGCAGCGGCGCGACCGATGCCGGTAGCGCCACCCGTAATCACGGCGGTTTTTCCATTTAATCTCGTCATTTCATGCTTCCTTCGTTTCGGCGTCACAGGTCTTTGGCTGTAGAGGGAGAGGTCCTCTGAGAGCCCCAAAATAGGTTTACCGAGGTCAGGCGGTAAGTGCGCAGGCGCGCACATCGGTGGTGCGAAATCGATCCAGCTCCAGGATTCAAAGCCACGACAGTCGAGCGCACTGCGGCTCGGCGTGCTAGGCTGCGTTTCGGAAGGCGCGGCTGCCGGCGCGGAATGCACCATGATCGACTGGGATGACGTTCGCTACTTTCTTGCCGCAGCGCGTGGCGGCTCGGTCCGGGCCGCCGCCAAGCGCTTGGGGGTGAACCACGCGACGGTGCTGCGACGCATCGCCCAGCTCGAGGACCGCCTCGGGGCACAGATGTTCGAGAAGCTGCCCTCTGGCTACCGCCTGACCGCTGCGGGCGAGGAGGTGCTCGAGCTCGCGAACCAGATGGAGGCGTCGTCGAACCAACTGGAGACCCGCGTCTTCGGGCGCGACCAGAGCGTGCGCGGGCTCCTGCGGGTGACGTTGACACCGATCCTGGCGACACACTTGCTCATGCCGGACTTCACCGATTTCGCGCGTCTGCATCCGGACATCGAGATGGACATCCTGTCGTCCGGCGAGCTGGCAAACCTGACCAACCGAGAAGCCGACGTTGCGATCCGTGTCGTCTACGATCGCAAAACCCTGCCGCTCAATCTTCACGGTCTGAAGGGACCGGAACTATTCGGCGGCGTCTACATGTCTCGCGATCGACTGGCCGCGTGGCGTGCGGGCGCGCCTGATCCTATCCGGTGGATCGTCATAAGCATGCATGGCATTCCGGACTGGGCCAGCGAGGGTGAGGTGTGCACCACAGGCGTTCCCTTCAGGACGACGGACGCCGCAACGCAGATCGTTGCGGTACGGCAAGGCCTCGGGATCGCGACGCTGCCGTGCTTCGTCGGAGATGCCGATCCCCTGCTGGTGAGGGTGCCGGGCACCGACCTGCACCTGTACGGCACGCTCTGGCTTCTTACACAGGGGGAGACACGCAAGACGAAGCGCGTCCGACTCCTCACGGAGTTCGTATCCCGCAGGCTCGCCACATACGCTCCGCTTCTCGCGGGGCTGTCGACGTCGCGAGACTGACGCGCAACTGGTACCGCTGGTCTGCCCCCTGAAGACTGGTCCTGCCTTATGTATGGTTTTTGAGCCGATGGAGGACTTAAGAAATGGCCAGAAAGAGACACAGTGCGGAAGAGATCGTCACGAAGCTGCGGCAGGTTGATGTTCTGACTTCGCAGGGCAGATCGGTCGCGGAAGCGGTCCGATCGATAGGTGTGACGGAAGTAACATATTACCGTTGGCGGTCTGAATACGGCGGGCTCAAGGGCGAC